>JBJFIB010000202.1:0-2978 GCA_051894195.1 Acutalibacteraceae bacterium
AGGGCAAGGAGTATGTTATGAACGACGGCGACATTGTTCTGTTCAGATTTAATGTATAATGTTTTCTGAAATTCTGTAATGCTGAATACAGCTCAGAAAAGGCAAAAAAATTTTTTGAGAGAACAAAATTCTTGTTAAAAATTCAAACTTGCCGAAATCGGCAGATTGTGTTATAATAAATTTAACCGAGCAGCAAAACTGCGTAAGTCCAGGTATATGGATTTACGCGGTTTTTTGTTTTTCGGTAAAGTTGTGGCAGGAACTATAAATCTCCGAAAAAATATTTTTAATTTTTGGGAGGATAAATATGAACGAAGAAGTGTCTATGAACAAAATGGGCGTTCAGCCTGTCAAAAAACTGTTGCTTACAATGGGTGTTCCGATGATAGTATCTATGGCGATACAGGCACTCTATAACATAGTTGACAGTTATTTTGTAAGCTGTATGAAAGATACGGCACAGATAAGCAATATGGGTGACTGCGGTGTAAATGCACTGACGCTGGCGTTCCCTGTTCAAATGCTTATGATTGCGATAGGTGTCGGCACAGGTGTAGGAATAAATGCAGTTTTGTCCAGAAGTCTTGGAGAGGGCAACAGGGAAAAGGCAAACAAGATTGCAGGTAATGCCGTTTTTCTCGGAATATGCTCATATATTGTATTTTTGATTTTCGGACTTTTTGGTGTTCGTGCATATATCAGTTCACAAACCAATGACCCCGTTATTTTTGGAATGGCGGTATCATATCTTGAAATATGCTGTAACTGGTCGTTTGGAGTTGCTATGTATATGACATACGAAAAGCTCTTGCAGTCAACGGGCAGGACAACTCAGTCAACAATAGCACAGATTTCAGGTGCAGTAGTTAATATTGTGCTTGACCCGATACTCATTTTCGGTTATTGCGGACTGCCCGAAATGGGAATTGACGGTGCGGCTTATGCAACCGTAATCGGTCAGTTTGTATCGTTTATTCTTGATGCGGTATTTCATTATATCTACAATAAAAAAGATTTTGATACAAAGCTGTCATACATCAAGCCGAGTGGAAAAATCATTAAGGATATTTACCGTGTAGGAATTCCGGCGATACTTATGCAGGCACTTATGTCGTTTATGACATACGGAGTAAATATCATTTTCAATCTTGTATCGACCGCATCGGTAACGGCTTACGGGCTGTATTACAAAATTCAGCAGTTTGTGTTTTTTGCGGCATTCGGAATGAATAATGCAATGATACCTGTTATTGCGTTTAACTACGGCAAAAACGACAAAAAGCGTGTCAATGATTCCATTAAATACGGTATGATTTATACGCTTGTGATTATGGGTGCAGGAATAGTGCTTTTACAGGCGTTTGCATATCAGATTTCGGGAATATTTGCCGTTTCTGCCGAAACACAGGAGTTGTGCGTTCTTGCAATAAGAATAATAACGCTCGGTTATCTTTTTGTGGGAGCAAATATTGCATATCAGGGAATTTTTCAGGCTCTCGGTCACGGAGTTGCGTCACTGGTGTTGTCACTGTTAAGACTTATCATAATAGCACTGCCGCTGGCGTGGGTATTTACTTTTGTTCCGAATTCGGAAAGTGTGATTTGGTGGGCGTTTCCTGTTGCAGAACTCGGGGCATTTATTTCGGCAATTTTTATGATGAAAAGCATAAGAAAAAAGCAGATTGACAAGATGTCGGAAAATTCTCGGCTTAATGTGGAATTGTGCGAACAGGAATTGCTTTGACACAGGTTTAATATCGGGCTGAATTATAAATAAAAGCGACAGAGAAGTTCGTTTCGGCGAATATCTCTGTCGCTTTTTTGAGTTTGAAAATTATTTAATAGTGACAATATCGGTGAAAAGACAGTGTGCTTTCGGGATTTTCTTGTTTTTGTGCAGACTTCCAAAATACCACTTTTTGTATTCGACATTATTTGAAAGCTCATCAAAAAAAGTTGAAAGCGGATTTACCGTGCATCGTCTGTCAACAAGTGCCATATCTTTCATTGACGGCTGATGTGTAATTATATAATCGACCTTGCGGTTGAATTTATCAAGATTTTCAACGGCATAAGCCATTTCTTCCATTGTAGGCTGTTCTTCTTTCCACCAAGTTCCGTTTTCCTGACGGATTTCCTTATCGTTGCTTTCACCGCCGCCGAAAGTGAAGAATGTTTTGCCCTCAATGGTGTATATTTCGCCACGCATAAGATGAAAAACATTTTTGTTAAGCTGTTGAACCCGTCCGCCGTACATTTCAACTATCGGATATGTATTCAATAGGCGGAAATTTTCGTGTGTTCCCTCAACAAACAGCGTTTTGAATTTTTTTTCGCCGATTTTGTGCAGTGTAATCTGTTCTTCTTTTGAGTCGCTCCACACAAAACCGAAATCACCGCATACAATAAGGCAGTCGTTTTCCGTCAGTTTTTTAAGTTTTCTACATTCAAATCTTTCAAACTCCCCGTGCATATCGCCGGTAATGTAAATCATACGCTCACCCTTTTAATATTAACCACAAATGTTTATTATAAATGGAAGAAATTTAAGCATAATTCCATTTGTGTTTTATGTCGAAATAATGTAAAATATTTTATGTAGTTTCATTCGTTGTCATTTGAAACAATTATGAAACAAATTGCTGTATATTTAATATGTTATAAAAACAGCTTGAATTTTTCGACATTTATTATATCACAGGAGTGGATATTTTTCTATGAAAAAAACGATTACTTTTTTCCTGTCTGCAATTATTTTTTTGTCATCTTTAATGATAAACGGTTCAGTCACGGCAAATGCGGCGACATTTGATATAGATTTTGATACAAACTGCAAGTCACTTTATCTCGAAAATCTTGATACGGGAATTACCGTTTATGAAAAAGAGGCGGATACAAGACGCTACCCTGCATCTACAACAAAGATAATGACCTACATAATTACTGTTGAACATATAAGCGATTTAAAAAACACCTTT
>JBJFIB010000202.1:3078-6001 GCA_051894195.1 Acutalibacteraceae bacterium
GATAATGACCTACATAATTACTGTTGAACATATAAGCGATTTAAAAAACACCTTTGTTACGGTAAAGGGTGATATACTTCATATGCTTGACGGCACAGGCAGTTCAATGGCAGGACTCAAAGAAAACGAAAAAGTCAGTATATATCAGCTTTTGTGCTGTCTTATGATACATTCCGGAAATGATGCGGCACTGGTGCTTGCGGATTATATCGGCAAGGGGGATATAAGCAAGTTTGTCGATATGATGAACGCAAAGGCAAAGGAACTCGGCTGTGAGAACACGCATTTTGCAAATCCGCACGGACTTAATGACCCGAACCATTACACTACTGTAAGGGATATGGCGACAATGGCGAAATATGCACTTACTTTGCCTGAATTTGCCGACATTACAAACACGGTAATTTCATATTGTCTTGGTGAAGACCGCTATCTTCTTACAACGAATTATATGATTGACTCCTCACGAGGCGGCGAATATTATTATCCTTATGCAAGAGGCATAAAAACAGGTTCAACAGGAAACGACTCGGGTTATTGTCTTGTGTCAACGGCAGTAAAGAACGGATATACATATTTATGTGTGGCATTCGGAGCTCCTTATGAGGACAAAAACGGCGAATCCTACGACAACGGTGCGATGATTGACTCAAAAAACCTGTATGAATGGGCGTTTGACAATCTCGAAATAAAAACCATTATGGACAAAAATGACCTTGTAAAAGAAATTCCGCTTAATTATGCATGGAATAAGGACAGCATACAGCTTGCACCGGCAACAAGCTATTCAACAATTCTTCCTGATGATGTTGATATTTCAAGCATAGACAAGACTTACGACATTCCAGAAAGCATAGACGCACCTGTCAGGGAGGGCGACAAAATCGGTTCGGTTACTTTGAGTTATGCTAATCAGGAGCTTGTAACGATTGACCTTCTTGCCTCAGAAACCGTTGACCGCAGTGAACTTCTGACGGCGATTGACGGGCTGAATACGATAATTACATCAAAATGGTTTATAATAACCGTTGCGGCGATAGTTATTCTCTTTATTGCATATATAGTTGTAGCGACAGTTTACAACAGACGCAAACGCAATCAGCGACCTGTTAAAAAATACAGAAAATTCTGATACAAATATACAAAAATCAAAGGGTAAGCGAAAAATAACTTTGCTTACCCTTTTTGTCAGTGATTAAAAATTTATGATACTGATTATGTCGCTGTTTGATTTCAGCCATTCAAGTGTACTGTCGTGGCAGAATAAGGTCTTTATGGTATAAATTTTATTTTTTTCATACATAAGTTCGGCTGTGGGGAACTTTGACATAATCCAGACAATATTACCTTTGAATTCAAATTTTATCTCTTTGAGTTCAAAGAGATTATTATCTTTAAGAAGATTTTTGAAGTTTTCGATTTGTTCAAAATCCGTGTTTGGTATAGATTCTGTCGCAAGCTGTTTTATGCTCAGAATTTCATTGACATTGAAAATCGTAGGAAACTTATCATTTTCTTTTGTAAAAGCAATCAGATAAAATGTATTTTTATTATATATAACTGCAACAGGGAAGATTATGTAGTAGTGTTTTCCTTTGTTCGGAAATGAATATGATATAAGCAGTGCATTATTGTTCTGAGAGTGTTTTGTAAATTCCCATACTTTAAGCGTAATATCCGACGGCACATTTATCGGGGAATAGTTTTCGAGATTTTTTGCAATATCATTGTTGATTATCTGACGGTCGGAGGTCGGAAGAATACAGGAAATTTTATTTATAATTTCAGAGAGTTTTTCTTTTGGCAGAGAACAGTTTTGCAGAAGTATTTTGTACAGCACAAGAACCTCGTCGCCGGAGAGCGTATTCTGAGAACTGTCTTGCAGATAATATCTGTTAAGTGTTTTATCATACTTTATGGAAATATCACGGTCATATATATGCGTTTCTGAAAGATACGCACGAATATCGTCAATATCACGCTGAATTGTTTTTTCACTTACAGAATAATCAGACGCAAGTTCCGACTTGCTGAGGTGTTCACCATGTTGAAGTCGCTCATATATATTCATAAGACGAAAGCTTTTATTACCTTTATAATCAAAACAAATATCCATAAAATCACCATTACCATAAAAGCAGTATAATTTTATATTCTTATATTTACCATTATATAATATAGTATATCAAAGAAAATGGACATATAGTGGTAATGATTGCGTATTCACAATAAGAAAAGATAGAAAAAATCAAATAAATTTTGTGAAAAAAGCCTAAAAATGTATATTTATGGAAAAAATAATATTTTTTTATAAAATTGTACAACTTAAATTATAACGGCAGAGAACAAATTAAATCCCTGATATATTTTCAAATATCAAATTTTTCTTTCAGTTCGTTCTGAATTTTCTTTGAAAAACTCTCAAATACTCTCTTGTATGCCAAATCAATCACGCTATAAAAAATATTAAAAACAATAAAATTTATAAAAGATTTTATTAAAAATATTTTTCTTTATTGTTCAACATAGTTTAAGCTATGTTTACTACAAACGGGTGTAACGCACACCCTCTATCCCATTTGATTGGGAATACTTTCTTTAAAATTTGATAAGCTCCGTTCAAATCAGCATTTATCAGAATATTATCATTGCTTTTAAACAATCCTCTGTGTATTCTTCTTGCTTTGTTATAATTCGCTTTTACAGGCATTTCATCATCAATGAAACTTGTACCGCTCGTATAGCTTTCTTCGGTCAATATGACTGCTATACCTTTTTCTTTTGCTTTGTATTGTATCATCTGAATGAACCTTGCAAAAGGAATTTGAACAAAGTTTTGATTTACTTTCTTTGAAAGCGAAGAAGATTGCTTCCATTCTTTGTTTTGCCCTATTACAATAACACTTATTTGGTTATCCGTGCA
>JBJFIB010000203.1:0-29525 GCA_051894195.1 Acutalibacteraceae bacterium
TCGGTTGCCACCCATTTTCCGAGAACATAACGCTGATAAAAGCTGCCCGAATAAAGTTTTTTGTATCGGTCAAGCATTTTCTTTGACAAAGACGGATTATCCTCCATACTGAAATGAATATAAAGAATATTTTTTTCTTTTGCTTTTTTAACCCATTCACGACAGAACCAGTGCTGAGGATATTCGGGATTGCAGTTGAACCACAGCTTTGAATTTTCAACTGAACACCTTGCAACCGCCTGTTCCACAAACGACCTCGGCATAAGCACAACCTCATCAAAAAGCACTCCGCACAGCGTCATACCCTGAATAAGCGACGCCGAGCTTTCGTCACGACCGCCGAAAAAGTAAAAGCGGTTTTTGTGTCCTTTGAACGAAACCTCAAAGTAATTCTGAGATAACCTTTCATAAACATCAAAGCCGAGTTCCGACAAAATCGGCATAAGCGGCATAATAACATTTCTTTTTACAGAGCGGATTGTTTTTCCGCATAAGGCAAAGCTGCCGCCGTCAAAACAGTAAGTCGCCCACAAAACAAACGACACACTCATACAAAGAGTTTTGCCGCTACGCACTGCCCCGTCACAGATAATTCCGTCAAAATCCGAAAATTTACTGTCGGGACACCACCAGTTAAGCACCTCAATCTGCTTTTGTGAAAAAGCCTTATAGTTCATTGTCATCACCCGATTCATCACTGTCTGTTTTTTTAAGACCTCCGAGCAACGCCTGATAAAATTCCGAGCCTGTACTCTGAGTACCGTTTTCGGAATTTTCGAGCTTTTCAAGTGCCTTGATTCTGTCGAAGAATTTGATTTCCATAGCGTTGTCCTTAGGGCGTTTGATTTCCGCAACATTGAACAAATCGTATTTATCGAGATTTTCTCCGAGCGGATTTTCCGAAAACATCAGCTTTATTGCGTCGGAAACATTTCCGAATGCAAGGCGTTCATATCCAAGACTTGCAAGCTGTCTGAGATTTTGTTTTTTCTCTTTGAAAAGCCTTTCGATTTCATCATTGATTTCTTTTCTTTGAAGAAGTGCGAGTCCGCTTTTTTCGGGCTGACCGTAACCGGCATAAGCCGCTGATTCCCTGATACAACCACTGCTTGCATAAAATCTGCAAAATTCCTTTTCTCTTGAAGTCAGACTATGCAATTTTTTCTGCATTATTTAAACCTCCTTTCAACAATCAGCTGAAATGCAAAAAAATTCGACCATCAAAGGTCGAATTTAATAAAATGTTAATATATTGTTAATGATTTGTTTATGTTCAGGGCGATTTTCGGGAAAAATCACCCTTAATAATAGAACTTCATAAATTTTATATTATAAAAATCGCATGCAAGAATATCCGTTGTATCAAGGGGATTGAGAAGTATAAAATTTGCCCCGACAGCAACAAGATAGCCGTCTTTTTCGACTATATTATTTGTACCGATAAGAAATTCAACATGTACCCGTCTGCCCACCTGTGAGCGAATAAAGCCGTTAAGATACTGTATATTGCTTGCGTTTATCGGGTAAGGCTGATTATATTCCGCTATCGGCGTAAAATCGTTTCTGCACGACGGACAAAAATTGGTTTCGCCGTCTGCACCCGTATTTTCAAACGGCTCAACAGAACTTGGTGCAAATCTGCATCGTCCTCTCGCACATGTTTCAAGGTCAATCTGGTTTTCAGACACAGGATTATTTTCCGTACTTGTTTCAGGCATATTCATATTTTCGCTTTCCATAGGATTCTGTTCATTGTTTATTGTGTTGATATTGTTCATTTCATTTACGGCATTTTCGGTATTTTCCATATTTTCTCTGTTGTTCAGTGCAAAGCCGTTGCTTGTCGCAATCTGTTCAAGTGACGGAGGCTGAACATTCATTGATTTACTGCGTGAATTTGCATTATCACTGCGGTTAAGACCGTAAATCCGTGCAAGATCTATTCGGTTATTGTTTATGCTGCCGTTCACAATAGTCACTCCTATGTTTGTCTGTATTTCTGTGTAGGTATATAAAAGCAGTGATCTCCTACCCGTGTAATGAATTTTCCAATGCCGCCGGCAGGAAAAAACTGCGGACACTCGCTGCTGTAAGGGTTAAAAAAGAAAAGACTGTTGCCGACTTCGCTCAGCACATTACCCTCCAAAGCCCAGTCGGCAACCCTGAAACTTTCTTCCGTTGCATAAAGGTCATAGACATTCTGCGGATTGTACTGACCGCCGACACTTGTTTTCAGACAGGTAAATTGCCCCATCTGTTCGATAATATTGCGGATATTTCCACCGTTGCTTATCCGTGCAAATTCACCGTAAGGCACAGTTGCCCTGTTTACCACAACCGTCGCAACTGCTTTCATACCCTCCTCGCCCTCGCCGCCTGCCTCACATTCCAACAGTCGTGCAAAAAGCTCCCTTGTATCCATCTTCTCACCCCCACACCTTTATATTATGCAAACAAATGTCAAAGTGACAATTATAATAATTCATAATGCATAATTCATAATTCATAATTATTGATTTCATCAGTAATTTTCCATTTTCAATTTTCAACTTTCAATTTTTTAAGTTTTGCTCCCTGATAGTACCACAACAGAATTTCCTTGTAGTCTGCTCCCTGCTGTGCCATATATTCAGCACCGTACTGGCTCATTCCTACTCCGTGACCGTAGCCACGAACAGTAAATTCAAAACTGCTGTCTTTATATGAAACATCAAAATTTGCACTTCTCAAACCGAACAATTCACGGATTTTTGCACCGCTGAAATTCTCTCCGCCGATTTTTATGTTTTTTACTGTTCCCGAATTTGTCTTTTCGCTTTTGCCTATCCATTTGTCAGGACTTGCCGACAAATCCGCATTTTTATTTTCGGCAAGAATTTTGTTTTTGAAGTCTTTTTCGTCAACAGTAATTTCCGACAAATAACCCGGTGCAGAAAAATCGCCCGGACTTGCAACGGCTTGAAGATAAGAAACCTCCTGACCAAAAACATCAACGCAATTCTCCGTTGCACCACCTGAAACTGCATGATAAGCGGCAATAATAAGATTTCCGTCACTGTCAGTCAGCACTTCGCCGAACACATCATCAACGGCTGTTTTTATATTTTTCAGACTTTCGTCATACAAATTTCCCCACGATTTTTTCATCGCACTGTCCGACATATAGTATTGATTTTCGGACAGCTTTGCCGAAAAGTCAGCACCTTTAAGACTGCTGTCGGGTTCTGAACGCTGAATATTTCTCAGACGGCAAAAATGCGTATAACAGGCTACACACTGAGCTTTTAACGCCTCCTGTTCAAACGACGGAATCATCTCGGCGGCAACGGCACCATAGCAAAAAGTCCTGTCGTCAACTGTGATTATTTCTCCCGTATCTTCATCAAGAATTTTAAAACAATTTTCCTCGTCAACTGTCTTTGTCGGATTTTCACTGCTTTGTTCTTTTTCAGAATTATCTTTGCTTTGTTGATATGAGGTTACGGAAACATCACTTTTTGAACTGTCATTCTGCGGCTTTACGGCACTGTCAGTGTTTCTTACTGCCACAAACGGCAGAACAGCCATTGTACTCAGACAAATAAGTGATATAATTATTCTTTTTTTCATTATAATCCTCCCTTGAATGTATAAATATTCATAATTCTTGTGATAATGTGTAAAAATATAAATGAATTTTAAAATTCAATAAATTGCACTTCGCAACACAATCAGCCTGTATTTACCCGTATATAAATATGCAAAATGCAACTTTTACTGATAATAAATTCAAAAATGACTATTTATGAATATCCTTGTTGCATAAATTTAGGTCAATCCTATGAATTTTTACAACACAATCCACTTTCCTTGACATAGAATACAAAAAAAGATAAAATAATATTATTAACAGAATTATATGCGGAAACGAGGAATTTAATATGACACTTGATGCAGTAACTCTCAACAATACCCTTGCCGAGCTTTGTGACGAATATCGTCAGCACAACGGATTTAACAGTCAGGATTATCTTACATACGGCGTAAAGCGTGGTCTGCGTAACCCTGACGGTACAGGCGTTATGGCAGGACTTACAAATATATGTAATGTTCACGGTTTTCTGGTAGCTGACGGTGAACGAATTCCCGATGAAGGAAAACTCACCTATCGTGGAATAAATGTCAACGATATAGTTGACGCTTGCGTCAAAGAAAACCGTTTCGGCTTTGAAGAAACAGCATGGCTTTTGCTCTTCGGCAGTCTGCCCACAAAGGAACATCTTGAACATTTCAAACAAACTCTCGGACATATGCGTGAACTTCCCGAAAACTTTGCCGAAGATATGATTCTCAAATTTCCGTCAAGGGATATTATGAATAAACTTGCTCGCTCGGTACTTGTGCTTTATTCATTTGACCCTAATCCCGACGATACATCACTCGGAAATATTATGCGTCAGTCAATACAGCTTATTGCGTCACTGCCCACAATTATGACTTATGCATATCAGGTAAAACGCCGTGCATTTGACAAACAGAGTATGTTTTTTCACCCTGTTGACCTTTCGCTGTCAACAAGTGAGTCAATACTCCGTGCGTTGCGTCCCGATATGAAATTCACCGACTCCGAGGCAAAGCTGCTCGACCTTTGTATGATACTTCACGCTGAACACGGCGGTGGTAATAACTCAACATTTTCAACCCGTGTGCTGTCGTCCTCAGGCACGGACACATATTCCGCAATAGCTGCGGCAATAGGCTCTCTTAAAGGTCCACGACACGGCGGTGCAAACCTCAGGGTTCGTTCAATGATGGAAGACCTCAAAGCAGGCGTTAAGGACTGGACAGACGAGGACGAAATCGCAGATTATCTCGCAGGAATCATAAGAAAAGAACACGGCGACGGTTCGGGACTTATCTACGGCTTTGGTCACGCAATATATACGCTTTCCGACCCTCGTGCCGTAATACTCAAAAGAGTTGCCGGAAAAATTGCCGAAGAAAAAAATATGATACCCGAATTCAACCTCTATAAAACCGTCGAAAAGCTCACCCCGTCTGTGTTTGAAAAGGTTAAAGGAAATTCAAAAGTTATCTGTGCAAATGTTGACTTTTACTCCGGCTTTGTGTATGATATGCTTGGTATCCCAAGCGATCTGTTCACACCGCTGTTTGCCGTTTCGAGAATTGCCGGCTGGTGTGCACACAGAATTGAAGAGGTTACATATGGCGGAAGAATTATCCGTCCTGCATATCGTTCAATGGTACGCAGTAAAAAATATATACCTATTTCAGAACGAAACGCATAAGGCTGCAATCCTTTGTGTCCGCTCTGTAAATGCACAAAGGAGTGTTTTGGTCAATGAAATTAAAATTTTTATGGCTGCCTATGGTTATTCTTACACTCATAGGCGGTACGGCAAAAATCTGTGATACCCTGTTCAATGTAAACGGCGACGGATTTTTCCTCAATTCGACTGCCTGCAACTTTATATTTATAATTTCTCTTGCACTTTTGCTTATTCTGGGATTTGTATTAAGTATTGCAGACAGAAAAAAGACTTTTACGGCAGCTCCCGTCAAAGATACTTTATGCGGAATTTTCGGATTTATTGCCTCAGTGTCGCTTATCGGCGGAGGAGTTATCTCAATGCTTAATCTCGGCAACTCGTCATCTCTTGCCGGCGACGCAACAGTATGTATTCTTACGCTTTTCGGCGGTGCAGTATTGCTGTTTGAATCCTGTATCTCGTTTACAGGTCATAACAGTATGACAAAAATGCCCGTACTGACGCTTGCCGTTCCGCTGTGGTGCTGTGCAAGGTTTATTGCCCTTTTTGTCGATTACTCAAAGGTATCGGTTCATGCAACGGAAATGTTCGATATTATCTTTGTTGCACTGCTGCTGATGTTCCTTTTCTATCAGTCAATGTTCTTTGCACAAATCAATGTATCAACCGCAGTCAGAAAAACCATTGTTTATGGTATGCCGTTCTTAATGGGTGCATTGGTCGTAACAATCGACATTATAATCAAAATGGTAATGCCACAGACTGTTTCTAATGTTGACACATATATTGTTGAGCCTACGATTACAAGAATTATAAGCTGTATCGGAGATCTTGCACTCTGCGGATATGCTGTATGCCTTATGAAAGACATCATAAAAAGCGTCAAAAAAAATCTTTCCGATACAACCGTTAATGTTGATAATCCGGAATTAAAAGCCGAAACAAACTCTGTAAGTAAATCTTCTTCCAGAATAACCGTTGACGAACCGACTGATGAAATTAAAACAACAGTCGCTGAGTCTGTTAAGGAAATTAACCCCGAAACAACAGCCACTGAACCCGTTAAGGAAGTTAAACCCGAAACAACAGTCGCTGAACCCGTTAAGGAAATTAAACCCGAAACAACAGCCGCTGAACCTGTTAAGGAAATTAACCCCGAAACAACAGCCGCTGAACCCGTTAAGGAAATTAAACCTGAAACAACAGTCGCTGAACCCGTTAAGGAAATTAAACCCGAAACAACAGCCGCTGAATCCGTTAAGGAAATTAAACCTGAAACAACAGTTGCTGAACCCGTTAAGGAAATTAAACCTGAAACAACAGTTGCTGAACCCGTTAAAACCGAAAAAACAATCCCCGATAACTCAGCGACAGTTCAAAGCAATTCATGCACGGACAGTGCATACGATGAAATTTTCAAAATGCTTGACGAAATGAGTTCAAATAACAAATAATTCATAATCAGTCAGAAATAATCAAAAGATTTTATTGCCGCAGTTCAAAAAGCTGCGGCAATTTTTTCTGTATAATATTATTATTTTCTGTAAATGATATTGTTGTGTGCATTTTTATTACAATCTGGAACATTATTGTGCTAAAATCAAATTTTTCCGAAAAATATTTTAAAAAAATTCCGTTAAAATTTATACAAGCACTTGTAATTTGATTGAAAATGCTATAAAATAAGAACAGTAAATTTATTAGGAGGTAATTCCAATGTCAGTTAAAGTTGCTATTAATGGTTTCGGCCGTATTGGTCGTCTTGCATTCAGACAAATGTTTGGTGCAGAAGGTTATGAAGTTGTTGCTATCAACGACCTTACAAAGCCTTCAATGCTCGCTAATCTTCTTAAATACGATACAGCTCAGGGCGGTTACTGTGGCATAATCGGTGAAAACCTTCACACAGTATCAGCTGATGACGAAGCTGGCACACTCACAGTTGACGGTAAAGTTCTGAAAATCTATGCTGAAAAAGACGCTAAGGATCTTCCTTGGGGCGAAATCGGCGTAGATGTTGTTCTCGAATGTACAGGTTTCTATACATCAAAGGCTAAATCACAGGCTCACATCGACGCAGGTGCAAAGAAAGTTGTTATTTCTGCTCCGGCAGGCAACGACCTTCCTACAATCGTTTTCAGCGTAAACGAAAAGTCACTCACACCTGACGACAAGATTATTTCTGCTGCTTCTTGTACAACAAACTGCCTTGCTCCTATGGCTAAGGCTCTTAACGACTACGCTCCTATCCAGAGCGGTATCATGTCAACAATCCACGCTTACACAGGCGACCAGATGATCCTCGACGGTCCTCACCGTAAAGGTGACCTCAGAAGAGCAAGAGCAGGTGCTGCTAACATCGTACCTAACTCAACAGGTGCTGCTAAGGCTATCGGTCTTGTAATTCCTGAACTCAACGGCAAGCTCATCGGTTCTGCACAGCGTGTTCCTGTACCAACAGGTTCAACAACAATCCTTACAGCTGTTGTTAAGGGTGCTGATGTAACAAAGGAAGGCATCAATGCTGCTATGAAGGCTGCTGCTTCTGAATCATTCGGTTACAACGAAGAACAGATCGTTTCTTCTGATGTTATCGGTATGAGATACGGCTCACTCTTTGACGCTACTCAGACAATGGTTAGCAAGATTGCTGACGATCTTTATGAGGTTCAGGTTGTTTCTTGGTACGACAACGAGAACAGCTACACAAGCCAGATGGTTAGAACAATCAAATACTTTGCTGAACTCGGCTGATTAAACCAGCTTTATAAAGCACAGTAAAATAATATTTATCTGAAAATTTCGCTCTGTCGGATTTATTCCGGCAGGGCGTTTTTGTTTTCCGTGTACAAGTTTTTGAAAAATCGCCTGTGCTGTAATTCTTATCCGCAGATTTGAAATAAGAATATAAAAGTACCGCTTGGTGTAAAAAAATACCAGCGAAAAATTTGCTTGTTTATGTTATATTTAATAAATAAACTTTTTATTTTATAAAATTATACTTCATGCTTTTTCGACAGGTTGAATATGTTACCATAGATTTCCAGTTGAGGTAAGTTATTAAGTATCAAGTAACTCTTATATGCTGTCAGACGGCAATTTTTTAACAAATTTTCATAAAAAGAACGCAATAAGTACTTGAAATTTATCCAAAATTAAGCTATTATATAATTAAATAGAAGTTTAGTATAAAGGAGTTGTTTATATATGCAGGTAGAGACCGCTGAAAATAACGAACGCACAGCACTCGAACTTTTTCACAGCGGAGAAAATTATCACGCTTACAAATACCTCGGTGCCCACAAAATGACCGTTGACGGCGTTGACGGCGTAGTTTTTCGCACATGGGCCCCGAATGCAAAAACCATTTCAGTTGTCGGCACATTCAACAACTGGAACCGTTCCATGCACAAAATGCACAAACTTTCTGACGGCGGAGTTTGGGAATGTTTTATCCCTAACATTGTTGAACCGTTTTCAATATATAAATATAGCATTGAAACCTTTGACGATGTTTGCATACTGAAATCTGACCCCTATGCTTATCACTATGAAACCCGTCCCAACAATGCTTCTGTATTCTTTGACATTGACGGCTATGAATGGCATGATGAAGAATGGCAAAAAAACAAGGCAAATGTTGAGTCATACAGCCAGCCGATGAATATTTATGAGGTTCACGCAGGTTCGTGGAGAAAATACAAGGACGGAAACTGTTTTTCTTATAACAAACTTGCCGACGAACTTATCCCTTATGTAAAAGAAATGGGATATACCCACATAGAACTTATGCCGCTTACCGAATATCCCTTTGACGCATCATGGGGTTATCAGGTAACGGGTTATTATGCTGTAACTTCACGATACGGAAGTCCGTTTGACTTTATGGAGTTCGTTGACAAATGTCATCAGGCAGGAATCTATGTAATTCTTGACTGGGTACCTGCACATTTTCCTCGTGACGGTCACGGTCTTGCAAAATTTGACGGCACACCGTGCTATGAATATTCCGACCCACGCAAAGGCGAACACAAAGACTGGGGTACACTGGTGTTCGACTATGGCAGAAACGAAGTTGTAAGCTTCCTTATTTCAAGTGCAATATACTGGATGGACTATTATCATGTTGACGGCATAAGAGTTGACGCCGTTGCATCAATGCTTTATCTTGATTACAGCCGCCGTGACGGAGAATGGGTTCCGAACAAATTCGGCGGAAAAGAAAACCTTGAAGCCGTTGCATTCCTCCAAAAACTCAACGAGGCAGCTTTCAAGTATTTTCCGGGTTGCCTTATGATAGCTGAGGAATCAACATCGTGGCCAATGGTTTCACGCCCTACATATTCAGGCGGTCTGGGCTTTAACTACAAATGGAATATGGGCTGGATGAACGATATGCTCCACTATATTTCACTTGACCCTCTCTACCGTCCTTTCAATCACGACAATCTTACCTTCTCATTCTTCTATGCTTTCTCCGAAAACTTCATTCTTCCTATCTCTCACGATGAAGTAGTTCACGGAAAAGCCTCACTCATCAACAAAATGCCGGGTTCTTACGAACAGAAATTCGCCGGCGACAGAGCATTTATCGCATATATGATGGCTCACCCGGGCAAGAAACTCACATTTATGGGTACGGAACTCGGACAGTTCAAAGAATGGGACTATGCTTCCGAACTTGACTGGCTCTTGCTTCAATATCCTGCACACAGGGATTTGAAATATTTTTATCAGTCAATCAATAAATTCTATCTTGAAACACCTGCCCTCTGGGAAATTGATTATTCATGGGACGGCTTCTCGTGGATTTCAAATGACGACTACACTCAGAGTGTTATCAGTTTCAGAAGAATGGACAAAAGCGGCAACGAGCTTATTGTTGTCTGCAATTTCCAGCCTGTTCTGCGTGAAAATTACCGCATAGGCGTGCCTGTTTACGGCGTATATGCCGAGGTATTCAACACGGACAACAAAGACTTCGGCGGTTCCGGAATTACAAACGGTAATTCAATTTCCGCAACGGACGATTTGGCTCTTCACGGATTTGAGCAGTCGATTTGCATTACACTTCCGCCTATGTCTGTATTGTATCTCAGATGTGTACGCAAAAAAGCTAAAAGAGTTAAAAAAGCTCTTAAAGACGGCACTTCAACAGAAACAGCAACAAAGAAAAAGACCACAAAAGCCAAAAAGACCGTAAAGTCAGAAACCAAAAAATCAACAAAAACTAAAAAGGCTGACTCTGCGGAAAAGACTGAAACTAAGGCTAAAACCAAAAAAGCATCAGCCAAGGCTGACACAAAGAAAGCCGAAACCACTGCAAAAGCAGAAACTAAGGCTGACACAAAGAAAGCCGAAACCACTGCAAAAGCAGAAACCAAGGCTGACACAAAGAAAGCCGAAACTCCTGTAAAAGCAGAAACCAAGGCTGACACAAATAAAGCCGAAACTCCTGCAAAAGCAGAAACTAAGGCTGACACAAAGAAAGCCGAAACTCCTGTAAAAGCAGAAACCAAGACTGAAACAAAGAAAGCCGAAACTCCCGCAAAGGAAGAAACTAAGGCTGAAACAAAGAAAGCTGAAACTCCCGCAAAGGAAGAAACTAAGGCTGACACCAAAAAAACTAAAAAATCCAAATAATTAAATTGTATATAAATCATTGTTATAAAAGGGGGAATTACAATGTATCCAAAACAGGAAGTTGTTGCTATGATACTCGCCGGAGGTCAGGGCAGCAGACTTGGGGTACTTACTCAGAAACTCGCAAAACCTGCCGTTCCTTACGGCGGCAAATACCGTATTATTGACTTTCCGCTTTCAAACTGTGTAAACTCAGGCATTGAGGCAGTCGGTGTTCTTACACAGTATCAGCCTCTTGTTCTTAATGAATACATAGGCAGCGGTCAGCCGTGGGACCTTGACAGTATGAACAGCGGCGTCCGTGTACTGTCACCTTATCAGCAGGTAAAGGGTGCCGACTGGTATTCAGGCACAGCAAACGCTATCTATCAGAACATCACCTACATAGACAGATATAATCCTGAATATGTCGTTATACTTTCAGGCGACCATATCTACAAGATGGACTATTCAAAGATGATTGCTTTCCACAAGGCAAACAATGCTGACTGTACTATTGCAGTAATTGATGTTCCGCTTGCAGAGGCATCAAGATTCGGTATTCTCAACACGAATCCTGACGGTTCAATCTACGAATTTGATGAAAAACCAAAAGTTCCGAAAAGCACTAATGCCTCAATGGGTATTTATGTTTTCAGCTGGGACAAACTCAGAAAATATCTTGTTGAAGATGAAGAAAACACCGAATCATCACACGATTTCGGTAAAGATGTTCTTCCGAAAATGCTCTCTGACGGTCAGAGAATGTTCGCTTATCCTTTCGAGGGCTACTGGAAAGATGTAGGAACAATCGACAGCCTGTGGGAGTCAAATATGGATCTTCTTGACCCGAACACAACCCTTGACCTCAGCGATGAATCGTGGAAAATTTATTCACGCAATCCTGTTGTTCCGCCGCACTATATCTCAGCAACGGCAAGCGTACAGAATTCCCTTATCGCTGACGGCTGTGACATAAGCGGTAAAATTGATTTCTCGGTTCTTTTCTCGAATGTCACCGTTGCACATAATGCGGTTATACAGGATTCAATCATTATGCCGGGTGCAGTAATTGAAGAAGGTGCCGTTGTACAGTATGCTATCGTATCCGAAAACACCGTAATAGGCAAAAATGCCGTTGTCGGTGCTCGTCCTGAGGATATTGAGGACAAAGACCAGTGGGGTATTGCAGTAATAGGCGATAATGTAAAGATTGGTGCTAATGCTGTTGTTCCGCCAAAAGCTATGATTTCAAAAGATGTTGAGGAGGTAAAATAATTATGCGTGGAAATAATATAATGGGTATTATCTTCTCAAATCTTCACGAAGATCTTATCAATGAACTCACCGACAGACGAACAATGGGTTCTGTTCCGTTCGGCGGCAGATACCGTCTTATCGACTTTCCGCTTTCAAATATGGTAAACTCCGGTATCAACAAAATCGGCGTTCTCACCAAAAGCAACTATCAGTCCCTTATCGACCATCTCGGAACAGGTAAAGCGTGGGACCTTTCAAGAAAGCGTGACGGACTTTTCATACTTCCGCCGTTCTCAAATACTTCCGAATATTCCAACCGTGTCACAACTCTTAACTCAATTATGCCGTTCCTCAAAAATTCAACTGAGGAATATGTTGCAATTTCCGACTGTGATACGATATGCAATATAGACTATCAGAAAATATGCAGTAAGCACCTCGAAAACAACGCAGACATCACACTTGTATATAAGCGTGATACAATTCCTGCAAAACTTCACGACCCTGCTGTTCTTTCATTCGACTCAAAGGGCAGAGTAATTGATGTGCTTATCAACCCGTCACTTACAGGCAGTTACAGCTTTTATATGAATATTATGCTCATCAAACGAGAACTTCTTATAGAACTTGTAAATAACTGCATAAGCAAAAACACACTTAATTTCAAGCGTGATATTATTCAGGCTGAATACAAGAACCTTAATATCTATGGATATGAATTTGACGGTTTCTCACCGTGCATAACATCAATGAGTGACTATTTCAACGCAAATATGGCACTTATGAATGCCGATGTAAGAAAAGACCTGTTCAACAGCGACCGTCCTATTTATACCAAAGTCAGAGATGATATGCCGACAAAATACGGTCTTGGCTCAAAGGTTACAAACTCACTTATCGCAAACGGCTGTAATATTGAGGGTGAAGTTGAAAACTGCGTTCTGTTCAAGGGCGTTCATATCGGCAAGGGTACAAAGGTTTCTAACTGCGTAATTATGCAGGACACAAAAATCGGTGCTGACTCCAACCTTAACTATGTAATTGTTGATAAAGATGTTGTCATCAAGGACGAAAGAACTCTTATGGGCTTCCTTTCATATCCGGTATATATCAGCAAGGAAAGCACTGTTTAATAAATTCTTTACAAAAATTCAAAAATACTCGGAGGTGCATATATAAATATGAAGGTTTTGTATGTAACAAGTGAGGCTCAGCCTTTTGCAGCGTCAGGCGGACTGGCAGAGGTTTCCGGTTCTCTCCCCCACGCTTTGCGTCAGCGTCTTATCGGCTGCCGTATAGTAATGCCTTTTTATGACGAAATACCGCAGAAATACAAAGACCAGATGCGTTTTATCACAAGTTTTTCTGTTCCTGTTTCATGGAGAAGACAATACTGCGGAATTTTTGAACTCAGATATAACGGAGTAATTTACTACTTCCTCGACAATCAGTATTACTTCAAGCGTCAGGGAATGTATGGTCACTATGACGACGCAGAGCGTTTTGCATTCTTTTCAAGAGCTGCACTTGAAATGCTCCCCTACATCGACTTCAAGCCGAATGTAATTCACTGCAACGACTGGCAGACAGCTCTTGTACCTACATATTACAATCTGTTCTATTCTCAGAACGACTGGTATAAGGGTATCAAAACAGTATTTACAATCCATAACATACAGTATCAGGGCAAATACGGTCCCGAACTTTATGATGAGGTTCTCGGAATACCGCCTCAGGGTCGTTCAATTCTCGACTGTGACGGCTGTATCAACTATATGAAGGGTGCTATCGAAACCGCAAACCGTGTCACAACAGTAAGCCCGAGTTATTCGTGGGAAATCCGTGATCCGTGGTTCTCACACGGACTTGACTCAATTCTCAACGCTCGTGCATGGAAGATAAGAGGTATTCTCAACGGTATTGACACCACATCATATAATCCTGCAAACGACCAGGAGATTTATGCAACATACGATGTCAACAATCTTGCCGGAAAAGCCGAAAACAAGAGAAAATTGCAGGAGCGTCTTGGACTTGAACAAAATGCAGAAGTTCCTGTTATTGCAATGGTTACACGACTTGTTGCACACAAGGGTCTTGACCTTGTTAAACAGGCACTTGACCAGCTTATGCGTGAGGAATATGTTCAGTTTGTAATTCTCGGTTCAGGCGACTGGGAGTACGAGAGTTTCTTCCGTTCAATGCAGGACAAATATCCTGGCAGACTTTGTTCTTGTCACGGCTTTGTTCCTGAGCTGTCAAGAAAGATTTATGCCGGTGCTGATATGTTCCTCATGCCGTCAAAATCAGAGCCTTGCGGACTTTCACAGATGATTGCACTCCGCTACGGCACAATTCCGATTGTCCGTGAAGTAGGTGGTCTGCGTGACTCCATTCAGGACAGCGGTACAGGCGAAGGCAACGGCTTTACATTCAAAAACTACGACGCTATGGATATGCTCGGTGCTGTTCGCCGTGCTATTGCAGGCTACTGGCAGCATGACGGCTGGGAGGTTCTCATAAAGCGTGCCATGAACTGCGACAACAGTTGGGCTCGCTCCGCAACAGAGTATATCAACCTCTACCGTGAAGTAATAAACGAAAACTGATAATAAAAATCAACATTAAATTAACCGTGTGTATAGGATTTCTATGCACACGGTTTTTAGTTATACTTTTCATTTATTTTTTGACGCTTTTTCAATTATTTTATCAAGTATAGACCTTACTCCCACTTCATATTCGTCAAACTCACAAATATTTTTTTCTGTTAACCAAAGCTGACCCTCTCCAACATTGCCTCTGTGCTGATTTGCTGAATAGTATTTATTATTTGCAACCTCATCATTGGAAAGAACCCAATACCGAATTTTATCTCTCCACACTGCAATCCACACAAATACATCACAGCAAGCAGGCTTGATTTGCTGAAAATTCATATCGAAACCATATTTTGAATCGCTTGATAATGCTTTCATAATCAATGAATCACCGCTTTTTCTTTTCACTGCACGGGAAGCCTTTACCTCTATTCTTATACCTTTATACCAAAAATCATATTGTCCTGAATAATCAGGATCGTAAGTTTTTGATGGGCGTTGTAATTCCGGAACAACTTCATTGAGATGTCTTTGAGCCCAAGTTTCTCCAAAGGTTCTGGGTGCAGTAATTTCAAAAACATAAAGATATTTATTGCGTTCCAAATATGAATCGCGTATATCAAGATATTGTTCTAAGGTAATGATACCATTTGCAATAAGATGGCTAATAACATATTCAAACTTATTGAAAGGATAAACGGAATATAAATCGTCTAAAAATTCATCACTAAGATTATACTTATCTCCTGTCTTTTTTCTCATCTCATTGATTTGGGTCTTTAATGTTCTTATCAGCTGTTCCATACAAAATTCTCCTTATATGTTCTACTTCTTTCTCTTTGATATTAAAAATATAATAAATCTGTTGCTGTAAATCATTTATCCTGTTTTTACCCGATAATACATCGTCAACAATGTCAGAAATAATAAAATCCTGTTCAGGAGATATTTCAGGAAAAGGCATCTCCATCAGATTACCTTTTAATATTTTCACCTCTCCAAACATCTTAATATATAAAAACTGATACAGTTCAGAATTTAAAAACGCCATAACCGTTTTAATACTCATTCCGGGTATATTCGGAATAAGTATATTTGCACTGTTTAAAAACAATCTTTTTTTATTGTCGTATGCAAAAGTAAGCTTATTTGAAATGAACTTATACACAAGCTTTTCTTCTGCACGGTAATATTCTTCCTTAGCAACCTGCTGTAACTGACTTCTGTCATATAATATATATTTTTTTGCCTCTTTCAACAAATACGGCATTATTTCTTTACCGGTATAAATGGCTTCAAATCCGCTTTTGAAATCAGAAAATAATTTTTTTTTGTTATCTCCGGTTACAATCCCCAATGCCCAAGTACTGTTTGAAAGATTATATTTTCCCATATCTTTTACTTGCTGCACTATTTTCATATCTTCATTATTAAGAAAATTAAATACAAGATTTTCTGTTTTATAAAAATCACTTGTAACAATTTCATTTACTTGTCCGTTTATATAAAGTTTTGCCTTTTTTTGTAACTGTTCGTTTTTTGAACACGAAATATCAATATACTTTGTTGTTACGCCTGTAAACTTATCATCATATACAGTTAATGAATCAATACAACAATTATTCAACATAAAGTTTCTCAAATCTTTATGAGTTTTTACATTTAATACCGATTCCGGAAACAAAAATCTGATTATCCCATGTTTTTTTAGTTGATAAAATGATTTCACAAAAAAGCAAGAAAATGATTCTTTTGATGTTATTTGTTGAATATCATTATTTTCACAGGAAACAGCTCCCCACGGAGGATTTGTAATTATATAATCAAATTGTTCGTAATATATTTTACTGTTAAGATTAAAAAGATTTTGTTTTTCCAGATAGTCAAAACATTCTATATTAGGGATAAATTCTGATTCTGAATATTTAAGCAACAGATTAATTTTTGAAATAAAAACTGCTATCGGGTCATTGTCTATTCCAAATATCTGTTCCGGTAAAGCATTATCCAGCATAAGTAAAAACGCACCACTACCACAACAAGGGTCTAAAAATTTCTGACCTTTTGAAAAATCAATATCTTTGACCATATTGCGTGCTACTATTTCAGGTGTATAGTATGAGCCTTTTTTGTTTTTACTTCCCTCAGATTGAAGACTTTGATATACAACTCCAAGCAAATCTCTTTCATTATCAGGCCATTTTGTTTCATTAATTTGAGGTATAAAATTAAATGAATAGTCTGAGAGGACTTTTTCAACATGTGTTTTATTCAGGATATTCTTTTTTGCTAAAAGATATACAGCGATTGAATATACTATATCTCCAACTTCATATTTTGACAAAACTTCTATGGCATCTTGAATTATTTTAACATTACTTTTATCAGAAAAATACTCAACAGGAACAAATCTTTTTTTAGACATACATTTATTTGCCCTTGTTGTTAATCTGTTTTCTATATTTGTATTAAGTTTATTCCAATTTCTTATGGTGGCAGTTGAAACATTATTATTCATAGTACATATTCTCCATATATACGCATATTTCCGAGTTGACACTTTTAATTCTATCATAACATATATATCCGGTCAAATGAAATTTTATAATACAAAAAGTCACTACAATAAGTTCATATTGCAGTGACTTAATTTTTAAAAATATGAGTGAAACGATAAGCCGGGTTCTGTCGTGAACAGCCATCTATCTTGGCAGACCGTTACCGATACTGCTCAATGCCACCTTGTCGGAACCATCGGGCCGATGTTAAGTTCCTGTGCGGTGTTGCTCCGAATAGGGTTTACAGGGCCACACAGTCTCCTGTGTGCCGGTGAGCTCTTACCTCGCCTTTCCACCCTTACCTGTACAAAAGTACAGGCGGTATATCTCTGTTGCACTCTCCCTGGGGTCGCCCCCGGCGGCCGTTAGCCGTTATTCTTGCCCTGTGGAGCCCGGACTTTCCTCGGGTACAGCCTTTCGGCTTATATCCGCAGCTGTTTATCTCACTCATAAAATTAAATTTATTCTACTGTGAATTATAATATAATTCTGATGTTTTGTCAAACGGTTAATGTCGGTTTTTAAGTCAGATTCTTGCTACGCCTGTTTTTCTTGCTGCGTCCATAACAGCCTGTGCAACTGTTTTGCCTATTCTCTTGTCAAATGCTTTCGGGAGTATATATTCCTCCGACAGTTCCTCGTCTGAAACAAGCGACGCAATAGCATAAGATGCGGCGGCTTTCATTTCTTCGTTAATTTCTTTTGCACGGCAGTCCAGAGCACCTCTGAAAATTCCCGGAAAAGCAAGAACATTGTTTATCTGATTCGGGAAATCCGAGCGTCCTGTACCGACAATAGCTGCACCGGCGTGTTTTGCGGCGTCAGGCATAATTTCAGGCGTCGGGTTAGCCATAGAAAATACGATTGCACCGCTGTTCATTGACTTAACCATTTCTTCGCTTACGATATTAGGTGCTGAAACTCCGACAAATACATCTGCACCAACCATAGCGTCAGCAAGAACACCTGTCTTGTGTTCCCTGTTTGTCACGGTTGCCATATATTCCTGTTCAGAATTAAGTCCGTCCATACCCTCGCAAATAATTCCGCAACGGTCAACCATAGTAAGATTTTTAACGCCCATTTTCAGCATATGCTTACCGATTGCAATACCTGCCGAGCCTGCACCGTTAATAACAACCTTAATGTCCTCAATATTCTTTTTAACAACTTTCAGTGCATTAAGCATAGCGGCGGCAACAACAACGGCTGTACCGTGCTGGTCATCATGGAATACAGGAATATCGCATATTTCTTTGAGCTTTCTTTCAATTTCAAAGCATCTTGGAGCGGCAATATCTTCAAGGTTAATTCCGCCGAAACTTCCCGATATAAGATAGATAGTTCTTACGATTTCATCAACATCTTTTGAACGGACACAAAGCGGAAAAGCGTCAACATCAGCAAATTCCTTGAACAATGCACATTTGCCCTCCATAACAGGCATACCAGCCTCAGGACCTATGTCACCGAGTCCGAGAACTGCCGTTCCGTCAGTAATTACCGCAACAAGATTACTTCTTCTTGTCAGCTTAAAGGACTTGTCATAGTCCTTTTGAATTTCAAGACAAGGTTCAGCAACACCCGGAGTATAGGCGAGTGAAAGTTCCTCTGAGTTTGTAATAGGTGTTCTTGAAACAACCTCAATTTTCCCTTGCCATTCATAATGTTTTTTAAGTGATTCTTCTCTTATGTTCATTTTTTTATTCCTTTCGTATTTTCGCAATATTGCGTTTATAGTCTGTATTTATTTTAGTACAACAGTATGTGCTTGTAAAGTATAAAAAAACAAGCTTATAGCATAATTGAATTTAAATATTGGCTAAGACGGCTGATTTGTTTTTTAATGCACCTATCGGATTCGGTATATTTAAGAAATTCGGTTTTATTGAGCCAACAAAAGCCTATTGTTTCGCCTTTTTGCAAAACTACGGTATTTTTATCGCAGTCAGTTTCACATAAAAAACCATAATAAATTGTATGAGCTTTTTCATCAGTATATTTATAAATTTGACATAATTTATTTGCGATAATTCCGGTTTCCTCTTTAAGCTCACGAACAGCCGCATCGTAAGGGGTTTCGCCTTTTAATGCACTTCCGCCCGCCGTTGCCTCATAAAATCCGCCAAAATTAGCTTTTTTGAAATCTCTTTGCATAAGCAGGTAACTTCCGTCCTTGTGTACAACGAGAATTTCACTTACTATATGAAACATACCGTCAGGAATTGCCTGTCCTCTTATTAAGTCAACTCCGACATATTCGCTGTTTGCATTGTATGCGTCCCAAATTTCCACAGTAAAATCCTCCGATATATTTTCAGACTCCTTCAAGCCATTCATAAGCAGAAGCGTCACTCGGCATACGCCAGTCGCCTCTCGGTGAAAGCGTAACCGTACCAACCTTTGGACCGTCAGGCAGACAGGAACGCTTGAACTGCTGTGCAAAAAATCTTCTGATGAATGTTTTCAGCCATTTTTCTATGGTTGCGTCGTCATATTCACCGTCAAACGCAATTTTTGCAAGACGGAAAATCTTACTCGGTGTAAATCCCAAACGGACAAAATAATACAGATAAAAATCGTGGAGTTCATAAGGACCTACTAAATCCTCTGTCTTTTGCGAAATTTCTCCGTCTTTCTTTGGCGGTAAAAGTTCGGGGCTTACAGGGGTTGCAAGAATATCAAGGAGAACCTCTTTAAGTTTGCCCTCGGAATGTTCTGCCTCAAATGCTGTCAGGTGGCGTACAAGCGTTTTCGGGATTGACGCATTGACCGCATACATTGACATATGGTCGCCGTTATAGGTTGCCCAGCCGAGTGCAAGCTCCGATAAATCGCCTGTACCTATAACAAATCCGCCTGTCTTGTTTGCAATATCCATAAGAACCTGTGTGCGTTCACGAGCCTGTCCGTTTTCAAATGTGACATCAAGTGTGTTTATGTCCTGTCCTATGTCCTCAAAATGCTGTGTTACGGCTTTCGAGATGTCTATATCCTTAAACGATACTCCGTAGCTTTCGGCTAAAATTTCGGCGTTGCTTTTTGTGCGTTTTGTTGTACCAAAACACGGCATTGTAACGGCAATAATATTTTTCCTGTCAAGTCCGAGCATATCAAAGGCGTGTACGGCAACAATCAGTGCCAAGGTTGAATCAAGTCCTCCCGAAAGTCCGATTACGGCTGTTTTTGCATGAGTATGATTAAGTCTTGTTGCAAGACCTGTTGCCTGAATTGTAAGAATTTCCTCACAGCGTTCATCAAGGTTTATTTTGCTTTGAGGTACAAACGGTGTTTTGCTGATTTTTCTGTTAAGTTTTAATTCTTTTATATCAATATCGAACTCAACAAACGGAAGATTATTGTTTCCGACATAAGTATTTGAACGCAGTCTTTCGCTTTCCATTTTCTGCAAGTCAATATCGGCATAGGTAATTCCCGTTGTAAAGCGTTTTGACTCAGCGAGCATACTTCCGTTTTCACATATAATATTATGTCCTGAAAATACCATATCCGTTGTGCTTTCGCCCATTCCGGCACTTGTATAAAGATATGCCGAAATAAGCCTTGCCGACTGCGATTTAATCAGCATACGGCGGTAATCAGCCTTTCCGATAACCTCATCGCTTGCCGACAGGTTTGCAATAACGGTTGCACCTGCGAGTGCCAGCTTTCCCGACGGCGGTTCAGGTGTCCATACATCTTCACAGATTTCAATGCCAAGCTTGAATTCAGGCATTGTGCGACAGGCAAAGATAACATTCGGGTTAATTTCCGTATTCTGACCGCATATTGTTGTTTCGATTTTTTCACAGCAGGCGGTAAAATGCCTTAATTCATAAAATTCGGAATAGTTCGGAATGTTTCTTTTCGGAACAAGACCGAGAATTTTTCCTTTTGAGAGTACAGCCGCACAGTTATAAAGTGCCGCACCTTTTTTTACAGGCAGTCCTACGAGAATTAAAGCGTCAAGACTTGCGGTTTTTTCCGCAATTTCGCCAAGTGCTTTTTCAGCGGATAAAAGCAGTGTTTTTTGTAAAAAAAGGTCTGAACAGGTGTAGCCCGTTATGCAAAGTTCAGGAAAAACAACGAGCGATGCTCCGTTATTAACGGCAGTTTCAGCCATTGTAATTATTTGCTGTGCATTAAAACTGCAATCCGCAACTTTAATCTGCGGTGTTGCACAGGCAGTACGCAAAAAACCGTCTTTCATAAAAAAATACCTCCATAAGCCAATTTATCTTATAGAGGTATTATATCCTATTTTACAACATTTTACAACAAACATATGGCTATTCGGTTTTTGAAAGCAATAATTTATTTGTAAAGCCGTGTTTTTTGTTTCTGTCATTTAATCTTTTACTGAATGCAACAGCTGTTTTACTGCTTATACTGTCACATACGGGTATCTGCACAGAAGAAAAAGATTTCTCTTTCAATGTTTCGTGCCGCTGTTCATTCTGATATTTTGAAACATAACTTAATCCAAAGCCTATAAATTCCCAGAAAATAATGACTTTAAAGGATATATTCAAAAGTAATGTTATCTCAAACATTGAATATACACAGTACGCAACACAAAAAGCCGTAATAAGAACAAGAATATCACCGTCACGGGTACATTTATCCTTATATCTGAATATTGCCTTGAACAGTGCCTTTGCAACGGTAATCGCAAGAACCATAAATATATTAAAGCCTACAATACCAAAACTCACAAGTATCGTCAGCAGTCCGTTGTGAAAATAATTGTATTTAAGTCCGCCGAGATATTCCTTTCCATAGTCAACAATGTTTGCCTGACCTATGCCCATAACAGGGAATTTCTCAAAAAGTTCAACGGCTTGTTTCCATATTACAAAGCGTCCGCTGTCGATATTTTTATTTTCGTGTTCAAAAGTGACGGCAGGTTCAGGTTCTTCTATTGCTATCGGATTTTTTTTGTTTTTTATACTGCTTGAAATCTTAGTTTCCGACTGACCGTTTGTCATCATCAGCGAAATCGCATTTTGTGACGCAGTGCGTAAAAACAGCATCAATGACGAAATAACAACGCACGCAAGAATCGTTGCAATAAGCCTTAACAAAAAACTTAAAGGATTAAATGCTTTAAAATCCCTGAAAATCTTATAAAATGAAACAAAACATATAAATGTTATTAAAAACAGTAAAGCGGCATTTGAATCCGACAAAAACAGTGCAATAAGATTTATTACAAAAGCGACAGCATAGAATACTTTTTTTCGTATATTAAGCGTATTTTCTGCCTTTTGCATTTTCCATATTATAATCAGTCCGATTATTGCAACAGCCGAATAAAATCCTGTAATATTTGCATTTGAAATAATCCCTACAAAACGGTTGTTGTGAACACAAAAATCATATCCGCCATAGCTGAATCCGTTCGGAAAAACAGCCAGAAGTACAAGCCCTGCCGCCATAACAACAGTAGATAAAGCCGAAAAAAATCCGGCTATACGCTTTATTTCCTTTTTTGTTTCAAAATTGCTTTGATGAGCGTGAAGTCCGTAAAAAAGAAAAAAACACACCGCTGACCAGTAAAGCATATATAAATTCATTAAAAAGTTTTTTTCTGAATGGAGCAGTACTGTTATTAAACCTGCACCGAGAAAAAAATACATAAGTTTCCGGTATCTTATTTTTTGAATATAACGCTGTCTGATAAGTTTGTTTCCGAACAGCCATACAGACCATACCATTATAATTGCATGAACAAAATAGAAAAACTGTTCTGTAACACACAATGATGTCATAAAAAGGGCTGTCAACAGTGCAAATCTGAAATAAGATGTATTATCAAGAAATTTTATTATCGGATTTTTATTCAGTTTGCTGACATTATCATTTTTCAAAAGCATCACCCCTGAATATACTGACATTAACGAATTATTCTGCAATTTGAATTATACATTAAATCGTGTTCAAATTCAATCAAAGTAACACAAATGTAATTATCACATATAAAGATTGTAAAATAATGTTTTAATTTATAATACAAAGCTGATTTTTTTGTTATTTTAGTATATCAGGCACCGGATTATATAATTCTGCATTTGATAAATAATACCGTTTTAATTGCAATAATAAGATGTTATATCATACTTTTTATCAAACAAAAAGTTCATCGTATGTTACATTTAATAATTCCTTTAAAAGTTTTAATTCATCAGGGTAAATATGCCTTTGCCCTACTTCAATTTTTGCCAACGCACTTCTGGTTATATCACAGCCGTTAATCTGCATTTGTGCTGAAAGATATTCCTGTGTAAAGCCAGCACTTTCTCTTAAAAACCGTATATTCTTACCAAGCTTCTTTTCATATTCAATATTCATAAAATCTACCTCACAATTTATAAAAAATCTGAAAATGTGCTTGATTTTATTTTATGAATATGCTATCATTATTTTGCACCTATATAGGTGCAAAATAATGATAAAAATAAAATACAGGAGTGTGGTTTTATGTTTTGCGGGAAATGCGGAAACGAAGTCAAAGACGGCGAAAAATTTTGCGGAAAATGTGGTACACCTGTTTTGAACTATGTAAACCATACAACGGTTCCGAACACTCAGATTGGAAACAATATTATTATACAGCAATTACACCCGCCGGGCTTTGGAAAAGCTGTCGGTTCAATTATATTAGGTCTTACTTCACTTATAGCATTTATTTTTGCTTTGTGGACTTTATTTAATCCTGATAAATTATATCCTGATAATCCGTATTATAATGATGTGAACGCACAGACAACATTCACCAAAATGATAATTGCCGTTATTGTTTCTGTTATATGTTCAATTATCGGAATAGTATTGTCAGTAGGTGCAAAAAAGATGGGTTACACGGGAAGTATGCACACTGCTGGGCGTGTTTTCTCAATAATAAGTCTTGTTGCAGTTATTCTTGTTACTTGCTACATAATATTTGCTATTTCATCAATTATAAACACTGCAAATCAAGCTGCTTCTTTTTATGGCTAATTTCTGTAAATCCTGTGGGCAAGTTTTAAATAATAGTAACAAGTAAAAATAAGGTGATTTAAAAATGCAAAATAATACAAATTTATCACACGAACAACTAAAAGAATATATGAAAATACTTCTTGATCTTGAGAAAAATATATATATTCAGCAAAAAACATTAACTGAACTTAATAACACGGTACCTTCTCTCGCCATATCTCAAAAAATTGATGTTCCTCAAAAAGCAAAAACTGATATTGTTGGCAATATTATCGCATCTTGCATTGCTACTATTGTTGTAATATCTATATTAGCAGCTGTTATAATTTTTTTTATAGAAATTCATAAAGTTGATAATTTTATGTATTTTATTGGTTGTATAATAAAATCCATAGCCTATGGTTCAATTATAGGAATAATTGCTGGTATTGTTTTAGGTTTGATTATAGGAATTATTTGTTGTGTTTGTGACAACAAAAAAATAAAAAAAGAATATAATTTTGCACTGCAAGAGTACTATTTTCAAACAGAAGAAGACAGTAAAAGAGTTAATCAGGAAAAAATACAAAAAAGTTTTATATTGCATGAAATTTCCGCTTTAAAGCAAAAGAATGATGAAACTCAACAAAAATTAACAGAACTTTACAACTATAATATCTTAGATCAAGATTATAGACATAATATAGTTGCCATAGCATCAATGTATGGTTATCTAAGAAAGGGAATTTGCAGATGTTTGGAATATAACGATAAAACAGGTGATGACGGAGCTTATAAAATATACGAAACCGAGAGAAGGCTTAATAAAATAATAACCAATACAGATACAATTATCCAAAAACTTGATATAGTTATAGAAAATCAAAGAGAACTACAGCTAACAATGATAGATGCAACAAATACTATAAATCGACTTGTAACAAATACAGACAATATTTCAAAATCCATTGGAAATATTGGTAACCAACTTGAAAGTTTAGAATCAAATTCCGAAATTTCAATATACAATCAAAATCAAACTAAGAACGAGTTAAAATATATGAATTTTATGAATGATATTTACAGAAAATATTAAATAATATTTATATAATGTTTAACTTTATTAAAAATATAGCCGTAACCGAGAATACAAACTCGGTTACGACTGATTTTTTTGCAAAAAACCACGAAAACATAACGCTTTCGGAGATTGATAAACTTTTATCAGAACTTAAATATAAACACCGAAAACTCGGCTTTGGAATATTATCCAAGCCGGGTTTTTAGTTTGTTTTATGTCAGTAAAATTTTTTAAATATTTTTAAAAAAATTTTTTTATTTTTTGAACCTTTTGAATTCTTATTTGTCTTAAAAGCAGAAGGGTAAAATTCTGGAATGCCCTCTAAAAATAATTTATTTTACGGAGGTAAATATTATGAACAATTAAAAAAGAAGGTCAAAAGGCAAAAGTAAGAGATTGCCGTGCGTTTTTGACTGATAGTCTTATCGGTTCAGTGACTGTTGCGGCAAGTTCTTCCACAGTGGCAGGTATTTCAGCAGGTGCTGCGTCGGAGATGAAAGGAGAGTGATGTGATAAAAAGTATGTGTTGGCATTACGAAGTCAAATAAGATTATACAAAAAAATCAAAAAATAAAAACAAGGAGCGTGATTTTATGTTTTGCGGAAAATGCGGAAACGAAATCAAAAATGGAGAAAAAGTTTGTGGAAAGTGCGGAACACTTGTTGAAAGCAGTACAAACGGAAAAACTTTTGCAGATAAATCAGCTGGAAATCCTTTGATGAACACTTTTAACTCATCAATGTCGAATGATAAAAAGCTGATGATTATGATGGTTTTAATCGCCGTTACACAGTTATTGTTTATTCCACTCTGGTATGCAAAATTCCTTACAGTCGGTAAGTCTGTTTTAAGTGTTTCAGCCTCAATGTATGACGCTTGTGGAGGCGGTGAATACTGGTATATCACAACAGTAATGTTTGCCTTATTTGTTGTTGCTGCCGCTACGGCATTGTTGCCAATCATTAAAAAAGACTTATACAAACGCAGAAGATTTATTTTCCAGAAAGTAATGTCCATTATATGCTTTGCTTTCTTTTTGCTTGAAGTAATCGGGGTATCAGACAATGCAAGTAAGTATCATGTTGATTGCAGCGTTACATTCGTAGGCTGGCTGTTTGCTCTTAATTGCATAGCAGGTTTTGTACTTACAATTATGGCATCATCTCAAATCAAAAAACACAACAGTCAGAGTGTTGCATAACACAGGAGGTTTTCAAGATGAAGAAAAAGCATAAAATTTTTACAGTTGTTATAACATCACTTGTTACCACAATACTGCTTATGGCACTGACAGCGTGTTCGCATACATTTACTTGTGGAGTCTGCCATCAGGAAAAAACAGGTAACAGCCACAAAACACAAATACTCGGTCAGGAAATAGAAATTTGCGACGATTGCTATAATTTAGGAAACAATATAGCAAACGGACTTTTGGGTAATTGATCCCCTGAAAATCATTAAACAGAAAGAGGTATAAAAATGCACAAGAAAATATCAGGCTTTATCGCTGTCATGTTAATGGCAGTAATGATGTGTTCGTTCTTCGGCTGCTCTAACGGTTCAAACTCTCTTGTCGGATTTTATTTAGGAGAAGACGGTTCAAATTTACGGCTGAAAGATGACGGAACCTGTATTTATTGGGAAGATGATAGCACAGGAAGAGGCGCAGGCGAATGGTATGTAAAAGATAATACGGTTTATGTTAATGTAGATAACCTTTCATATACTATTAAGGCTGACCTTTCAAATCAGGATAACGGATTATTTTTTACATCAGACAGCAGCAGATGGAACAACGAGCGTTTCAGTAAGTTAGACCCTAACGAAAAGTTTATATATAAATTCAGTGATTCATATGTTGAAATCAAAAAATATATCGGCGATGATGCAGAAGTAATAATTCCTGATAAAGTAGAAAATCTACCAGTTAAATATTTGGGCAGCTATGCATTTAGGGGCTATACACATGTTACAAGTGTAACAATTCCTGACACTGTTACATCTCTAGCAACCGGTACTTTTGAAGGTTGTACAGAACTGACAAATGTAACTATCCGTTCAATGAGTGCTGTAATTTATGATCTACCCAAAAACGCTACTATATATTGCTATGCTGGCTCAGAAGCAGAAAAATATTATGGTAGCGATTCAAACTATCATATTCAAATTATAACCGAATAAAACAACAAAAAAACAAGTACTTAAAATCCCCTATAAACCCCCAGCCGTAACCGATAATAAAACTCGGTTACGGCTGATTTTTTCGCAAAAAAATCTCCGAAAACATAATGCTTTCGGAGATTGATAAACCTTTTGAAAACCTGAAACAGATTATCTCTTTGAGAACTGAGGTGCACGACGAGCTGCTTTGAGACCGTATTTCTTTCTTTCCTTCATACGAGGATCTCTTGTAAGGAATCCAGCCTTTTTGAGCTTTGGACGAAGGTTTTCAGAATCATACTGGAGCAACGCACGGGAAATACCGTGACGGATAGCACCTGCCTGACCTGTAACGCCGCCGCCTGCAACTCTGCATACAACATCGAACTGTCCCTCTGTTGCTGTGAGAACGAGAGGCTGACGAACGATGAGTTTAAGTGTTTCAAGACCGAAATAATCGTCAATATCTCTGTCGTTGATTGTAACCTTGCCTGTACCCTTGTAAAGTCTTACTCTTGCAACAGAACTTTTTCTTCTGCCTGTTCCGTAAAAATATGGTGTCTTATCGTACATAAAATGTTGCCTCCTTCCCTATTATTCAAGAACGATTGGCTGCTGAGCCTGATGTTTGTGTTCACTGCCCTTATAGATGTGAAGTCTTGTAAGAGCCTTGCGTCCGATTGTGTTGTCAGGAACCATACCCTTAACAGCGAGTTCAAGAGCGAGTTCCGGCTTTTCAGCCATAAGAGTATCATATCTTACAGCTTTCATATGTCCTACATATCCTGTGTGATGATAGTAGAATTTCTTAGTAGCCTTTGAGCCTGTAAGAACAGCCTTTTCCACATTAGTAACGATAACGAAGTCACCGCAATCAACATGAGGTGTAAATGTCGGTTTGTTTTTTCCACGAAGAAGGTCAGCAACCTGAACAGCTACACGACCGAGTGGCTTGCCTGCTGCATCAATAACATACCACTTGCGTTCAACTTCGCCTGCTTTTGCCATATAAGTTGACATAGCGTAATTCCTCCCTGAAATCTTTTTTTATATCATTCAAGCACATACTTTTGCATGTACCTCTGAGTCGCAAGATAGATAATAACACAGTTTTCATCGGAAGTCAACACTTTTTTGAAAATTTTTAATTTACCATTTGATAAACTCCGTTTTTCTTTTATTTGCTCTGTTTTGCTCTTGTTTACTCATCATCAAATTCAAATTTTTATTTTTAACGATACAGAAAAAGACACCTGCTGATGTGTGCAGATGTCTTTTGAGAATTTTCTTATTTAAAATCGTATAAATCTTTTAAATTGTTTCCTTGCCACTTTCAGTGTGTACCGAAAGAAATCTCTTTTTAAATTTCATACGGTCAAGTGCAAAGCCAAGACATACAAACAATACAGCACTTGCAACACCCTGAATAAGATTTGTAGGAATATCAGACAGAGCCGAAACAAAATTACCGTACATAATGCCAGATGCAAGATAATATCCGCCAACGCAGATAATTATTGCCGGAACTATACCGATAAGGTTACGGGTATTGATAATTGTGTCTTTTTTTCTTGTAAAAGCAAGAACAGTAACAGCCTTGATGATAACGGTCGGCAACACCCACATAGCATAACCCGAAAGATAATCCGAAAGTCCTGCACCTATTGCACCGGCTGCCATCGCATAAGGCATAGGCAAAAGTGACGCAGCAAGATATATCATTCCGTCACCGATGTGAATGTAACCCTGATGTGTAGGTATTTTCAGAAATGCCGTAAGCACATACACCATTGCCGCAAAAAGTGCCGCAAGGATAAGATTTTTTAAATGTTCCTGAGTTTTGTTTCTTCCCATTATAAATCCCTCGCTAAAACTAAATATTTTACAGACAAAATAATACAGCACATCTGTACATATTAAAATAACCAGTTTGTACAAAATTTTAGTGTACAGTTTTATTATGCGATTTTAAGCACCAGATAATCAACTCAAAAATAAATTTGACACAAAAAT
>JBJFIB010000204.1:0-5878 GCA_051894195.1 Acutalibacteraceae bacterium
AATACCCTTTGAGCAAATACAGGAACACGGCAATCATAACAACAATAGGTACAACAAAATACCATTTTAACTGTATAAACCTTATCACATATCCAAGCATTGGAATTCCGAAACTTACTGTTCCGATAACCCTTTCGCCCTCAATCAGAAAGCTGTCCTCAGAGTCGTTTGCGTCACCCTTTGTACGAAAACAGGTAACGCCGCTACCCTCATAGTTTTCAATCTTTTCAACGACACGGTGCGTAAGGTATGCGTCACTGTCACGGGAGGGATTGAATGTGATAACATCACCCTCGTTGATGGATTCGGGGTCTTTTATCTGTACAAAGATTATATCGCCAACATTATATGTCGGTGACATAGAACCTGTAAGCACGGTATAATACCTGTACCCGAAAACAGATTTTGTCGGTGATGCATTAAAGGCAAACAGAATTGCTCCTATGAGAATACACGCTGACAGCAAATAAATAAAAACCGTAAATATTATATCAAAGGTCTTTGAAACCGCTGTCGTTTTTTTGGGGTTATCACTCGGATATGCATTGGTTTTTTCTTTTTTTGAAATGACTCAACACCCTCCTTTTGACACAAAAATGACCTGTAATTATTGTTTAAATCTCTTAAAGCTGATTTAATAGCATAAATTTGCATTTATGTAAAAATACAAGCCAACTTGTCAGCATATAATATATATTATAACTAAAATTATAATAATATTTATCATTTAATATAACATATAAACCTAAAAATGTCAATAAAAATGCAAATTTAACCCAGATTTTACAATATAAAATATCATTAAAATGATACAAACACAAAAATCTGTCACATAATTCTACGACAGAAAATCGTTCCATACCTCTTTGTAGTCATCGAGCTGAGTTCCGTCTTTTTGAGTACCGTCTTTAAGAACTGTCTGAACCGACTCCGCATAAACTGTAACATCATACTGACGGATTTCATTTTCGTCAGTGTAGACTGTCTTGATATATTTAAAAAGTGTTGGTGTGCTGTCGTTCGGCTGAACAGGCTTTGTGTAATAATAATATCCTGCAAGTGCGGTATCACTGTAATTATCAGGAATAAAAACCCAGCCCTTAGGGAGATTGTTTACATAGCTGTTCGGGTCTGTTGTATCACGGTTTGCCGAATAATAATAAGTATCCGCTGAAATATCATCGGAATCTGAAAAATAAGAACGGCTGCGGACGGTTGAATCCGAAAAATCCGCATAAACTCGTATATAACATGGGACATTACCGTTGTTTTTGATTTGTACCTGTTTTTTGTAGATTGTTGTCTGTTGCTGCTGCGACGGGGGAGAGAAGTCCTCAACAATCTCTATGCTGTCATATCCGACAGTAAATGAATTGTCTTTTTCACGGCTGTCGGTCATATATGCAAAAACAACTCCGACAGCTACAAGAACTACGCACACCGCCGACACTGTTGTCGCTATAATCTTTGTTTTGCGTTTCATGGTGTTGTGCCTCCGTTCTGGTTCACATAGATACGATAAAGGTCTTTCAGCTGTTGTTCCGTAGGACTTTCAACATTCAAATCCGACACTCCGTACATTCTGTCGGACTGTATGCCATATGCCTCTATTTTTATGTTCTTGACGGCATTTTCGGGAATGTCGCCTTCAAGAATACTTTTCAGCTGAACCTCGTCAAAAAGCGTTTCGGTTTTTATTCTGTCTGCGGTTTCGGTATCAGTATGTGCGGACGCAAGAAGAACTTTATTATATGCAAAGACATAGCTTGTTGTATTATCCGTTGTCTGTTTTTCTATGTACACCCAGTTCGGATTGTAGGAAAAATTCTCGTTATCCGCACATTCCTGTGCATTAGCGTCGTTGCTTATAATATTAAAAATCTCCTGAACTCCCTTTACGCCCTTTGAACCGTTGGAATTTATCGGTGTAACATCTTCAATCGGAACGGTAACCTTCATAAAGACAAATTCATCATTTGTACCTGTATTTTTTATAATCGGGTCTTTGCTTATTTTGCTGTAAGCGACCATTACTCTGCTTGATTCCTGTTCGGGATAATTCGGTTCTTCAATTCTGAGGTAAACATCTCCCACAGTAAAAACATTCTCGGCGGTTTTTCTGTCGGTGAGATATGAAAATGTAACTCCGACTGTAAGAGCGACAAGAAGTACACACCCTGACGCTATCAAAAATATTTTTCGTTTTTTATTCTTAGGCTTCATGTGCGTTTCCTCCATAATATAATCAGTTTTTTAATTACAGTCGCAAATCTAAAAATATGTCACAAATCTCCTGAGCCGTTTATATATAAATGATATAACATACCGCATAAAAAAGTCAATATAAATCGGATAATTCATCAAAATGTCAAAATCGGCAGGCTTTACGATAACCCGTACAGCCTGCCGAAAATTTGTTGATTATTTTATTTTGCGTATTCGATTGCTCTGCTTTCTCTGATGATGTTGACCTTAATCTGTCCGGGATATTCAACCTCATCTTCGATTTTCTTGCATATATCACGGGCAAGAAGTACCATTTCGTCGTCCTTGATGATTTCAGGCTTAACAAGAATTCTGATTTCACGACCTGCCTGAATTGCAAACGACCTTTCAACGCCTTCAAATGATGACGCAACTTCTTCGAGTTTTTCAAGACGCTTGATGTAGTTTTCAAGGTTTTCACGCCTTGCACCCGGTCTTGCCGCAGAAATTGCGTCAGCCGCCTGTACAAGACACGCAATAATTGTCTTTGCCTCTACATCGCCGTGATGTGCCTGAATTGCGTGAACAACGATTTCGCTTTCCTTGTACTTTCTTGCGACATCAACGCCGATTTCGATATGTGAACCCTCAATTTCGTGGTCAAGAGCCTTGCCAATATCGTGCAGAAGTCCCGCTCTGCGAGCCATAGTCGGTTCAAGACCGAGTTCTGACGCCATAATTCCGGCGAGATATGCAACTTCAAGTGAATGGTCAAGCACATTCTGTCCGTAGCTTGTACGGAAATGCAGTCTGCCAAGGAGTTTTACAAGTTCCGGGTGTATGCCGTTTACGCCAGCCTCGATAATTGCACGCTCACCCTCAGATTTAATTGTAGCCTCAACCTCACGGCGAGCCTTTTCGTACATTTCTTCAATGCGTGCAGGGTGAATTCTTCCGTCAGAAATAAGTTTTTCGAGAGTAACCTTTGCAATTTCACGCCTTACAGGTTCAAAGCACGAGAGCGTGATAGCCTCAGGCGTATCGTCGATTATAAGGTCAACGCCTGTCAGGGTTTCGATTGCCCTGATATTTCTGCCCTCACGACCGATAATTCTGCCTTTCATTTCGTCACTCGGCAGCGGTACGACAGAAACAGTTGATTCGCTTACATGGTCAGCCGCAACTCTCTGAATTGCGAGAGAGATAATTTCTCTTGCTTTCTTTTCGGATTCCTCACGGGTTTTCTGCTCATAATCCATAACCTTGACGGCTTTTTCGTGTACCAGTTCATTGTCAAGAGTGTTAAGGATATAACTCTTTGCCTGTTCAGCTGTGAGTCCTGAGATTTTTTCGAGCATTTCAAACTGACTCTGCTTGATGTTTTCCGCTTCTTCCAGTCTTGCATCAGCAGCCTTGTTTTTCTGATTAACAGCTTCTTCTTTCTTTTCAAGACTGTCAATCTTCTTTTCGATAGTTTCTTCTTTTTGCTGAATACGCCTTTCCTGACGCTGTATTTCCTTGCGTCTTTCGTTGATTTCACGCTCGGCGTCCGTTCTCAGCTGATGAGCCTCGTCCTTACCCTCGATAAGTGCTTCTTTCTTTGTTGCTTCGGCTGTTCTCTGTGCTTCGTCGAGAATTCTCTGTGCTTCCTGTTCTGCCGAGCCGATTTTATCTTCTCCGACCTTTTTTCTGTACTGCACGCCGACAAAAAAAGCACAAAATCCCACAAAAACCGAAATAACAATAATAAGAACTATCGCCAATATCGGATCCATTTCATCTGACACCTCCTAAGTTAGTTTTTTTAAAATTTTGATTTTTTGTGTATAGACCTTTCAGAATGATTATAATGAAAAGTCCACAATCAACTCAAAGGTGCCGCTCAGATATTATATTTTCAGTGAATTTACAAATGTCCGTTTAGAAATTTTGTATCAAAATCCGTACTTTACATTAACGCAATAATTAAATCCCCGATTCTGTATAAACAAAAAATAAAAAGAACTATCATAAAATATATTTCCACATATCCCAAAAACTGATTCAAAGCGGAACACGGGATATATAACAATCAATCGCCGATTATATAATATATAAAACCCTGACGGCATTATTGAGATGAAGCTTTGGTAAACAGGTTTTACAAATTCATATTGAACGGATAAGCCTGTTTGATGTATATTTTATAACAATCACGGTTAAATTGTCAAGTTTTTTAAGCAAATAAGTCTTAATATTGTATAAATTCTTACTGCTAACTTTTGCCAGTGCCTCAAAGCAAAGATTGACAAGGCGTTCTTTATATCTTATAATTAGACGATAATATAAATAAATATATGCAACAGCAATCCCAATAACACGGATTTTGAAGGAGGGTTTGCGTGTCAACTACCCATCACCTAAAGGTAATGGGCTTGTAACTGCCCGGTAGTGCAAACGATTAAATCTCCTACCTTTAACCCCGACGGACATTTCTGTCCGAAGTGGCGTTACATTAACAGGGTGGTTGACAGCACCCTTTATGGCAAAGTTTACTCTGCCATAACTGTACCAGGTACTTGACTGTCATAAAGATAGTTTATTCCCATACGATACAGATTCATTGCTCCGATACGGTCATCATTTGACTTGTATCCGCAATTTTTACAGCTGAACAGATGTATTTTCTTGTTGCGGTTTGATTTTTCTGTATGTCCGCAAACAGGACAGCATTGGCTTGTGTAATGCGGGTCAACTTTAATTACTGTTGATTGATTCTTTTTAGCTTTGTAAATTAACTTCTGTTCAAGGTCATAAAAAGACCACGACACAGACACATAGCGGTATTTGGCTTTTACACGCTCGGTTGATTTGCGTATGCCTGTTAAATCTTCAAGTACAAAAAGCGTATGTTTTGGATTTTTGGTAACGAGTGCCTTTGATACACAATGGTTTATATCCTGCATCCAACGGTTTTCTCGCTGACCGACAGCTTTTAGTCTTCTTCTTGAAGACGGTGTTTTTCGCATTTGAAGTTCTTTGCGAAGTTTTGAATATGCTGCTCTTTTCTGTTTGATTTGTTTTCCGCTTACAAATTCTGACTTGTGTTTGCTGTCAAAAGTGGCAATGATAAAGTTTATTCCTCTGTCAATGCCGACAACATTGCATATATCGGAAATGTTGCTTTCTTCTGTATCATAGCTTACTGGTATATGCAGAAAATATTTTCCGTGCTTATTTACAAGCTTTGCTGTGCCGAATTTATAGATTGTGTGGTCAAAATATTTTTCCATAGCTTTATCGGCATACGGCAGTTTAACACGACCGTTAAGAGTATTGACGGAAAAACATTTTTGTGTGAGAGAATAATCTCTGTTCCATACCAAATCGTACTGTGGCTTTTTGAAAGACGGCTTAATCCATTTATGCTGACTTTCAAGAATTGTTTTGTATCTTGAAATAACAGTTTTGATTACTGACTGTGCCATCTGTGATTTAAGACCAAGTTCTGTACGCAAAGCGGAATACAGAGCCTTATTCAGCGAAAACTGCTGCAAATCGTGAGTTCGGAATATATATTCTGAAACAAAATTACAGGCATTGCGATAAGTGGATATTGTTTTATCAAGCAAAACTTTATCCTGCTTTGAAACATATATTTGTATTTTTGCTGTAATTGTTATCTGTTCCATAA
>JBJFIB010000205.1:0-5778 GCA_051894195.1 Acutalibacteraceae bacterium
GATACTGTATAGGTTACTATACTTGAGCGAGAAGCCCCCACTTCTATAAGTGGGGAGTATGCCACTTTCTTTGTGATGTTACTATTGTTTATTTTTGCTTTCTTTAACTCTATTTACAAATAACTTACAGAAGTGTATAATGATATAAAAATAATAATTATTTTTGTAATTTATAAAGAGAAGGCTTATTACAATGAGTAACAAATTAGGAAGAAACGACCCTTGCTGGTGCGGAAGCGGAAAAAAATACAAAAAATGTCACGAACAGTTTGATGAAAAAATTGCTTTCATAAAAAGTCAGGGACACGAAGTTCCCGACCACAGCATTATTAAAACACCTCAGCAGATTGAGGCGATAAGAGAAAGCGGAAAAATCAATATTGCCGTACTTGACTATGTTGCGGAAAATATCCGTGAGGGTATGACAACAGAAGAAATCGACAGGCTTGTTTCGGAAAAAACTGCTGAACTCGGGGGTATTCCTGCCCCGCTGAACTATAACGGCTATCCGAAAAGCGTATGTACTTCAATTAACGAAATTGTATGTCACGGAATACCGTCAAAAGATGTCGTGCTGAAAGACGGCGACATTATCAATGTTGATGTTTCGACAATATACAAAGGCTATTTTTCGGATTCTTCAAGAATGTTCTGTATCGGAAATGTAAGTCCCGAAAAGAAAAAACTCGTTGATGTCACAAAAGAATGTGTTGAAATCGGTCTTGAAAAGGTAAAGCCGTGGACTTTCCTCGGAGATATGGGACAGGCTGTACACGAACACGCCCTTGAAAACGGCTATACGATTGTTCGTGAAATCGGCGGTCACGGCGTAGGACTGGAATTTCACGAGGACCCGTGGGTAAGCTATGTTTCAAAAGCAGGAGAAGAAATGCTGCTTGTACCGGGTATGATATTTACCATTGAACCTATGGTAAATATGGGAACAGACAAGGTTTTCGTCGATAAAAACGACAACTGGACTGTATATACTGCCGACAGAAAACCGTCTGCACAATGGGAAATAATGGTTCTTGTAACAGAGAACGGTCACGAGGTTTTAGCTTATTAAAATATAAATTATGCTGAAAAATTTATTATAAATTCAAATTTTAAGGAGGATTTTTTATGCCAAACATCACTATCAACGGAGTTGAAAACATTGACAGAAAAAATTTTGACAATATTATTGTCAATGGTGCCGCTGTATTTTCTGACGGATTTGACGCACTTGAAGTACGCATTGACGGAACAATCAAATGCAACGGCGACGCTGTATGCAACAGCATAAGATGTAACGGTTCGGCAAGATTTTTTGGCGGATTGAACATCAAAGAACTGCACTGTAACGGTTCACTGATTTCATCGGGAACACAGCCTGTTCAAATCGGACAGATTTATTGCAGCGGTGCGACAAAATTCTTTTCTGATGTAATAACCGACACTATCGACACTGACGGTTCTTTTAACACTGAGAACGGCTGTAACCTTAACGCAAAAAGAGTATTTTGTGACGGTTCAATTATTGTAAACGGCGACATAAATACCGATATGCTTAACGCTGACGGCTATATCTTTGCAAACACAATAAATTCAAAAAAGGTATATATCAACAGTATGCCGGGCAGAAAACTCAGAAAACTTCTTGCAAAAAAACCTGACACGGCAATTTCACTCATAAATGCTGATGAAATTGAACTTATCGGGGTAAAAGCGTCAAAGGTTATCGGCAAAAATATTAAAATCGGTTCGGGTTGTATAATTGACAGCGTTGAATGTAGCGGAGAACTCAGCATTGACGAAAATGCCGAGGTTTCTGAAATTCTCGGAGATTATCAAAAAGCATAATAACTCCACACTCCACACTTCACACTCCATACTCTAAAAAGCAAGGGCATAACCGCTTGACTGCGGCTATGCCCTTACTTTATTCGGGTTTTATATTTTGGAGGGATAGGGATTATACAAGTTTGGAAGATTACTCAATATTACTGATAATCAACTACATCTACCCAGCCTTTGAGGAATTCTTCTTCTTCCGGAACTTTCTTTACAAGCTGTGATGCGGCAACAATCGGGAGCCACTGCTGTACATACTGTTTTGCTGTGTCGCTCTTTTTGCAGAATGTATCAAGATACAAATCGGCAAGCTTTTTGTCTTTGAGTGCGAAAAGAAGATATGTTCTTGCGGCGTCGGCTGAGGCATTTCCCTGTGTTGCGTGTGACCAGTCGATTATATGCGGATTGCCGTCGTTGTCAATGATTATGTTGCTGGGGTTAAAGTCGCCGTGGCAGACTTTGTTATGTTTCGGCATTCCTTCAAGGCGTGTGTGGAGTTCGTATCTTGTGGTTGCGTCAATTTCGTTGCCAAGACTTGAAATCTTGCGGTTCATCTTATCTTTGAGTTTGTTAAGCAAAGGTGCTTTCTTGCTCTGTACTTCAAGCTGCAAGTCAACAAACTGTTCCATATATTTTTCGAGGTTGTCGGGGTCTTCTTTCATAATCTGGTCAAGAGTTTTGCCCTCAACATATTCCATTGTTATTGCCCATTCTCCGTTAATAACGGATACGGATTTAAGTGCCGGAATAGGAAGTCCTGTTTCTTCAACTCTTGTCTGGTTGAGTGCTTCGTTGAGAATATCTGATTTAGGATATTTTTCTGAAAAAACCTTTACTGCGTTGTCACCGTCTTTGTAGATCTTCTTTTCTTTTCTTTCTGCTATAAGTTCCATAATAATGAAATCCCCTTTCGGTTGTTATTTGGTCTGTATGTTAAGTTTTGAAGCAATCTCTTAACTTGGTTATATTATACTACTATTTTTTAATAAAGTATAGGTTAATAATGTAATAATTTTTGTATGATTTTTTAGTGAAATAGACAAATTGTCTATATTTTAACAAATATTATATTGCTTTTTAGTTTAAGATGATAAATTTTTGTCAAAGTTCGACATATTTTCATCAAAGCGACAACCGCAATTATGAACAAAAAGGAGAAAACCCACAATGCAGGCTTTCTCCCGATTTGATTACTATACGCTAAGTTTTTTGAGGAATGATTTTGTTCTTTCATTCTTTGGATTGTCTATTACATCTGACGGCTTGCCCTGTTCGACAATAACGCCGCCGTCCATAAATATTACCCTGTCGGAAACCGCTCTCGCAAAATCTATTTCGTGGGTGACGATAACCATTGTCATATTCGCCTCGGCAAGACTTTTCATAACACGGAGTATGCCGGCGGTGATTTCGGGGTCGAGGGCTGATGTCGGTTCATCAAAGAAAAGCATTTTCGGGTTCATAGCCAATGCCCTTGCGATTGCTACTCTCTGCTGTTGTCCGCCTGAAAGCTCGCACGGATAGGCGTTCTCCTTTTCGCTGAGTCCGACTTTTTCGAGGAGTTTTCGTGCCTCGTCGTAAACCTCCTGTTTGTCCCGTTTCTGAATACTTATCGGTGCGTCGGTGATATTCTTCATAACGGTATAGTGCGGAAAAAGATTGAAATTCTGGAACACAAGTCCGAAATTTGTCTGTACCTCACGCATTTCTTTTTTCGGAAGATATACGGCTTTTCCGTCAGTTGTTGTTACGGCTTTTTTGCCGCAATAGCTGAGTTCGCCGCTGTCCATATTTTCAAGAAATGTTGCACAGCGAAGAAGTGTTGATTTACCTGAACCCGAAGGTCCTATGATTGAAACAACTTCTCCCTCGTCAACATACATACTTATATCTTCAAGAACTGTTTTATTGTCAAAGCTTTTTTTAAGATTGTTTATTTCAAGTATTCTCATAGCGTTTCACTCCCCTTTTCAGCGGTAATAGTCCATTTTCTTCTCGACTTTTTCCATAACGAATGCAACAATAAAGTTGAATACATAATAGAACAAGCCTGCAACAAACAGCGGCAAAAGACTTGCCTGTGCGGAAGAAATCTGTTTTGCGAGTGTGAACAGCTCCGTAAATGCAAGAGCAAATGCAAGAGATGTATCTTTTACAAGCGTTATTACTTCATTGGTTACAGGCGGCAGAATTCTCTTGACCATCTGCGGAAAAATAATTTTGCGGAATGTCTGTGTGCGGCTGTAACCGAGTACCTGTGCAGCCTCACGCTGTCCGTTCGGGATTGACTGTATGCCGGCACGGAATATTTCGGCAAAATATGCGGCATAGTTGAGTGAAAATCCTATGATAACCGCATAGAAACGATAAGCGTTTGACAAATCAATTCTGAACAGATAGTACGGTGCATAGCATACAACAAGAAGTTGCAGCATAAGCGGCGTACCACGCATAATTGATATGTAAATTCTTGCTATCCACTGAACAACTTTAAATCTTGACATTCTTATGAATGTAAGAAGAAGTCCGAGCGGAAGTGAAAATACAAGCGTAAGTGCAAAAATACTGAGTGTTGCAAGCATACCCTCAGCAAGCTGTGCGGCAATCTGCCATACATTGAGTTTCGATTTTGATGATGTATTGCTGTTGTCGTCTGTGGTGCTTTGTTCGTCAAGGTATTTATCGTCTGCACTCAGGCATACACTGGATTCAAGGCTCCATTTCTTTGCAATTTCGTTGAATTTGCCGTCCTGTTTCATCGCAAGAAGCGTTTCTTCAACGGTGTTGCGGAGTTCTGTGTTGCCTTTTTTAAAGCCTATGCCGTACTGTTCGCTTGAAACATGTTCGTCAAGCATACGGAATTCGTTGTTACGCATTGAAATCTGATAGTTTGCAACGCCTATATCCATACATATTGCCTGAACCATTCCGCTTTCGAGGTTCATAAAGGCACTGTTGTAGTCGCTCACCTGCTGTAAATCCTTGAATTCCTTTGCAAGAGCCTTATTTTCGTCTGTTGCGTCGTCACCAGTAAATGCCGCAAGTGCTGACGAATCCGCCTGTACCGCAACAATTTTGCCTTTGAGGTCGTTCAGCGTATTTATATCGGAATCGTTCTTTACGATTACAACCTGTGAATTATCTACATAAGGCGTTGACCATGTGTAGAGCTTTTCTCTGCCGTTCATAGTAAAGCCGTTCCATATACAGTCGATTGAACCCGAATTAAGCTCCATATCCTTTGAGTCCCAGTCGATAGGCTGTTTTACGAGTTTCCAGCCGTTGCGGTCACAAACTTCCTGTGCAAGATCAAGGTCAAAGCCGACATATTCACCGTTATCGTCCTTGTAACCGTAAGGCGGAAATGACGCATCAAAGCCGACTGTAAAGGTCTTTTTCTCCTCTGCGGCACTGACAATCGTTCCTGCCTGTACAATAATGCTTAAAACTGCGGAAAACACAAGCATAAAGCACAACAGTCTGCTTATTTTCCGTTTTGATTTGCTGTTTGTCATAATCTGCAAACACTCCGTTTCCCCTGAATTTATTTTTGTAGTCCGACAGCACTTTTTATGATTTTAAATTATCATATTATCATAATAAAGTGCAAAATCATAAATTCATTATAACATACGGAATTCTGTTTGTCAGCAGTTTTTTATAAATTCATTAACTTTTACCTTAAATTATGTATAACAGGCAAAATAATGCAAACAAAAAAGTAACCACAACTATGAGAAGTGCAGTTACTTAAATAGCGTTGAAAATTGTAAAAATAAAAATTCAATTCATTTGACAACTAAATACAATTATGTTAGAATCTATAAAAGAGCAAATTTAAATCATACTCGTCAAAATACACAAAAAATACCGTTAAGCAACCATATCAAATAAATCCGAAATATTCTTTCCGGATTTACCAAAGTCATATACGAAACGAAT
>JBJFIB010000206.1:0-5705 GCA_051894195.1 Acutalibacteraceae bacterium
AAAGAGCACTTACATTCATATTAACAGAAAGTGTCATTGTTATTGTACAGCATAAGGCAAGTACAACAGACATAAATTTTTTTAATCTTTTCATAATAAAAACTCCTTTGTTAACAAAAATTTTTATTTAGCTGCACCGTGGTCAAACCAGCCCTCTTCATTCTCATAATGACCGCTTGAAACAGCCTTTCCGTCCTTTACGGTCACAATGTCATAAATAAGTTTGCCTATGTAGTCGATAAAAACCTCTTTGCCATTATATGTTATTCTGTTGTTACCACCAAGAGCTGTTCCTCTGCCGTCATACTTTACGATCATTTCATAATGACCGTCGTTGTTTATATCTCTTATAACGGCATCTACAAAATACAGTTTTGAGGGTCTTTCTTCACTGACTTTTACTTCTCCGTCGCTTGTATATTTTCGTTTTTCCTGATAAATAAGGTCTTGTTCGGACGGAATGTTTTTCTTGAAGTCGTTAAGGATTTTTATTTCCTGAACGGCGGGGTTGTTTTCTGCTTTTGATTCCTCTTTTGAACTTTCCTCAGCTTTTGAAGATGTGCTTGTTTCGGACGGCTGACTGCTGAGTTCCGACACAACAGAACTTTCGGACGGTTGTTCGCTTGTGTCAGTTTGCGGTGAATTGCTGCACCCCGACATACACCCAGCCGAAATAATCAGCAGGGAAGATACAGTTAAAAACATTTTTTGCCATTTCTTCATTGTTATGATCTCCTTTAAATCTGAATTAGGGATAAAATATAATTTTTACCCCTCTGTTTATATAGACAGATGAAGATTATAAAAGGTTCAAAATTTTTAAAAAGTTTTTAAGAAATTTATTTTTCAATAATTTTTGCACTATAATTTTTTGCTTGTAGTTGCGGTCGAAATATGGTATATTATATTTTACATACTAATTTGCAGGTTATTTCTAAAAAGAAACAGGGAGATAATTTTATGAGTATTGTACTTGATATAGCGGTTGTTGCTATTGTTGCCATAATGATTCTTGCAGGATATAAGCGTGGATTGCTTAATTCCGTGATAGACTTTGCCGGTGTAATCGTTGCGGCAGTGTTGTCGTCGTTTGTGGCGTCACTATTGGCGGTTTCGGTTTATAACGGTTTAATAATGAATAAGGTTGTTGAAACTGTACAAAGTGCTTGTTCGTCAATTCCGTCATATGCAACGGCAACTCAACAGGCTGAAAAGCTTTTTTCTGCTCTGCCCGATTATGCGGTAAACGCACTTTCGTTTTCAGGGATAGATGTAAACACTCTGTCCTCAAAAATAAGCTCGGCAAATGTTGATGTGCCTCAGCTTGTTGAGTCGCTTATACGCCCGACAGTCGTAAGACTTATATCAACGATTATTACGATTGTTTTGTTTATAATTTTTACTATCCTGATAGCTTTTATCGCAAAATTTCTGACAAAGGCTATAAATGCTGTTGGACTCAGCGTAATAAACCGAATAGGCGGAGCGGCTTTTGGTGCAGTAAAAGCCATAGTCCTTATAATGGTACTTACGCTTGTGTTATACTTTGTTATGATGTTCCTGCCGTCAGACACCGTAAGTTCAATGAACGACGCCATCGGAAATTCATATCTTTACAGCGGAATATACAAACTTAATTTGTTTGATAAAATAATAGCACTTTTTGGCATAAGCGGATAATGTGTAATGTAAGGAGTTGTTTCTATGAAAGATAATATAAAATCAGTTATCAAAAAAAATCTTACTGTACCTAATCTTCTCTCGCTGATAAGAATATTGGTTGTTCCGCCGCTTATTATATTTTTGCTTGACCGGAATTTTATTATGGCGGGAGTAATGCTGGTTATTTCGGGTGTAAGCGATATGTTTGACGGAATGATTGCACGCAGGTTCAATCAGGTTACTCAGCTCGGAAAAATGCTTGACCCGATTGCCGATAAGCTGACACTGATTGCCGTTGTAATCTGTATAGATGTGCTTTATCCGTCGGTACTGCCGTTTGTTATAATTCTTTTTTCAAAGGAATTTTTAATGCTATGCGGAGGTTTTGTACTGCTTAAAATGAAGATAAAGCCTCCCGCTGCAAAATGGTACGGAAAAGTTGCAACAGTAGTGTTCTATGTATCTGTCACGGCGATAATTCTGCTTAATGCAATATGGAGTATAGAAAATGTTATACTGACAAATACATTGTTTATAATCACGACGGTGTTTATGCTTTTTGCACTTTTTCGGTACGCCTGCATATTCTTTAAACTCATAAAAGAAAAAAAATCTGAAAATGCCGGCAAATCAAAATAAAAAAATGCTTAATTTTGTGGACAATTACATTGTAAGTGTGTTATGATATTCAAAATGCATTAAATAATATCATATTTATGCCGTGTTGGAGAATACGGTATCAGCGAAAGGAGTTGCGTATATAAAATGATGTTATGTTCAAAATGCCAGAAAAGACCTGCCGTTGTTTTTCTTTCAAACGGAACAAGCGGTTCAGATACAGTGGGTTACTGTCTGACTTGTGCAAAAGAACTCGGCATAAAGCCTGTAACCGATATAATGGATAAAATGGGTATCTCGGAAGAGGATCTTGACGCTATGCAGAATCAGATGAGCGAGCTTATGGAGTCGGGCATTATTCCCGATGACGACGCCGACGATGATAATGCAGATGACGATGAGAATTTCAGCAAGGGAGGAGCACCGGCATTTCCGGCGTTCTTTAAAAATCTGTTTTCTACAAACAAACCCAGCGACACTCTCTCAAATGCAAATTCACAGTCTGAAAATAACGAAAAAAAGCAGAAATCAGACGACAAGAAAAAAGAAAAGAAACGCAAACGCAAACATATTGACGCCTATTGCACAAACCTTACACAGCGTGCAAAAGACGGAAAGCTGGACAGAATTGTCGGCAGAGATAAGGAAATTGACCGTGTAATTCAGATTCTCAGCAGAAGAACAAAGAATAACCCCTGTCTTATCGGAGAACCCGGCGTCGGCAAAACAGCCATAGCCGAAGGACTTGCACTGAAAATTGCCGCAGGGGAAGTGCCTCTGCGACTTCAAAAGAAAGAAATACAAATGCTTGACCTTACAGCCCTTGTTGCCGGAACTCAGTTCAGAGGTCAGTTTGAAAGCAGAATCAAAGGTCTTATCGACGAAGTAAAGGCTGACGGAAATGTTATACTCTTTATTGACGAGGTTCACAGCCTTGTCGGAGCAGGCGAATCAGACGGTTCAATGAATGCCGCAAACATTATGAAACCTGCCCTTTCAAGAGGAGAAATTCAGGTTATCGGTGCAACCACATTCAACGAATACAGAAAATACATCGAAAAGGACTCGGCACTCGAAAGGCGTTTTCAGCCTGTAACGGTCACAGAACCGTCAATTCAGGAAACAATAGATGTTATTCTCGGAATAAAGTCATATTACGAGGAATATCACCGTGTAAAAATGTCCGACAGTATAGTCAGAAAAACCGTTGTACTCTCGGAAAGATATATAACCGACCGTTTCTTGCCGGATAAGGCTATTGACCTTCTTGATGAATCCTGCACCTATGCCGCCCTCAGAAACAAATCTCTTGAAGATTATGACCGTGACAACGCAAGACTCTCGGAACTCAAAGTAAGGGAAGAGGATATTGCCTCACAGGAAGAAATCAACTACGAGGAGCTTGCAACTGTACGCTACGATATTGCAAAACTTGAAAAAAGTCTTGGCGAGATAGATAAAAATTCTCTTACGGCAGATGTAACCGAGGAGGATATAGCACATGTAATTGAACTCTGGACAGGTATTCCTGCATCAAAAATACAGGAAAACGAGCTTAACAGGCTTGCTGACCTTGAAGAAAATCTCAAAGAACATGTTATAGGTCAGGACGAGGCTGTAAAGGCTCTTGCGGCAGCAGTAAAACGCAGCAGGGTACAAATCAGTCCACGCCGCAGACCTGCGTCATTCATCTTTGTAGGTCCCACAGGCGTCGGAAAAACCGAACTTGTAAAGGTTCTCTCAAAAGAGCTTTTCAACACACCTGAAACGCTTATACGCCTTGATATGTCGGAATTTATGGAGAAACACTCGGTATCAAAGATTATCGGTTCACCTCCGGGATATGTAGGCTATGAAGAAGCCGGACAGGTTACTGAAAAAGTACGCCGCCGTCCGTATTCAGTTCTTCTTTTTGATGAGATTGAAAAGGCACACCCCGATGTACTGAATATTCTTCTTCAAATACTCGACGAGGGTGTTCTGACCGACGCACAGGGCAGAAAAGTCAACTTCCAGAATACCGTTATTGTTATGACATCAAATGCCGGCAGTGAAAAGCGTGAAAATGCTCTCGGTTTTGCAAAAACAGAGGCAGAGGCTACTAACGAAAAAGTAAGACAGGCTTTGTCAGAATTTTTGCGTCCTGAATTTTTGAGCCGTGTTGATGAAATAATAGTATTCAGACAGCTTTCAAAAGACGATTTCGTAAAAATTTCTGCACTTATGCTGAACGAATATGTCGATACACTCCTCGAAAAAGGCATAAAGTTTACTTATGACGAAAAAGCACAGAATTATCTTGCGGAAAAGGCATACGGCGGCAGAAGCGGTGCAAGAGATCTTCGCAATCTTATACGCAAAGAGGTTGAGGACAAGATTGCGTCTGCGATTGTTGACAGCCGTAATAACTCGATTTCAGCGATAAATGTTACGGCAGATAACGGCATTAAGCTCGAAATTCTATAAATTTCAATTTTTTTGAAAAAAATTAAAAAAAGTACTTGACAATAAGCGACAGCTATGGTATTATACTAACTGTCGCTGAGATGCGGGTGTAGTTCAGTGGTAGAACACCAGCCTTCCAAGCTGGTTGTGTGGGTTCGATTCCCATCACCCGCTCCATCTTGCGCCAATAGCTCAGCTGGATAGAGCAACTGCCTTCTAAGCAGTAGGTCAGGGGTTCGAGTCCCTTTTGGCGCGCCACGCATGGTGGGTATAGCTTAGCTGGTTAAAGCGCCAGTTTGTGGCACTGGAGATCGTCGGTTCGAATCCGATTACCCACCCCACAAGCAACTTGCAGCACGCAGATTTACTGCGTGCATAATGCAAGATTTCGATGGGGTGTAGCCAAGGGGTAAGGCAACGGACTTTGACTCCGTCATTCGCTGGTTCAAATCCAGCCATCCCAACCATTTTACTTCAAAATTTAATATGACTCATTAGCTCAGTTGGCAGAGCACTTGACTTTTAATCAAGGTGTCCGGGGTTCGAATCCCCGATGGGTCACCAAAAGGCAGCAGGTTATCAAATCTGTTGCTTTTTTCTTTTTATCAGTTGATACCCAAATTATGATGTTGATGTGGGATATAGAAAACAATACGGACAAGATAAGCCGTTTAAAAGTATCAAAACAGCTTGAAATTTCATCAAATATATGTTATGATTTATTTGGAACAAACGGTTTGTCGAAAGGAGTGGTAAAGTGGCAAACTATACTGATGAGCAATGGAATGCAAAGAAAACCGAACTGATGGAAAAATGTTATGACTGCTTTGCAGAACATGGCTTGCATGGAACAGGTATTCGGGTATTGGCGAGCGAATGTGGATTCAATCATACAAAGCTATATACATATTTCAAGGATTTGGACGACCTTATCATCCAATCCACCGAATACTGTATGAGTAAGGTAGAAGATGAGTTTA
>JBJFIB010000207.1:0-27436 GCA_051894195.1 Acutalibacteraceae bacterium
ATTCATACTGCTGTGGATTTTCGTCTTGATACTGCTCGGCGTATTCATACTGCTGTGGATTTTCGTCTTGATACTGCTCGGCGTATTCATACTGCTGGGAATTTTCGTATTGATACTGCTCAGCATATTCATACTGCTGTGGGTTTTCGTATTGGTATTGTTCAGCGTATTCGTATTGCTGTGGATTTTGGTCTTGATACCGGTTTACATACTGTTCGGCATATAGCTGCTGTTTTTCGGCAAAGTTTTCCTGCAAAAATTCTTTTGAACCACATGATACACAAAACGCTGCTTCATCGGGCAACGACGCACCGCACGAGGCACATATTTTCATAATAAACCTCCTAAGATTTCTCAATGAAAATCGTATAAATATAACATATATAAAATTATTATAATACACCTTTTCAAATATTGTCAATATACAAAAACAGGCGGCAACGGTATAAGTCCGTTCCGCCTGTCATTTTTTCAGGATTTTATCAAGCTATTATTTGTAATAAAGGTTTATTTCGCTCTCTTTGTCAAAAATATGGAGTGCTTTATTTGTAAGCAACAAGGAAATCTTATCGCCCGGCTTATAGGAAATTGATTCAGCCTCAGCGTCAAGTGCAGGTACACGAATCGCAACATCTTTATTGTCGATAGTAACATGAACATGAACTTCATTTCCGAGCATTTCGCTTACATCAACTGTCGTATCAATCGACGACGGTGTTCCCTGTGGTACAATTTCGATGTTCTCAGCTCTTATGCCGAGTGTAACAGGCATTTCGGGAACATTCTTCTTGCTGTAAACTTCCTGTAATTTATCGTTGAGCTTGATTTTCTTATCGAGTACCTCAATATAATATTCTCCGCCGTTCTTTGACAGCTTGCTTGCTTCTTTGGTAAGTTTTGCGTCAAAGAAGTTCATCTGTGGTGTGCCGATAAAGCCTGCAACAAAGATATTATACGGGAAATGGAAAACTTCAATCGGTGTGCCTACCTGCTGAACATAACCGTCTTTCATAATAACGATTCTGTCGCCGAGAGTCATAGCCTCAACCTGATCGTGAGTTACATAGATGAATGTTGTTCCAAGACGCTGATGCAGCTTTGAAATTTCGGTTCTTGTCTGAGCTCTGAGTTTTGCGTCGAGGTTTGAAAGCGGCTCGTCAAGGAGGAATACCTTCGGGTCACGAACAATAGCACGACCGATTGCAACACGCTGACGCTGACCACCTGAAAGAGCCTTCGGCTTTCTCTGTAAATATTCGGTAATGCCGAGAATATTTGCAGCCTCACGAACTCGTCTGTCAACTTCATCACGGGGTACTTTTCTGAGCTTTATCGCAAAAGCCATATTGTTATAAACGGTCATATGCGGATAAAGTGCATAGTTCTGGAAAACCATTGCAATATCACGGTCTTTCGGGGCAACATCATTTACCAGCTTGTCGCCGATATAAAGTTCGCCGCCGGAGATACTTTCAAGACCTGCTACCATACGCAGTGTTGTGGATTTTCCGCAGCCTGACGGACCTACAAGAACGATAAACTCTTTATCTGCAATTTCAAGGTTGAAATCGTGTACGGCAACAACTCCGCCGTCATAAACTTTTTTAATATTTTTAAATGATAAGCTTGCCATTTGTCAATCTCCTTCTTTCGTAGTGTTATGAGGATTTATTATATATTTTTCAATTTGCGGCCATGCGTTGAACGACGCCGTAAAGCTCATAATCGAAAACCCGAACACCAGCGGCAAAAACAGTCCGACAGGAAAATATCCTAACGCAACGAATATTACTGCTCCCTGTATCAGAAGTGTAACAAGAGTTCCGAACGGCTTTACAAGGCAAAGTGCCAGTGCATTTTTCATTGTTTGTTTTAAAGGTAAATCAACCGAAACAATCATAACCCATACATAATTTGCAGCGGCTAAAAACACAAGCATTACTGTAAGCACCAGTGCAAGAAGAACAGTCGAAACGATATTGTTGCTGATAAGCTTTGAATATACGCCTATTGCAACATAAACAAGTGCGAAAAACACGATTTCGATAAGAGCGAAAACAGTGGATTTTTTCCATTCCTGTTTAAAGCCCTGTATAAAATCATCAATTACATAAGTCTGTTCATCTCTTGCAAGGCGGCTCATAACCCTTGTCAGTCCGCCTATTGCCGCAGGTATCGTCACAACCGGAACACAAAACAGAATGAACATCAGGTTTGCACCGATTATACGCCAGAATGCTTCATAAAAAAGCATAAAATACAATGTAAAACGATGTTTTGGGTAGCGTGATTGTTTGTCGTAGTCTTTTTTCGGAGCTTTATCTCTCATCAGTATCATTGGTTAATTCATCCTTTTGCTGAAACATTTATTAAGTTTGTTGTTGCGTTTTAAGAATTATTTTATAGCACCGTCAACAACGCCCTTGATAATCTTCTTCTGTGCAGCGATATAGAAGATAATAACCGGAAGCATTGTCAGTATGAGTGCCGCCGTTGCAACATCCCAGCTGCTTGTGAATGTGCTGAAAAACTTGCTGGTCTGCAACGGGAGAGTGTACCAAGCCTGATTTTTGAGTACAAGGCTCGGCAAGAGGTAGTCGTTCCATATCCACATAATTTGAAGGATTGCTACCGTTGTTGTAATAGGCGAAAGAAGTGGGAATACAATTTTCCAGAAAGTCTTGAACATACTGCATCCGTCAATCATCGCAGCCTCTTCGAGTTCCTCGGGAACGCTCTTGATAAAGCCGTGATAAAGCATTATTGCCATACTGCAACCGAATCCGATATAGGCGAATATAAGTCCGCCCGGATTGAGAATATTAAGTCCGTTGAGTGAGAATGTATAATCGCCCAGAGTGAAAGACATAACCTCTCTGTTGCCCATTACCGACATAAGCGGAAGCATTACGCACTGGAAAGGTATAAGCAGTGATACAGAAAACAGAATGAACATTACTTTTGACATTTTTGTTTTGTATCTTACGAGTACCCACGCAGCCATTGACGCAAAGAGAACGATAAGTCCGGTTGAAACAACTGTAATCCATACTGAATTCCAGAGTGAATTAAAGAAATTCATTTTCTCTATTGCCTTTGGATAGTTGTCGAGTATGAACGGGTTAGGCCAGCCGAGAACATCTGTCAGAATTCCCTTCTGGTTCTTGAAAGAGTCCATAACAAGTATGAAAATAGGCATAAGAAACAGAATTGCAACAAGAAAGCCTATTGTAATTTTCAGGTATTTAAAAAATTTATTTTCACCCGTCATGATTCCACCTCCGCTCTCTTGGTCGCTATAAGCTGAATAACGGAGATTGTGGCGACTGAAATCAGGAATATTACTGCTTTTGCCTGAGCGTAGCCCGTTTCATTCGATATGAATGCCGAGTTGTAGATATTCAGTGCAAGCATTTCGTTGCAATGGTTAGGACCACCCTTTGTGAGTGCAAGGTTCTGGTCGAAAAGTTTGAAAGAGTTTGAAAGCATAAGGAAAAGTCCTGTTGAAAAAGCCGGAACAACCATCGGAATTGTGATACTGAAAAGTCTTTTCCAGCCACCTGCACCGTCGATAGCGGCAGCCTCAATAACGCTGTCGGGGATATTCTGAATAGCGGCAATATAAATAATCATCATATATCCGCCCATCTGCCATACCATTACGATAAGCAGTGCAAAAAATCCCGTTGTGCTGTCGGTCAGCCAGTTTCTGAAAAATTCCATTCCTGTTGCGTCATAGATTGCGTTGAATACCTGTTTGAAAATGAACTGCCATGCAAAACCGAGCAAAAGTCCGCCGATAAGGTTAGGCATAAAGAAAATACCTCTGAGAAGTGTTGAGCCACGGAATTTTTTTGTTACAAGCAGTGCAAGTGCAAAGCCCACAGCATTGATACAAATAACGGCTGTTATTGCAAACAAAGCAGTGTAGCCGAATGAATACCAGAAATTAGAATTGTCGCCTGTAAAAAGCTTTATGTAGTTATCAAAGCCGATAAAGTTTGCATTTCCCGAACCTTTCCAGTCTGTCATCGAGTAATATATACCCATTATCGCCGGTATAATTACAACGATTGCAAATGAAATCAGACACGGTGCAAGAAAAAGCCAGAATCCGAGTTTTGAGCGTTTCATCTGTTCAGCCTCCTGTTTATTATTTGATTTGTTAATGTAATTGATTATAAATATGAATATTGATATACAACTTAAAAAGGTGCGGCAGACATTATCCACCGCACCTTTTATCATTTGTGTATTACGCCGGCAATGTCAGGCTATAAAATTATTTCTTAGCTTCTGCCCAGCCGTCCTGTGCTGTCTTAACAACTTCGTCCCAAGTCTTGTCGCCTGAGATGTAAGCCTGTACAGCTGCACCGAATGTATTCTGGCTCCAACCGTCAGGTGCACCCTTGAATACAGCATTTACTACTTTTCCGTCCTTTGAAAGCTGAACAACAGCCTTTGAAAGAGGATCTGACGGCATCATATCGCCGTAGTTATCAAATACAGGAATAAATCCGAAGCTGTTTACGATAATATCCTTGCCTTCTTCACTCTGATAGAGCCAGTTGAGGAAATCTTTTGCTGCTTTCTTTTCAGCTTCGTTAGCCTGCTTGTTTACAACCCAGTACTGTGAAAGGATTGAAACCATAGCTGCGTCCTGATTTTCTCCGCCGATAGGCATAGGAAGAAGTGTAAGGTTCTGTGCTACATCCTCAGAAATCTTTGCAATTTCGCCGTAAGCCCAGTTGCCCTGCTGAATTACTGCAACCTTGCCTGATGCAAGATCCGGAATAGCGTTGCTTGAATATGTATAAGCAACAGCACCCTTGCCGTTGTCAGCAAATTCTGAGTATTTGAGCATCATATCTGTGTAATCCTTGTATGTGTCAGCATACTTCATTTCGATTGTCTTTGAATCATAAGCCTTGAAAGGATCGCCCTCAAATTCAGGAACAAGGAAGATGTTTTCAGCGTGGTCACCGAGTACCCACTGTTCTGCACCCTGTACTGCTGTTACAGCTTTGAGGTCCTTGCCGCTTTCTGTATCCTTGATTGAGCCGTCTTTAATCTTGTCATCAAGAGCCTTGAAAGCCTTGTCAAAGTCTTCCATTGTTTTGAGGTCTGAAATGTCGATTCCTGCGTCATCAAAAATCTTCTTGTTTACTACAAGTCCAAGACCCTCTGTTGAAACAGGAAGACCGTATGTTTTGCCGTCAACTGTAAGGAGGTCGAGTGTACCCTTTGTTGCGTGTTCAACCCACTCCTGATCTGAAAGGTCTTCAAGATAATCCTTATATACTTCGTACTCTGACGGACCTATTGCGTTAAAGATTGTAGGCATTGTGCCTGCTGCCATATCGGCTTTGAGAACAGTACCGATATCAGTACCTGCACCGATTGACTGATATGTAATTGTTACATTCGGAGCAACTGTTTTGTATTTTTCGATTGCCTGTCCGAGCTGTTCGTCAATCTCCGCCTTAAACTGCTTGATTGTGATTGTTACAGGTTCATCTGATGCTGTTGATGCTGTTGATTCTGTCTTGCTGTCTGTTCCGCCGGAAGCTGTGCTGTTGTTATTGTTGTTTGTAGCACTACAACCTGCCATAACAGCTGATGCACAAAGCATTGCTGCAAGAATCATAGCGGTAACTCTCTTTTTCATTGGTATCTACTCCTTTGTAAATAAAATTTCAGTTTAAATATACAGCATAATATACAATGCGTTGATATTTTGTACTGACTAAATTATAATATTTTGAACTATATATGTCAACTGAAATGCAAAAAATTATACATTTTCTATATTTTCTGCCTTAATTCAAGTTTATTTCAAGTTTTTTCGTTGTTTTGCCGATAGTTTTTTGCATTATATCCATATCAAAAGATAATTCTTTGTACATTACGCCAATTTAAATATTTTTATTGTAAAAACAACAAAAAACAGCGGGCAAAATTTGTCCGCTGTCTGTCTAAAAAAGTCTTAAATTGACAATTCCTGCATTTTTTCTATGCATTTTCCTGCTTTTTCAATAATGTCATCATCAATATTTATCTCGTAAAAATGACTGTTTCCTATGTCGTTAAGAACGCACAAAACATCACCGAGAGTGGTCAGTTTCATATCGGGGCAAACAAGATTTTTTGAAAGAGAAATGAAGTGTTTTTCGGGACATTCGTGCTGTAAAGTGTCCTTTATGCTGACCTCTGTACCGATAATGAATGTTTTTCTTTCCGACTGTTTTGCGAAATTTATAATACCCGATGTTGAACCGACATAATCGGCAAGTTCAACAACCTCAGGAATACACTCAGGGTGTACGAGCAAAAGTGCGTCGGGATAAAGTGTCTTAGTCTTTTTTACATCACTGACGCTGACAGATGTATGTACCGGACAGCCGCCGTGTACAAGGCGTATATCCTTTTGAGGAAGGCTTTTTTTGACATAGTCGCCGAGATTACTGTCGGGAACAAAGAGTATTTTATCATTCGGAATATTCTTAACGATTTTTACCGCCGTTGATGATGTAACGCAAACATCACTCACCGCCTTTATTTCCGCTGTTGTGTTGATATATGCAACAACGGTTCGTTCGGGTTCGACATTTCTCATCTGAGTTATCAGTCCGGGAGTAATCTGCTGTGCCATAGGACAGGTCGCCGAAACATTTGAAATATAGACATTCTTTTCAGGCGAAAGAATTTTTATAGTTTCCGCCATAAACTTAACGCCGCACAAAAGTATATTTTTGTTTTCAACGCTTTGTGCATATTTGCCAAGCTGAAACGAATCCCCTGTAAAATCGGCAATTTCAGCAATATCCCTGTTCTGATAAGCGTGTGCAAGAATACATACATCTTTTTCTGTTTTTAGTTTTCTGATTTTCTCTTGTACTTCTTTAATCATAATGCTTTTACTCACATAATTTATTCTTATTTGTCGTCATCATTCTGCACACAGGTTGCACCGCCGAGAAGAAGGTCGTCCTGATACCATACCAGAGCCTGACCGTAGGTTATTGCACGCTGAGGCTTGTCAAAAACAATTTTTACATTACCGTTTTCAAGCGGATAAAGCGTTGCCGGCTGTTCCTTTTGATTATATCTTACACGGGCATTAACTCTTATCGGCTCATCAGGCTTTGCTATTGACACCCAGTTTACATCAGTTCCGTATGCTGTATCGGTAAACAAATCTTCATTTGTGCCGAGAGTAACGGTATTGTGTTCAATGTCCTTTGAAACAACATAGGCGGGTTCGCCGAGTGCAATTCCAAGTCCTTTACGCTGTCCGATTGTGTAGCGGATAATTCCGTTGTGCTTTCCGAGAACATTTCCGTTTTTGTCGATAAAATTCCCTTGTGGAAAATTCTTACCTGTATATTCTTCTATAAATTTTGCATAATCGCCGTCAGGTACAAAGCATATATCCTGACTGTCGGGCTTTGAGGCATTGACAAGACCATACTGTGAGGCAATTTGTCTTGTTTCGTCCTTAGTCAGTTCGCCTATCGGGAACAATGTCTTTGCAAGCTGCTCCTGCGTCATACCATAAAGAACATAGCTCTGGTCTTTTGTCGAATCAAGACCTTTTCTGAGGGTATAACGACCTGTTTTTTCGTCATATCCACGACGAACATAGTGACCTGTTGCGATATAGTCCTGTTCAAGCAGTTCTGCCCTTTTCAACAGTGCGTCAAACTTTATGAAACGGTTGCAGTCAATACACGGATTAGGCGTAAGACCGCACATATATGAATTGTTGAATTTGTCAATGACACATTCCCTGAACCTGTCGCCGAAATTATAAACATAGTGGTCAAAGCCGAGTTTGTTTGCAACACTTCTTGCGTCCTCGACATCATCAAGTGAACAACAGGTTTTTGTTCTGTCAAGGTGAATATCGTCATTCGTAAAAAGCTTTAATGTCACACCTGTAACATCATAGTCTTTTTTAAGCAATACAGCGGCAACCGAGCTGTCAACCCCTCCGCTCATTGCAACCATAACTTTTTTTCTTTCCATTTTATCACCAACTTATAGTAGTTCCAGCGGCAAGCTGGCGGAGTGCCTCCGCTCGCAATTCGCATTAATACTTATTTAAACTGTTAACTCTTTTTCTGCGGCATAAGTTATTGTTATTATTCCTCATTCCTAATTCCTCATTCCTAATTTTTAACAACTCCACTCTCCACTCTCCACACTCCACTCTGTTTACGCATTTCGTAAAATGTCCCACGGAGTAAGCATACCGAGAATTCTGCCGCCTTTTGAGCCGTTGTCGGTTATAAAGATTACGGCAAGACGCTTGTTTCTCTGAGTTTTGTTTTCAAATGCCTGTTTCACTTCAAACAGAGTTGCGTCTTTTCCGACAAATTGAAATTTTTCGGAGGAATGTCTTTCAACAGGCAAAAGTTCCGCAAAATCCCCGATTGTCATATCATCATTGAGCGATGTCATATTTTTGCTTATGATGTATGTAAAAACCGTACTTACGCTGAACACTCCGACAAACTCTCCCTCAGATATTACAGGCACATGTGAAAAACCCAGTCTTTCCATTTTACGCATAACAACCTGTGCTTTTTGTGAGGGATTTGTTTTCATAATATCGTCATAAAGCGTCGCAAAATTGAGTGCGAGCGGCGGACGGCGTACATAATCGGTTACTTCTTTCAGGAAATTTATCATAGCCGTTGACGGTTCAATTATCGGTTCGCCCTCAAATTCGGAATGATGTGAAAGCAAGTTTCTTATCTCACGGCAAAGATTGAGTTTATCCCTGAACTGTACACTCTCTTTGTCGTTTATAAAACGGACAACAGGACTGCCGAATGTCTTTTCGTCAAAATTATATTTCCTGCAAAGTTCTTCTTCAAGTATCCGGTACTGGTTGAGAAATTCGTCTGCGTTTTCCATAGCCGCCCTCCTTTGTAAAGCGTTATCGTTATATATCATTCAACCTGATATTTTTCTTTGATATAGTCGTCGTAGGTTTCGGTGATGTCCTTAATGCCGTTCTTTTCGAGGACGATAATTCTGTTTGCGACGGTTGAAATAAATTCGTGGTCGTGAGATGTAAACAGAACAACACCTTTAAAACTCTGCAAACCCTTGTTTACGGCGGTGATTGATTCAAGGTCAAGGTGGTTTGTCGGCTGGTCAAGCACAAGACAGTTTGCACCGAACATCATCATTCTTGACAGCATACATCTTACCTTTTCGCCGCCTGAAAGAACCTTTACAGGCTTGAAAACATCTTCACCCGAAAACAACATTCTGCCGAGAAATCCACGAAGATATGTGTCGGTGTTATCGTTTCCACGAACATACTGACGCAGCCAGTCAAGAATTGAAAGGTCACAATTTTCAAAGAATTTTGTGTTATCTTTCGGGAAATATGACTGTGATGTGCTGACTCCCCATTTGAATTTGCCCTCGTCAGCCTCCATGTTGCCCATAAGAATTTCAAAAAGTGCCGTTATTGCTATTTCATTGTCGCAAAGGAACGCAACCTTGTCTGTACGCTCAATTCTGAACGATACATTGTCAAGGACTTTTTCGCCGTCAATAGTCTTTGAGAGATTTTCAACGATTAAGACTTCCTTTCCGACTTCTCTGTCCATAGTAAATCCCACAAAAGGATAACGGCGGCTTGACGCAGGCATTTCTTCAACGGTGAGTTTATCGAGAAGTTTTCTTCTTGATGTTGCCTGTTTTGACTTTGATTTATTCGCTGAAAAACGCTGAATAAAGCTCTGCAATTCCTTAATTTTTTCTTCGGTCTTTTTGTTCTGCTGTTTAATCATAGCCTGAACAAGCTGACTTGATTCATACCAGAATTCATAGTTGCCGACATACATTTTAATCTTGTTGTAGTCAATATCAACCATATGTGTACATACGGTATTGAGAAAATGTCTGTCGTGCGATACCACAATTACAGTACCCTGATATTCAAGTATAAAATCTTCAAGCCACGCAATAGCCTTGATGTCAAGGTTGTTTGTCGGCTCGTCGAGAAGTATTATTTCAGGATTTCCGAAAAGTGCCTGTGCCAACAGAACCTTGACTTTTTCGTTACCTGTCAGCGAACTCATTTGCATATAAAGCAAATCTTCGGGCAGTCCGAGTCCCTGAATAAGCTTTGACGCATCACTTTCTGCCTCCCAGCCGTTAAGCTCGGCAAATTCCGCTTCAAGTTCCGACGCTCTTATGCCGTCCTCCTCGGAAAAGTCTTCCTTTAAATATATAGCATCTTTTTCTTTCATTATGTCATACAGTTTTTTATTGCCGTATATTACGGTATCAAGAACGGTGTAGCTGTCAAATGCAAAGTGGTCTTGCTTTAACACTGACATTCTTGTATTTTCCGGAACGGTAACCTCACCCTTTGTGGCTTCAAGTTCACCTGACAGCACCTTTAAAAAGGTGGATTTTCCTGCACCGTTAGCACCGATAATGCCATAACAGTTGCCGTCTGTAAATTTCAGATTAACATCTGAAAAAAGCGGTGTTCCGCTGAAATTTACGGATACATTTGAAACAGTAATCATATATTTTCCCTCTATTCAATTTATTTCTTATTTGTTGTAATACACTAAACGCAATAACTGACCTTTCGCACAACTCCACACTCCACACTCCACTCTCAACTCTCACCAATTATATTCTCTCAGTTTTCCGTGAGTGAGAAGTTTCGGGTAGTCCCATTGTCTTAATACCTCATAAGCGGCGATTGCAACAGAATTTGAAAGATTAAGACTTCTCGCATCACTTATCATAGGTATTCTGACGGTTGTTTCGGGATTGTCGTGCAAAAGCCATTCGGGCAGTCCTTTTGTTTCTTTTCCGAATACAATATAACAGCCGTCGGGATATTGTATATCGGTATGTTTTTGCGGTGCTTTTGTCGAAAAATAATAGTATTTTCCACCCTTAGTCTTTTCAAAAAAATCATCAAGATTTTCATAATAGGTTATGTCGAGCAGGTACCAGTAATCAAGACCGGCTCTTTTAAGTTTTTTGTCGTCAATTTCAAAACCCATAGGCTTTACGATATGAAGTCTTGCACCCGTTGCCGCACAGGTTCGGGCAATATTTCCCGTATTCTGTGGAATTTCAGGTTCAACAAGAACGATATTAAGTTCTGACATTTTCATTATCTCCGTTATTTTATTATTCACATAAAATTATATAATTTTCATAGAATATGTCAAGTCCCGAAAAAACGGCATAAAATATCAAAGATATAAAAAAACGCATTGTCAAGCCGTTAATGACTACAATGCGATTTTTTGTTTATAAAAATCATAATAATTCCGATATATTTATTTTCAGATTGCCGTTAAAGATGTTGACAGGTATTGTATCGGTAAAGTTATATATTGTTGTGGAAAAATCATCACCAAAAATATATACCATTACTTTTTTGGTTTTCGGGTCAACAATCCAGTATTCCTTTACACCGTAGATTTGATATAAGTTAAGTTTTCTGACATAATCATTTACGGCATTGTCTGAAACAATTTCGATAATCCAGTCGGGTGCACCCGTACAGCCTTTTTTTGTCAGCTTGTTTTTATCGCATATAACAGAAATATCGGGAACAACAACCGTATCGTCTGAAAGCTTTACATCAAACGGTGCAGAATAGACTTTACAACTGCCGTTGTTTTTCTTGATGTAGCTGTGTATCAGTACAGACAATTCCATAGAAATTTCCTGATGTATTCTCAGCGGTGACGGCGACATATCATAAAAAACTCCGTTTATAAGTTCAACTCTGTCACCTTTATTAAGTGCATAATAATCTTCTGCCGTATATTTTTCATCTGTTGTTTCCGGCTGTGAAGAAACACCATATAACACACCGTCAATCAGTTCGACTTTTTCTTCTTCGGGAAGTGCATAATAGTCCTCTGCCGTATATTTGCGAGAATTTTCCATAAGATTATCACCTGTTTCAGTAAGATAATCAGAATTTTCTGAAACGGTTGTAACGCATTTCAACAAGGGTGTCGGGGTCTGTTGCCATTTTCTTTTCAAAGGTCTGGGCAATAAGGTTTTTAAGACTGTCAAACAGCTTGCTGTCAACATGCTTTGGTTCTCTTATAATTCTCTCGATAACACCGAGCTTGAACAAATCCTGTGAAGTGAGTTTAAGACATTCAGATGCCTCAGCGGTCTTTGACGAATCTTTCCACAGAATACTTGCACAGCCCTCAGGTGAAATTACCGAATAAATCGCATTTTCAAGCATCCATACTTCATCAGCAACAGCCAGTGCCAAAGCACCTCCGCTGCCGCCTTCACCGATAAGAATTGAGAGTATCGGGGTTCTGAGAGTCATCATTTCCATAAGGTTTTCGGCTATTGCCTGTCCCTGTCCACGCTCCTCAGCACCTATTCCGCAATATGCACCTGATGTATCGACAAAGCATATAACAGGACGGTGGAATTTTTCAGCCTGTTTCATCAGTCTTAAAGCCTTGCGGTATCCCTCAGGGTGAGCCGAACCGAAATTTCTGTTCATACGCTCTTGAAGATTTCTGCCCTTTTCAAGACCTATTACCGTTACCGGCTGACCGTTAAGGTCGGCAATTCCGCCGATTACGGCTTTATCGTCGGCAAAACGCCTGTCGCCGTGAAGTTCAAAAAAGCTGTCGCCGAAAATTCTTGTGATATAGTCTGTTGCGGTCGGTCGGTCGTTTGCTCTTGCTGCGGTAACGCAATCATACGCACTCATCGCTGTCAGCCTCCTTAGCGTGAAATTTCAGAAGTTTTGTAAGTGTTGATTTCATTTCATCTCTCGGAACAACAGCGTCAATAAAGCCTTTTTCAAGAAGAAATTCGGCTGACTGAAAGTCCTTAGGAAGTTTCTGACGGATAGTCTGTTCAATTACTCTCGGACCTGCAAAACCAATAAGTGCATGAGGTTCAGCAAGAATAATGTCGCCCTCCATCGCAAAGCTCGCCGTAACGCCGCCTGTTGTAGGGTCAGTAAGAACAGTTATATAGAGAAGTCCTGCATCACTGTGGCGTTTTACTGCACCGCTTGTTTTTGCCATCTGCATAAGGGATAATATACCCTCCTGCATTCTTGCACCGCCTGAAACGGTAAAGACAACAACAGGCAGTTTATGCTCGGTAGCATATTCAAAGGTTCTCGTGATTTTTTCACCTGTTACGGTACCCATTGAACCCATCATAAACTGTGAGTCCATAACGCAAAGGGCAGTTTTTTGTCCGCCTATTTCGGCAGTACCGCATATAACGGATTCGTTTTCTCCGCTGTTAATCTTTGCACTTTTTAGTTTTCTTGTATAGTCAGGAAAATCAATAATATTTGTTGAAGTGAGTTCTGCGTCTGTTTCGCTGAATGTTCCCTCGTCAACCGTCATTTTTATACGCTGACGGGCAGCAATACGAAAATGATAACCGCATTTAAGGCACACCTTATGATTTTCAACCAAATCAGACGACAACATCACATTCTTGCACATAGGGCATTTAACCCACAGTTCATCAGGAATATACGGGCGATTTTTTGCACATTCCCCCTGATTTTCCAATTCATTTTTCGGTTTAAGAAAATTGAATATATCCTTGTTCAACACATACACCTCTTTAAATTTCAAACTCAACGGCGGAATATTTCCATTTTAGGAATAACTCCACACTCCACTCTCCACACTGATTACGAATTCTTTTTTGCTCTTTCTTCCATAAAGTTTGTTGTATATTCGCCCGAAACAAAAGACGGGTCGGAAAGTATGTCAATGTGTAAATCCCTGTTATGTTTAATTCCGTTGATTGTAAGTTCGCTGAGTGCCATTTTCATCTTGCGGATTGCAAGTTCTCTTGAACGGGCCTGTACAATCAGCTTGCCAATCATTGAGTCATAGTAAGGCGGAACAGTATAGTCCTGATAAATTGCCGTATCAAAGCGGACACACGGACCACCCGGTATATGAATGAAGTCGATAGTGCCACAACCGGGACGGAAATCGTTGTCAGGGTCTTCGGCATTTATACGACATTCTATTGCGTTGCCGTGCATAAATACCTTGTCCTGAGTTATGTTAAGTCTTGCACCCGAGGCAATTCTTATCTGCCACTGAACAATATCAAGTCCGGTTACCATTTCGGTAACAGCGTGTTCAACTTGAAGTCGGGTGTTCATTTCCATAAAGTAGAAATTCTTGTCTTTGTCAAGCAGGAATTCAACAGTTCCGGCATTTTCGTAATTTACAGCTTTTGCGGCTTTTACTGCGGCGTCCATCATTTTTTGTCTGATTTCGGGAGTGATTGCCGGTGACGGACTTTCTTCTATCAGCTTTTGATTTTTACGCTGAACTGAACATTCACGCTCGCCAAGACAAATTACATTACCGTATTTGTCCGCAAGAAGCTGCATTTCAATATGCTTTACTGGTGTAAGGAATTTTTCCATATAGACAGCACCGTCGCCAAAGGCACTCTGTGCCTCGGCTTTTGCGGAATTAAATGCATTGTCGAATTCGTCTATGCTGTTTACACGCCTTATTCCTCTGCCGCCGCCACCTGAACGGGCTTTGATGAGAAGCGGAAAGCCTATTTCAAGAGCCTTTTGTCTTGCCTCGTCAATGGACTCTATAATGTCGCTGCCGGGTGTTACGGGAACACCTGCATCACGCATTGTTTTTCTTGCAATATCCTTATCTCCGAGCTTTGAAATCATTTCCGAAGTCGGACCGATAAATTCAATATTACATTGTTCGCACAGTGATACGAATTTTGCGTTTTCCGACAAAAGACCGTATCCGGGGTGAATAGCCTGTGCCCCCGAAACAACGGCTACTGTCAGAATTGCCGCCATATTAAGATAGCTGTCGGCAACCTGAGGACCGCCGATACAATAGCTTTCGTCAGCCATACTGACATGAAGTGCGTTTTTGTCTGCCTGTGAATATACGGCAACGGTTGAAATTCCCATTTCACGACAGGCACGGATTATTCTAACGGCAATTTCGCCACGATTTGCAATCAGTATTTTTGAAAACACCTGTTACACCCTTTCAATAAGAGCAAACGAAAATTCGGCAGAAACACAAAGTTTACCGTCAACATAACCTTTGCCTTTTATAAAGTAAAAATTTCCTCTGTTTCTCGTAAGTTCGCACTGAATTTCAAATGTATCTCCCGGCAGAACTTTATTTTTGAATTTTGCCTTTTGAATTTCAGCAAAAAACGGTATGCTGACGGCTGATTTTTCCGCAATAATAACGGAACTTGCCTGTGCCATCATTTCGCACAGAATTACACCCGGAACAACCGGATTGCCCGGAAAATGTCCGTCAAGAAACCACTCGTCGCCTGTTATATATTTTTTACCCTCACAGGTATTGTCGCCTGTTTTTGTTGCCTCGTCGATAAGCAGCATTGAATTTCTGTGAGGAATTACATTCTTTAATTCTTCTTTATTCATAATCTGAAACCTGCCATTCTGTAATTATTTTATCATAAACAACGGCTGACCGTATTCAACAACCTGTTCGTTGTCAACACAAATCTTTACGATTTCGCCGCTTTGCTCGGCAGTTACCTCGTTCATAAGCTTCATAGCCTCAATAAGACAGAGTACATCACCCTTTTTAACCTTTGAACCAACCGTTACATACGGTTCTTTGTCGGGTGACGGTGCAGCATAGAACACACCAACCATTGGCGAAGTAATCGGCTTTGAACCGTCGTCGGGCTGAGTGTTGTCCTCAGGCTGTATGAACGGTGAAGATGACTGCTTTGTTTCGTTACACTGCGGCACAGGAACAGGCATAGCCATAGGTGCAGGAACAGGTGCAGCAGGTGCAGACATTATGATATTATTCTTGTCGTTTTTCTGAGTGATAGTCAGCTTTTCGCCGTCAGCACTCTTTATTTCAAGAATCGTAGCTTTTGATGTGTCAAAAGCCGAGAGAAGTTCTTTTATTTCTTCAACGCTGTACATTGGCTTTAACCACCTTTTTTAAGTTATTTTTTAAGTGCAATACATGCATTATGTCCGCCAAAACCAAATGTTGTTGAAATAGCCATTGTTACAGGTGCTTCAACAGCCTTGTTCGGTGTATAGTCGAGGTCACACTCAGGGTCAGGCTCAGAATATCCGATTGTCGGCGGAACTATTCCTGTATCAAGTGCAAGTGTTGCGGCTATTGCCTCAACTGCACCTGTTGCACCGAGCATATGACCTGTCATTGATTTTGTTGAGCTGATATGTGCTTTGTATGCTTTGTCGCCGAGTGCAAGCTTGAATGCCTTTGTTTCGCTTGAATCGTTCATCGGTGTGCTTGTACCGTGGGCATTGATGTAAAGTTCTTCATTTCCTGTGTAGCCTGCTTCTTCAAGTGCAAGTTTTACTGCGTTTGCGGCACCCTTTGCCTCAGGGTCGGGAGCAGTAATGTGATATGCGTCACAGGTATTTCCGTAGCCGGCAATTTCGGCATAAATCTTTGCACCTCTTGCCTTTGCGTGTTCGTACTCTTCAAGCACGAGAATACCCGAACCTTCACCCATTACAAAGCCGCTTCTGTTCTTATCAAACGGAATTGATGCTTTTTTCGGGTCTTCGCTGAGAGTGAGTGCCTTACAGCTTGTAAAGCCCATTATTGCAAGAGGAGTGATAGTTGCCTCAGCACCGCCTGCAATAATTGCATCTGCATAGCCGTATTTAATTGCATGGAAAGCCTCTCCGATTGCGTGTGTTGATGTTGCACAGGCTGTTACAACAGGAAGGCTCGGACCCTTTGCCTTGAATCTCATCGCAATAGTACCCGACGCAATATTGCCTATCATCATAGGAATAAAGAACGGTGAAATATTCTTGCCGTTAATAAGGTTGTTGCACTGTTCATAGAATGTCTGAATTCCGCCGACACCCGAACCTACATAAACGCCGAGTCGTGTTTCGTCAACATTTCCGATAATGCCGCTGTCCTCAACCGCCTGTACAGCCGCCGCAATAGCGTACTGACAGAACAGATCCATTTTTCTTACTTCTCTTTTTTCGATGTAGAGAGTAGGGTCAAAATCCTTTACTTCCGCCGCAACCTTAGCTTTTGTCAGTGCGGGGTCAAATTTTGAGATTGTGTCAATACCGCATACGCCGTTTTTCATTGACTCCCACATAGTTTTTATATCGTTTCCGACAGGCGTCACTGCACCCAGACCGGTTATAACTACTCGTTTCATTTAATGTTATTTCCTTTCTTTATAAACATAAAAAGTATTAAAATATCAGGCAATAACGAATCAGATTGCCATACCGCCGTCAACCTTTATTACCTCGCCGGTAATATAAGACGCCTCGTCAGACGCAAGAAAAGCCACTGCATTTGCAATATCCTCGCCCTGTCCGACTCTTTTCATCGGAATTGATGACATAACCGCCTCTTTTGCCTTTTCGGGCATTGAGTTTGTCATATCGGTTTCGATATATCCGGGAGCTATGGCATTAACCGTTACATTTCTTGCGGCAAGCTCCTTTGCAACGGATTTTGTAAGACCGATTATTCCGGCTTTTGCACTTGCGTAGTTTGCCTGACCGGCGTTTCCGTTAATTCCGACAATGGAAGAAATATTGATAATTCTTCCACGGCGTTTTTTCATAAAATGCTGATAGGTATTTTTTATCATATTGAATGTACCTTTAAGGTTTACATCAATAACCTTGTCAAAGTCCTCCTCTTTCATTGAAAGAACAAGACCGTCACGGATAATTCCTGCATTGTTTACAAGAATGTCAATTCCGCCGAATTCAGCGATAATATCGGCAACAAGAGCCTTTACCTCCGCAAAATCCGCAACATTACACATATATGCCTTTGCCTTTACGCCGAGAGCCTCAATTTCCGATACCGTTTCATTGGCTTTTTCAGCATTACCGGCATAAACTACTGCAACATTTGCCCCGAGAGATGCAAGTCTGAGTGCTATGGCTTTGCCGATACCTCTTGAAGAACCCGTTACAACGGCATTTTTTCCTGTTAAATCCATCATAATTCCAGCTTGCCCGAACACTCAGATAAGAGCGTCAAGCCCCTCCTTATTTTCGATATTTACAGCGGTTACATCTGCATTGATTTTTTTGATAAGACCTGTGAGAGTTTTTCCGACGCCGACCTCGATAAATCTGTCAGCACCCTGTGCAATCATATTTTCAACTGTTTTCTGCCATTTTACAGGACTTTTTACCTGTGTTGTGATAAGTGCCTTGAAGTCGTCTGAATAAGGCTCTGCCGTTGCGTTTGCATAAACCGGAATAACAGGCTGTGACAGCTCAACATCTTTGAGATATTCCGCAAGACCGTCAGCGGCTTTCTCCATAAACGGAGAGTGAAAAGCACCGCTTACCGCAAGTTTTACTGCCTTGCCCTTTTCAGCCTTTACTTTTTCGCAAAGTGCATCAATTTCGTCCTCAGCCGCCGCAACAACAGTCTGTGCCGGACTGTTGTAATTTACAGGATATGCCTTATTGAAACCACTGCATATTTCCTCAACTTTTTGCGGTGTGAGTTTCATAACGGCTGCCATAGCACCCTTGTTTTCCTGTGCCGCCTTGTCCATAAGTTCCGCTCTTTTGCACACAAGACGGAAAGCGTCTTCGTATGATAACATACCCGCAAAAGCAATAGCTGCAATTTCACCGAGAGAAAATCCCGCAACAAAATCGGGTTTTATTCCCTTTTCGGCAACTGCCGCCGCTGCTGCAAGGTCTGCGGCAAAAACGCACGGCTGTGTGTTGATAGTTATGCTGAGTTCTTCCTTTGTACCCTCAAAACACTGTTTGATTGTTCCGGGTCGTACTCTTTCAGCCATATCGAAAACGGCTTTTGCGGCGGGTGAATTTTCATAGAGGTCTTTTCCCATTCCGGTATACTGTGCTCCCTGTCCCGAAAAAACCAATGCTGTTTTTGACATAATACACTCTCCTCCGTTAAAATTATTTATTCCAGCGTATTACGCAGCTGCCTGTTGTAAGACCTCCGCCGAATGCACAAAGTGCAATAATATCGCCTTTTTTGATTACTCCCGATTTGCTTGCCTCATCAAGTGCAATAGGAACACTGCCTGATGAAGTATTGCCGTAATGACTGACATTACAGAAGAATTTTTCTCTCGGAATATCGAGCTTTGAAGCCGCTGTATTGATAATCCTGATGTTTGCCTGATGCGGAATAACGCAGTCAACATCACTCTGCTGTAAACCTGCGTCGGCAACGGCTTTTTTGATACCCTCAGACATAGCATTTACTGCGAATTTATACACATCATTACCTGCCATATAAAGAAGAGCCGGCTCTGCCTCGTGTTCATAGAAAGGTGATGAGTTTGTACCGTGCGGAATACGCAGTACAGTATCGTTGCCCTGAGCGGTAAGATTGATAGAAAGAAGGTCATCGCCCTCACCGAGAACAGCCGCAGCACCTCCGTCACCAAAAAGTACACAGGTTGAACGGTCTTTCCAGTTTGTGATGTTTGAGAGGTTATCCATTGAAACGATAAGGACATGCTTTACTTTTTTGCGTACAAAATAGCCGTCCGCAACATCGAGTGCATAGATAAATCCCGAACATGCAGCGTTAAGGTCAAACGCCGCACATTTTGCACCGATTTCTTTCTGAATCATACAAGCCTGTGACGGTGTGAGGTTTTCGCCACGCATTGTTGAACAGATAATGAGGTCGAGGTCATCAGCCGTTATTCCTGCGTCTTCAAGAGCCGCATTTGCTGCTCTCACGCAAAGCTCGGTGATAGTTTCGTCCTTGCATATTCTTCTTTCTTCTATACCTGTTCTTGTACGAATCCACTCATCGTTTGTATCAACCATTGTTGACAGCTCATCGTTCGTAAGAATGTACTCCGGTACTGCCTTGCCTGTGCCTAAAATACTGAAACTCATAGATTTTAGTCCTCCGTTTTTATGATATTATAACAACAATAAGCAGTAAATACTATCTCGGCATAATTATAGTATTATAATTTTTTATTATCATCTAATTCTATAACATTTTATAAATTTTGTCAAGGTGGCGGCGGAGTGCCTCCGCTGTCAAATTGAGTTTAAAGTTAATGTTATCGGTAAGTCCTTTTCCGCACCATAAGTAATTATTCATTATTCATTATTCATCATTCATTATTCATTAAAAAACTTTTCGCTCGTGGCTTAATCGTCACAGGCTGTTTTATTGTGGTGACACTTCCGTGACAGTACGGTGACACTTCTTTATCGGAAGTGTCATATAAAAAAGTCATTATTTATGCGGCTTTCAGCGATTTTGTAGCACATTAAGTAGCACCAAGTAGCGTTTTTCAAAAAGAAGTGCTACTTGAAAAACTCAGTGTTTATGCGGCTTTCAGCTGATAAGTAGCACTTCTTGCGTTTTTTGAGTATTTCTATATATAATAAAATTATTTTTATTTTTTTCTTGTATAAGAAATTATAAAGAAGTGCTACTTATTTATGTCTATTATTCAAAAACCCCAGTATTTATGCGGATTTTGCGTATTTTAACCGTTAAAAGAAGTGCTACTTTTCATCAAAGAAACGCTACTTTTTATTGAAGAAGTGCTACTTTTTATTTGAAGAAGTGCTACTTTTTATTGAAGAAGTGCTACTTTTTATTTGAAGAAGTGCTACTTGCACAAACTTATGGTCACAATCATTCCTGCTGAGTGCCTCCGTCGGCAAATCCTGTTTTCCATAAAATTCGCCGTTGATATTTTAGCTAAAATGCGATATACTGATATTAGCGAAAAATTTATGGAGGTGTTGTTATGATTACTGCAACCGCTACTGATGTACAGAATAACTTTGGTCGTTATCTGCAAGCCGTTCAGCAAGGTGATGAGATTATCATTCTTAAAAATGGAAAAGAAGTTGCAAGACTTGTTTCCCGTGAATCAAGCGTTTCTTTCCTTACTGATTCTCTTACGGGTGTTCTTAAAAATGATTATGATGATAAAGCCATTCGCAAAGAAAGGATAGAGGCACATGAAAATCTTGGTTGATACCAATGTAATTCTTGATGTGCTTTGCAATCGTCCTGAGTTTGTCGAAGCCTCATCAAAAGTCTGGAAATACTGTGAAGTTGATCAGATTGAGGGCTATATCTCTGCATTATCTGTTCCGAACATCGTATATATTCTCCGCAAGGAGCTTACTCCGCAGAAAACAGAGCAGTTAATTCAGCAGATCACTATGATATTTAAGGTAGTCGACCTCAAATCTGCCGATTTGAAAGCCGCTGCCGAAATGTTTACTTCTGATTATGAAGATGCCTTGCAGATGTGTCAGGCAAGCAGGATCAATGCGGACTATATCGTCACAAGAAATATCCGTGTTTTCAAGGACAGCAAAGTCCCTGCCCTGAAACCTTCGGAATTGCTTGAAAGAATCTGATTATAAAGCTGTCGGCTGTTGTCGGCAGCTTTTTTATGCACTCGCATATTTCCAAAAATTCCTAATTCCTCATTCATAATTCCTCATTTTCAACTCCACTCTTCACTCTCCACACTCCACTCTCCACACTCCACTCTCAAAAAAATCCCTGTTTGCCGGACATTGTGTTAAGAGGTCTGACAAACAGGGAAAACCGGCAATATGCCGTTTTGTTTAATTTTATTTGATAAGGCTTGTGCCGTTCATTTCCTCAGGCTGTGCAAGTCCGAGAAGTTTGAGCATTGTAGGAGCAATATCGGCAAGTCTGCCGCCGTCACGGAGTTCGCAGGGGTGATTTACTACGCAGAACGGAACAAGGTTTGTTGTGTGTGCAGTAAACGGTTCGCCGTCGTCGTCAAGCATTCTGTCGGCGTTGCCGTGGTCGGCAGTGATAAGTGCAATACCGTCCATTCTTGTGATTGCGTCAACAACCTTGCCTACGCAGTCGTCAACAGCCTCAACAGCCTTTACAGCAGCGTCAAACACGCCTGTGTGACCTACCATATCGCAGTTTGCAAAGTTGAGAATGATTACATCATATTTGCCGCTTTCAATGCGTTCAACAGCATTCTTTGCAACATCATAAGCACTCATTTCAGGCTGTAAGTCATAGGTTGCAACCTTTGGTGACGGGATAAGACATCTGTCCTCGCCCTCAGAAACTTTCTCAACACCGCCGTTAAAGAAGAATGTTACATGTGCATATTTTTCTGTTTCGGCAATTCTGAGCTGAGTAAGTCCCTTTGAAGAAATATAGTCGCCAAAAGTATTTACAAGGCTTTCCGGCTTGAATGCAATCTGTACATTCGGCATTGTTGCGTCATACTGTGTCATACAAACATATGTGAGCGGGAAGAAACCGTTTTTACGCTCAAAGCCTGTGAAATCAGGGTCAACAAGTGTACGGGTAATTTCTCTTGCTCTGTCAGGACGGAAGTTATAGAATACAACCGAGTCGCCCGACTTGATTGTTGCGTTTTCCTCGCATACAGTAGGAATAACAAATTCATCTGTCACACCGTCAGCGTAGGACTTTTCAACGGCAGAAACAGCGTTGTCAGCTTTGTTGCCCTCGCCGTAAACCATAGCTGCATAAGCCTTTTCAACTCTGTCCCAGTTGGTATCTCTGTCCATAGCATAGTAGCGTCCCATAACGGTTGCGATTTTGCCGACGCCGATTTCTTTGAGTTTTTCGTCACACTCTGCTACATATTCCTTGGCACTTGACGGCGGAACATCACGACCGTCAAGAAAAGCGTGAACATAAACATTCTTAACGCCTTTTCTCTTTGCCATTTCAACGATACCGTACATATGTGTCATATGGCTGTGTACGCCGCCGGGTGAGAGAAGTCCCATAATATGAAGAGCCTTGCCGTCCTGTGCGGCATTATCCATAGCGTTTACGAGAGCCTCGTTTTCAAAGAAATCTCCGTCTTTAATGGATTTTGTAATTCTTGTAAGTTCCTGATATACAACACGACCTGCACCGATATTTGTGTGACCTACTTCACTGTTTCCCATCTGTCCGTCAGGCAGACCTACATCCATACCTGATGCGGCAATCAGGGCAACAGGGTTTGTTGAGAAGATGTGTTCAAGGTTAGGCTTTTTAGCGTCACGGATAGCGTTTCCGTAGTTTGTGCCGATACCGAAACCGTCAAGAATCATAAGAATTAAAGGTTTTTTCATTTTGTATCCCCCGTTATTTTGATAAAACGATACTTTTTTGAAAATTACTTGCTTGCTGCTTCAAGAAGTACGCCGAAATCAGCGGCTTTGAGTGAAGCACCGCCGATAAGTCCGCCGTCAACATCAGGCTGTGCAAGAAGTTCGGCACAGTTCTTCGGGTTCATTGAACCGCCGTACTGAATTGTAAGAGCGTCAGCGTCAGCCTGTGAATAAAGCTTTGCAACTGTCTGACGGATATATGAGCAAACCTCGTTAGCCTGTTCAGCTGTTGCTGTCTTGCCTGTGCCGATAGCCCATACAGGCTCATAAGCGATAATTACATTTTTGAGCTGTTCAGCAGTTACGCCGAGGAGAGCAACCTTTGTCTGCATACCAACGATTTCTTCTGTAATGCCCTTTTCTCTTTCGTCGAGCATTTCGCCAACGCAGATGATTGTTTTAAGACCTGCATTGAGAGCAGCCTTTGTTCTCTTGTTGACTGTTTCGTCTGTTTCACCGAAATACTGACGGCGTTCACTGTGACCTACGATAACATATTCAACGCCCATTTCTGTGAGCATATCGGCTGCAATTTCGCCTGTAAATGCACCGCTCTTTTCAAAGTGTACATTTTCTGCACCTACTTTGATGTTTGTGCCTTTTGTGAGTTCGATAGCTGTTTCAAGGTTTGTGTAAGGAACACAGATTACAACACCGCAGGTTGCGTTTGCTGCGATTGGTTTAAGGTCCTCGATAAGAGCCTTTGCCTCCGGACGAGTCTTGTTCATTTTCCAGTTTCCTGCAATTACTGCCTGTCTGAGCTGTTTGTTCATTGTTATTATCTCCCTTTATCTTACTTTTATTTTTTTAAACACGAAAAATACGGGGCGGAGCATTGCCCCACCCCGTCGGACTCTGAATTATTTATCGTTGAGGCAAGCAATACCCGGAAGTACCTTACCTTCGAGGAATTCAAGAGATGCACCGCCACCTGTTGAGATGTGTGTCATCTTGTCAGCATAGCCGAGCTTTTCAACAGCAGCTGCTGAGTCGCCGCCGCCGATGATTGAAATTGCACCGCTGTCAGCAACAGCCTTTGCAACAGCGATTGTACCGTTAGCAAAGTTTTCCCATTCTGAAACGCCCATAGGTCCGTTCCATACTACTGTGCCTGCACCGTTGAGTGCATTTGCGAATTTTTCTCTTGTCTTAGGACCGATGTCAAGACCCATCCAGCCGTCAGGAATCTTGTCAGACGGAACAACCTTGTTTTCAGCGTCAGCCTTATATTCGGTTGCAACAACTGTATCCTCAGGGAGAAGGAAGCTTACGCCCTTTTCCTTAGCCTTAGCGATAATGTCTTTTGCAAGGTCAACCTTGTCAAGCTCACAGATTGAAGTACCGATTGAATAACCGAGAGCCTTCATAAATGTATAAGCCATACCGCCGCCGATTACGAGTGTATCAACCTTGTCGAGAAGATTTGTGATAACGCCGATTTTGTCAGAAACCTTTGCACCGCCGAGAATAGCAACAAAAGGTCTTTTCGGGTCAGTCAAAGCTCCACCCATAACTGTGATTTCCTTCTGAATGAGGTAACCGCATACAGCAGGAAGATAATCAGCAACACCTGCTGTTGAAGCGTGTGCTCTGTGAGCTGTGCCGAATGCGTCGTTTACATATATTTCAGCAAGAGAAGCGAGTTCCTTAGCGAATGTCGGGTCATTCTTTTCTTCTTCCTTGTGGAAACGAACATTTTCGATGAGTTCAACTTCGCCGTCATTGAGTGAAGCGGCAATACTCTTTGCACTTTCGCCGACAACATCTTTTGCCATCTTTACTTCCTGACCGAGAGCCTTTGAAAGATAAGCGGCAACAGGAGCGAGTGAATACTTCATATTGAATTCACCCTTCGGACGACCGAGGTGTGAGCAAAGAATAACCTTTGCCTTATTGTCAACGAGATATTTGATTGTTTTGAGTGCCTCGTCGATACGCTTAGGGTCAGAGATATTACCCTCGTCATCAAACGGTACATTAAAGTCGCAGCGTACAAGAACTTTTTTGCCTGCAACATCGATGTCCTCGACAGTTTTCTTGTTGAGATAATTCATTTCATTAACATCCTTTCAGATATATTTAAGCTGTAACACAGCTTTTCTGCATTTTTGCGGCGTTTTATGCCGTCAATAATATTCTATATCATTTCAATGTTTTTTTCAATAGCAAAAACAAATTTCAGTCAAATATTTCGCCAAAAATCTGACACAAACATTCAAAAAATGTCAGAACAGACTGTCATCTTGCAAATTCGGGATATTTTTCGAGAGTTTCCTGCATTGTGCCGTCAAAAATAATCTTTCCCTTTTGGAGATATATTGCACGGTCACATATATCGGCAATATCCTTGCTGTGACTGACATATAATACTGTTATGTTTTTCTTTATCATTTCTTTTATGCGTTTTTTACATTTCTTTTTAAAAGCGGCATCGCCAACGCTGAGTGCCTCGTCAACGACAAGAATATCGGGGTCGGTGTTGATGTTTATCGCAAAGCCAAGACGCATTCTCATACCGCTTGAATAAGTCCTGACAGGCTGGTCGATATATTCGCCGAGGTCAGCAAATTCAATTACCTTTTGTTCGATTTGCTTGATTTCAGATTCTTTCATACCGAGAACATAACCCTTGAAAAAGATATTCTCTCGTCCTGTCATATCGGGAGCAAAGCCGGCTGTAAGTTCAAGTAATGCTGCAACTCTGCCCTTTACGCTGACAGTTCCCTCAGTGGGAAACGCAACGCCCGTTATCATTTTAAGCACCGTTGATTTTCCTGCACCGTTTTTACCGATAATCGCAACAGACTCTCCCTTGTGTATTTCAAAACTTATTCCGTTGAGAGCCTTGTGCTTATGGAGTTTTTTCGACTGATAAAACAGTGCGGCAAACTGTTCACGGCTGCTGCGGTAAAGAGTATAAACCTTTGAAACATTATCAAACTTAATAATCGGTTCGCCCTCATAAACTTTTTTCGGTTTTTTTGTGGGAGCTTTTTTTACAGGCTTATCGGATTTATTTTCAGTTTTCTTGCTGTCGGTTTCAGACGGCTGTTTATTTTCGGTTATGGTTTTTGTCTGTGCATTTTCAGCAGACTTTTTATTCTCATTTTCTGCAACGGTTTCTGCCATAAAATCTGTGTTCCTTTCATAAGGCATAATTTGCACGCTATAAAAATATTAAAAACAATTTGATTTGGAATACTTTCTTTAAAATTTGATAAGCTCCGTTCAAATCAGCATTTATCAAAATATTATCATTTTGTCAAACATTTGTCAACCTGAAAACACATTCAGAAAATCAGAACGAATAACCGTCTGCCGAGCTTATTCCGCTGAGCAGAAGCACTCCACAGCCTGCAAGAAGCGGATATACGGAAATTTCCTCTTTTAACCTCACCCGAAAATCGTGCGGCTCGATAATATCGCCGTCAAGCGTTCTTATTGTACGCTGTAAGCTTATCATTTTTGTAGGAAATCCTGCGAGTCCCGACACACTGATGGTGTCGTGTCCCGACATTGAACAGCCTATTACGGCACAGCCGCTGCCCCTTACAATACTCAGTGCATTGGTGTTTGCCGTATCAAGAAGTGCCACAGTTTTTTCCGTCTTTATTTTTGTTTTGTTACCGACAGCTTTACCGAATACAATTATTCCGTTTTTGCAGTTTATTTCATACGGATTTTGCAGCTTTACAATAAGAAAATACGGATTGTCATTTGTTTCAGAAATTCCGTTTTCACTCACAACCGCCACACCGCCGTTATTTTTACACGCACTTATTATTGCCCTTGTCAGCGACTCTGAACCGCAGTCGCCGCAAATAACTATTTTCTTCATCTTCCGCACCAACCTATAAATAATTCGTAATTCGTAATGCGTAATGCGTAATTGCGGTGGCGTGCCGCCACTGTCAAATTGCGTTTACACTTTATTGTTACCGTTTGGTTTGTGTCCGCACCATTATTTATTGTTATCATTCCACGCAAAAACTATGTATTACAACAAACTAAAATCAACGCACAAACTAACCTCTCACACAATAACTCCACACTCCACTCTCCACACTCCACACTGAATTAACCGCTTGACCGTACTGTTAAAATATGCTATGATTTTCTTAATTTAATACACTAAAACGGAGATTTTGGAAATGAAAAAAATTCAGACGAGAAGAATTGTTGTCAAGGTCGGAACATCAACCCTGACATACGAAAACGGAAAAG
>JBJFIB010000208.1:0-8284 GCA_051894195.1 Acutalibacteraceae bacterium
CTATACAATAATTTTTATAAAGTGTAAATGTCTGTTTTAATATTTTTAATAATATCTCTTACTATATAATACAATAAAAATTCTTGTTCATTATTGCAAATTGGAATTTTGTTATTTTATTTTTGTTGTCGGTATTTTTGTTTTAACTTTGCGGTCAGTTGTTAATAACCGCTGCGAAGATATTTTCTTTGAAATTAAAAAAAACGATGGCAGAAGCAACCCCGTCACCGCCTTTTTAACAGATTATAAATACTTCCGCTCCATTTTAAATAAAATTACTATTTTGATATAATTGTACCGTTTATTTTTAAATTGCACATCACCCACATGGGTGATTTTTTATGTTTTTTATAGAAGAATTCCCTTATAATCTTATTTCAGTGTATATAAAAGCAATTTATTTTGTGTCGGGTTTTCTATACGATTTCTTTTTAAAACTGAGGATACAAATTGCGGGTGCATGGGTTCATACTCCTGTCGGGGTCAAGGGCGAGCAGTCCTTGTGGGGTTTGTGGCAAAGTCCCAACAACCATTACTAAAAAAAATAAGCTCCCTGAGAAAACATTCTTTCTCAAAGAGCTTTGTCCAATCTGAAACACTTAGTTTTAAATTCAAGACAATACGATATTTGTTTTTTATTCTTCCTCTGGATATGTTATGCCCCAGTCTTTTCTGAGAGCGGTCATAATGTCCATAACATCTTTCGTATAGTCAGCATAAATATGCCCGGTGTTGCCGTTCACTGCCTCCTCCATATCAGCAAGTTCATAGGACAGGGCATCTTCATGCAATCCAGCACTGACGGTTTCAACACTTCCGTCTGTATAAGTAATTTTTGCCTCCCACGCTCTCGGGTACTCCATAATTTCAATAAAGCCTTTTTCACAGGAAACCATCGCTCTCTTTGGCTGCTTTGAGTGAAGGCTGAGGGCTGCTGTTGCCATCTGTCCTTCCTTGTTTTTTAGTATAAGCACAGACGACTCGTCAACTCCCGTAGGTGCTTTGTTGAACTGCGACATAACAACATCAGGCTTTGAATCAAAAAACCATCTGATAAACGACAAGGCATAAACGCCTATATCAAGCATAGCTCCGCCTGCCAGATTTCTGTTGAAAAATCTGTTGTTCATATCATATTCCTTGAAACTGCCGAAATTCATAGTGATTATATTGACTTTTCCAAGTTTGCCCGATACAAGTATTTCGTTTAATTTTCTGTAAATCGGCATATGAAAAATGGTCATAGCCTCTGCAACTATCAGACCTTTTTCTGAGGCAAGTGTTCTTACTTCGTTTAACTCATCACTGTTGAGAGTTATTGACTTTTCAACAAGGACATGCTTTCCGCCGTTCAATGCCTTTTTAATAAATCCCTTGTGAGTATTATGAGGTGTTGTGATGTAGATAACATCTGTATCAGGATCATCAAACATCTCATTAAAATCATCATATACCTTTTTAATTCCGTATTTTTCCGCAAACGCAACAGCCTTTGAGTGAGTACGGTTTCCTACTGCACTGATTTTCTTTCCGTTTTTAGCCATCGCAACAGCCATCTCATTTGCAATAACTCCTGTTCCGAGAACTGCCCATCTTATTTCTGACATAATATCCTCCTTTTAATAACTGTTTCTGTATTTTCCGCAAATTTTTTGTCGGACTTCCGCTCTTATAATCTACAAGAAAATTATACTTATTTTCAAAATTCGAGTCAAGACACCCTGCGTCTATAAGTATTTTTATCGTATTATTGCCTTGCAAAATGATTGTATTAGTAATACAATACTATCGTTAATCACCGACAAATTTTTTGAGAGGATTTTATGAAAAAAGTAATTGCATTTATTAAAAAAGAAACGGTTATGCTTATATCTGCGTTGCTTGCGGTAATATCAATGTTTTTCGTTCCGCCAAACGCACAGTATGCAGATTACATTGATTTTCGTACACTGGCACTATTGTTTTGTCTTATGACGGTAATGGCAGGTCTTAATTCTCTGGGATTTTTCAGGCTATCAGCCGAAAAACTGCTCACCAAGGCAAAAAGCACACGCACTCTTGTGATGACATTAGTGCTGCTTTGTTTTTTCAGTTCAATGATAATAACAAATGATGTTTCACTGATTACATTTGTACCGTTTACAATCGTAACACTTAATCTTGCAGGGCAAAACAAAAAACTTATATTTACCGTCACGCTTGAAACCGTTGCGGCAAACCTCGGCAGTATGCTTACACCGATAGGCAATCCGCAAAATCTTTATCTGTTTTCGGCATATGATATGTCAATAGCCGACTTTTTGTCAACTATCTTTCCTTATGCACTTATGTCTTTACTAATGCTGATTGTGTTTTCGCTGTTTTCGGGAAAAGAAACGCTGAATATGACAAAAAGCAAGGAACCGAAAAAACCTGATGTCAGATATACGGTGATGTATTTTATTCTTTTTGCGGTATCGTTGCTCGGTGTATTCAGGCTTTTAAATTATATTATATTGTTTCTGACAGTTGTAACCATTGTTTTGATTTTTGACAGAAAAATATTTCTTAAAGTTGATTACAGCCTTTTGCTGACCTTTGTATTCCTGTTTATTTTTATCGGAAACCTCGGCAATATTCAAAGCGTAAGTCAGTACCTGAGCAACACAGTAAATGGCAACGAAGTAATAACAGGTGTACTGGCAAGTCAGGTATTCTCGAATGTTCCTGCGGCAATACTTCTTTCGGGATTTACGCAAAATGCTGATTCTCTCTTAATCGGAGTTAATCTTGGCGGACTCGGCACACTTATTGCATCAATGGCAAGCCTGATTTCATTCAAGTTTATTCAAAAAGAAAAAACAAGCACATCAAAATATCTGCTTGTTTTCACTGTAATCAATATTGTATTTTTAGCGGTAAATCTTTTGTTGTGGCTGATTATAAAATAACAGAACTCCGACTTACAACACATAATAATAAGGACATATGTTTTCATAGGAGCCGTCTTTCATCCTGAAACCGTCGGGTATTGTTCCTGATTGCTGAAAACCAAGTCTTTCATACAGATGTCGTGCATGAATATTACTCTCAACAACCGCATTAAACTGCAACACTTTAAATCCTGTCTTTTTTGCCGTTGCAATACAATCCTTAACAAGTTTTTCGCCTATATGTTTTCCCCTGTGGATTGAGCCTACCGCATAGCTTGCATTACATATATGACCGCATCTGCCGACATTATTCGGGTGCAATATATACAGCCCTACAATCTTTCCGTTGTCTTCCGCTACACCCGTATAGCTCTGCGACGCAAAAAATTCTTTTCCTGTTATATCATCAAGCAATTCTTCCTGCGGAAAAGCGTTTCCTTCTTCCACAACCTCATTCCATATTGCTGTCATAGCGGATAAATCGCCGTCTTCATATTTTCTGATTATCATCAATAATTACCTCCGTAATTCCGATTTATTTAATTTTTTATAACAACGGACAAACCCTTGACGATTTGTCCGTTGTTTTTTATTTTGTTCAATAATAATTTCATACGCCCTAATCATTATATTTGTGGTGCATTACACATTCTTGAATAAGCGAAGTCATATATTCAACGCTGTCGGTGCAATCCTGATTTACCCATTCTGTAATAATTGCAATAAGTCCACGAATATAAAATGCCATAATATATTTTCTTTGCTGTTCAGGCACTCTGAACCGCTCTAAAATCGGAGTAAACACACAGGTAAACATCTTATCGTAAATTTCATTCAATCTGAGAGTTTTGGCATTTTCTATTGCCGTGCGGAAAAGTCTTTTGTTTTCTTTTATATAGTTAAGGTACGGCGTGAGATATTTCGGTGTTATGAGATATAGCTCGTCAACATGACAGTCTTGCAGTTTTAAAATAAATTCCTGTGAATCGTGCTTTATATAGTTGAGGAACTCAGCGTTCATATATTCAACGCTCTCGGAAAGCAAGTCGGAAACTGTTTCATAGTGCAAATAAAAAGTTGAACGGTTCACGCCTGCCTTTTCACAAATTTCTTTGACAGTGATATAGGCAAAGTCCTTTTTTTCAAGCAATTCAAGAAAAGCCTTGTCCATTCGTGCGGCAGTGTTAAAATATTTGCTTTCTGATTTATTCAAACGCAATCCACCTTCTTTTTCTTTATTGCGGCATTTACTATCATATATATTGCCATAATAACAACAATTCCGTACACAAAGCTGCCCGTGATTGTATTCATCAGTTTTCGGTATTCATTGCCGTTAGTTGAAAATTGTGCAATCATCGCCGTCTGCAAGCCGAGAACCGACATCATAGCCGCAACGAAATTCAACACCTTTGCGGCGGACAAAACAGGACTGCCTATTTTACGATACTTAACAAGATTGACTATTGACATAGCCATTGTATAAAAAGTATAGAGTGCCGAAATGTAAATAACATATCCCGGATACGAAAATCCTGAATTTGTCCTTACCATAAGCAATATCATTCCACCCATTGGAATATTCAGCAAAAAAAGCAGCCACGCAATTTTGTTGTAACAGCGGTATTCATAGGACAATCCTCTGTCCTTGCGGTGATAGCCAAAAACCAGATATGCCCTCATTCCGCCAAGTACAAAATGATAGACCGCCATAGATATAAACCATACGGACGAATACATTATCCCTGTTATGATACGGAACACGGCATAAAGGAAATTCACCGTCATTCCCTGATATATACTGAAACCTCCCCTGAACGACATATCAGATATATAGCGTTTTCCGACAGAAGATGATGACAGCTTTTTTATCAGCTTACTGTTTTCAACTCTTGCTTTTGTACGGTTAAAAAGTTGTGGCAGGGCAACAATAAGAATAACAAGAGAGTAAGCCGACATACAGTAAACCGGATATGCCAGCCAACTCTCTGTTTGACCTGTAACAAAGATGAAAATGAGTGCGGTGAACGAAAGTACAGAAATTATAAACAGTATTATTTTAGGTGGATACAACAGCTTTCTCAGAATCAGCTTTGCTTTTTCCATAATTATTTATCGCTGATTTCCTTAGCAAGCTGAATAATCTCGAAAGCATATTTTTGCTTGCCTTTTTTCAGAAGTTTCTTGTAGATAGGATAGTTTACTCCAACTCCGATAAATCCGATGATACCAATAATTACACCAAGAACGAACATTGTCGTTGTGCCGCTGCCGATGACATTCATAGAAAGGCACATTCCGATACCTGTAATCAGTGTCGCAATAATGCCGAAGGTATATGCAAAAATTGTTGCCGGCATTTTTGCTCTTGCGTCAAGTTTCCGAAGTGCGACTACCTTTGAGGTGTCCTTTGGTGCATATTCGTTTGCAATCTGTTCTGCGTAAATTTTGTCTGTGTTCATAGCTTTTCAGCCTCCTTTATTTTATGCTTTAATTATATCGGAGAAACAAAGAAAACTGAACGACACAAAAAACACTTTATGTTGTTTTTAGGCGATTTTTGAGAATTTACCGCAATAGTCAAAGCGGACAAATCTTAACGGACTGCCCGTTGTTGAATATATTTTAGGGATTGTCATTTTTTCGTCGCTTTGACTTTTTAACTATTACCGGACATACAAAAAGCACAAATACCAAAACCAGTAAAAACAACGGAACAATATAATATAATGTTTCTTCAAATTTTATAAAGTTCTGTGAACTGTCATTTTTACTTACGGTTGTTTCTGATATTTCCGACATTTCAGCAACGCTGTTTTCCGTTAATTCCTCTTTATTATCCGATGTTGTGCCGTTATATCTTTCACAAAAAACCGCATATCTCTGATAATTGTAAGGATAAGGGTGACAGGTTATGAGAGTAATCATATCCTTGCCGTCCTCAATCAGAATTTTATTTATATCTTCCGGCGATATAATTTCAATGCGTGATACCCTGTATGTAAGGGTTTCCCACAGATTATCTATATAGACCTTGTCGCCCTCTTTGAGTATTTCAATGTCAAGAAAAAACTTTCCCGTTGTTGCTCCCCTGTGTGCCGCTATTACGCAGTTGGTATTAACTCCGCCTATGGGCATTGAGGTTTCGCCAAGCTGTGCCGCACCATAAGCCATATTGCTCATAGTCGCCCCAAGATAAAGCGGAATGTCGCAGTCCATCGCAGGAATTCTCAGTTCTGCCGCAATACCGTTATAAATACCGTATTGCTCCATATAAAATCCTGCCTGTTCGTATGACCACGCATCTTTCAGGGATTTTTGTCCTTCCCTGTATATACGCTCGTTATAGCTTTTCATATCATCGTAAAGTTCTTTGTACTTTATATATGGATTTTTTTCTTCTCCGTTTGCGGCGGATTGTCCGGATTGCTGTCCGGACTGCTGTGGTGTATTGTTATCAACAGAACGCAGTTCTCTGAATACTTCAAGGTTTTCCTGTGTGTTTTTCGCTGTAAGGCTGCGGTTTACAATCGGAAAGATAAATATCAACATTCCGGATATAAATACAGCCGCCGCTAAAATATAACACATTATACGCAGTAATTTTTTAGTCATTGTTCTTTCTCTTTCTGATTTTTCGGATTATAAAGCGTGACGCAAAAAACAAAAATAGTATCAGAAGCATAATTCCCAAGCCTGCTCCCAACGCATAGATATATTCTTCCGACCATGTACTGCCTCTTTTTTGTATTGTTTGTTCGGTTACAGGAACTTCTTCATTGTCTATGCGTACTCCACGCACCAAAAGTCTGTGAGAATTAACTCCAAAAGGCGTACAGGTTACAAGTGTTACATAGTCTTTTTCGGGGTCAATCTGCAAGAGTTCCGTATCATCGGGCAGAACCGTAGCTATATTATCGACCTTATAGCACAGAGTTTCACCGAGAACATATATCTTGAATATATCGCCTTTTTTCAGTTTATCAATATCCGAAAAAAGTTTTACGCCGCCATAGCCAGTGTGTCCGGTAAAGACTGCGTGTGTTCCCTTTTCGCCGACAGGCAGCGACGAGCAGCTCAGGTGTCCTATGCCCTTTTTGAGTGTTTCGTCGCTTGTTCCGTGATATACGGGAAGTCTTAAATCTATTGACGGAATTTCGATTGCAGCCATTACATCACTGCCGTCTGTTTTCAGCATTTTTGAATATGTATCGCCGGAATCTTTATATTCAGCAAACGGGTCTTTATCAATAACATTGTTTAACAGAGATTTGTTATATTCTATTGCCTCTGCAAGCAGTTCTTGATTTTTCTGAGGGCTGTTATCCTCCGTACTGCCTATATACTGCAAAACCGCACTTTCGGTCTGAATACTGTTAAAATAATTACTCACAAAAGGGTATGCCATACAGCAAACACTTACAAGAATAATAAGAATTCCGACAAGCCATAATAAAATCCGCTTAACCTTGCCACTCATTTTTAAACCTCACAATAAACAAGTATCACCCTGAATCAATATTTCTGTTCTGACTGTCCTGTTTTTTTTGTTTTCTGTGTCTGATTATACCTCTTAAAACAAAGAAAACAACAAGTATAACGCAAAGAATTACTGCACCTGCCAGCAGTGCTTTTTTGTACTCTTTCATCCATGTGCTTTCTGATGCCCTTGAAATAATATCGGGAGATTTCTGTTCATCTTCCACATAAGGCACACGCTCTCCCCTTACAAGCAGGCGGTGAGAATTGACTCCGTACGGCGTACAGGTAATCAGCGTTACATAATCCTTGCCCTCATAAACTCTTAACGACTTTGTATCATCAGGCTCAATGACATAAATTTTTACAATCTGATAGGCAAGAGTTTTGCCGAGTACATGAATATAAAATTTGTCGCCGACTTTGAGTATATTCAAATCCGTAAAAAGCTTTGCGGCGGGCATTCCCGTGTGTCCGGTAATAACTGCGTGAGTGCTTTCGCCGCCGACGGGCAACGATGTCTGAGGCAAATGTCCTGCACCTTTTTTAAGAACATCACTGTTTGTACCGTGATAAATCGGCAAAGACAGTTCTATTTCAGGAATTTCAATCGTTGCCATTATATCGCCGCCGACGGTAAGCATACCTGAATATTCATAGTCAATCTGAGGGACAAAATTCGGGTCAAACGGGTCTGTTACAACCACACTGCCCAGCAAACTTTTGTTATATTCCACCGCCTGATCGTATGCCTGCTGTAATTCCTGTTCATCTGTATCTTCAATCGTATCTTCGTAAGAAACTACATCACTTTGCTGATTGAGTCCTACTAAATAGTTGCTTATAAACGGATAACATACGAGGGCAATACTTAACAAAATCAAAAAAACGCC
>JBJFIB010000208.1:8384-27324 GCA_051894195.1 Acutalibacteraceae bacterium
TGCTTATAAACGGATAACATACGAGGGCAATACTTAACAAAATCAAAAAAACGCCGAAAAGACGCAATAAAACCTTTTTCACAATAAAACCTGCCCAAAATTCTGTTTAATTCTGTTTCTCGTTAAAACCGGGATAAAAATTGCGGGTGCAGGTGTCGCTCACACCTGCCGGAGTCAAGGGCGAGCAGCCCTTGCAGAGTTTGGGACAGAGTCCCAACATTCATTACTCAAAAATATTATACCACACTTAAAAATATAGGGGAACAAAAAATCTTGTTCCCCTACGAAATATTTTACTGTTTAACAAATCAAGAAATTATCTTAATTCATTACTGAGTTTTTTTCTTTTTGCGGATTACTGAGAAGAATATTATACCGCCTGCCATAACAATACCGCCTGCTATTGTGAAGAGCCAAAGTCCAAGACCACCTGTTGTCGGAAGATTGAACTGATTTTTGGTATTGTTGACTGTAATTACGAATGTACCTGCCTGATCCTCTTTATCAACCTTGAACTTAGGAAGTTTAGCAAGAACTGTACCCTCGTTTGTGTAGCTCTGTGCGTCACAATCATAAATTACAGTATTCTGCTGTTCGTCAGTAGCAGTTGTGATTTCAACCTTAACCTTATTTTTGAGTTTGCCGTAACCGTCAATCGTCTTTGTTTCTTCGAGGTAGTATGTACCTGCTTTAAGACCTGTAAGAACGAGTTTGCCGTTTGAGTCAACATTCATTTCTTCAACTGCTGTACCGTTCTGAGCTGTGTTCTGGCTGAACTGGTTTTTAGGAGCTGAATTATCAGTGTTGTTTTCTGTATCCCATACATAGTATTTGCCGTTACTGATTTTATTTACTTTGAGGTAGCTGTCGTTGTTGTCTGTTGCAATCTTGAATGTAACGGCTGTCGGGTCAAAGTTTGAATTTGAAGTTTCTGCCTTATAATTGTCAACTGTCTTGTTGTTGAACAGCTTGTCAAGGTGGAGTTCGTATGTAGCAACATCTGCATCATCTTCGATTACATCTGTTGTACCTGTTTCGGGGTTGTTTGTGTATGTAAGTTCGATTTTGTTGTTATTGACTGCACCGATTACAGCGTCTTTGTTGAGTGTTGCTGAGTATTCAAGTACAAGTTCATCGCCCTGATTATTGTTGAGAGCCTCCCATGCAACCTTTACTGTAAAGCCATTTGCTGTCTTTGTAACCTTAAAGTCAGGCTTGCTCGCATTATTTGTAGCGTCGCCACGGGCTTTGAGGTCATTGACTGTCTGAGTATCTGTTGCAGATGTAAGAGGTATATTGCTCTTGGTTGTATCCTTTGGCTTGATATAGATTACCATATCGTCAGTGTCATCATAGTTGAATGTAAGACCTGTTGAGAATGTATCTGCGTATGTGTAGTCGATAGCTGCGTACTGGGTGTCAGTGATTGCGTCTGTAAGCTGTTTGTCTTTGAGAGTTGACTTACCATAGTCAGGGATTTTTGAAGTAACCTTGTATTCAACCTTTTCGCCGATGTTGTATGAATCTTCGTTTGCATATACTGTACTGTCAGCATTAGATTTATGGCTGTCTTTAACCTCTTTTTCGATTGTCATCGGGTCGTCCTTAGGCATTGCGGTTATAGCATAGTTCCAATGAGCCGGTATGATTTCGTCGTTTTCGGCTTTGGTTTCTGCTACCCATTCAGGAATTGAAACGAGGAATGATGCTGTTGAAATTACATAATTATCGGGTGCTGATGTTTCAACAACAAGATAAACGCCAAGCGGCAAACCTGATACAGTATATGTACCTGTACCTACGGTTTCTGTTGAGCCGTCTTCTTTTTGAACTTCGGTAGTTGATTCAGTAAATTCCTTACCGATTGCTTTGTTGTTGCCGTCAACTGTTGCAGGATTTTCATCGGTACCGTTTACTACTACTGCTTTTGATGCTGTTACTAATGCAGGGATAAGTTTTTCAACATCATCTGTGTTGGTGAAAAGTCCGCCCTGTGAGTTCTGATTGCCTGTTGCAACAGGTGATTTTACGATAACATCGTTAATGCCCGGTACATCTTTGAACGGGTCGGTAACTTTGAATGTACCCTCATCTGTTGACTCTGATGTGCCTGAATTCTGTACAAGGTTAAACACTCTGTAAGCTGTAAATGTTGCACCTGATACCTTTTCGGTCGGTTCAGTACCGTCTTTTGTCGGAACAAATTTGTCAAGTGTGATTGAGCCTCTGTCTTCAAATGTGATACCGACAGCCGCTGAAACAGATATAAAACTGCAAGCAAGAACTGAAAGTACCATGATTAGGGAAAGTGTCAGTGAAACGATTTTTTTCATAAGTTTTCTCCTCCTGAAATTGAATTTTTATTTTTTATTTTATGGGTTTTCCCCTTAGCCCCGTTGATTTGTCAGGCGGCAGTTACGGGTTTTGCCGCCTGAGTTTAATCATTCTGTTTTTTAGACTTTTTCCTGTTTGCAATTAAGATAAATCCTGTTCCTGCAACAAACAGTATCAGTCCTGCTATCAACGCAATAATATACCAACCGTCAAAGCCGCCCGTCTGCGGAAGATTGAACTGTTTATTCGGGTTTGATACTTTGAACTTAACATTGTTATAATAGCGAACACCGTCTATCAACAAATAGCTGTTTTCAGAATCGCCGTTTTGTACATCGACATAATACTTCTTGCTGTATTCTGCAAGGTCGCTTTCTTTTACTTCATAAGGAAGTGAGAAATATACAGACGATTGAAGTTTTCCAAGACCGTCGGGTGCCGAAACCTCAGTGAATCTGAAATCCGCCTCAAAGAGATTATCAAACTTAACATATCCGTCTTTATCTGTCGGGAATATGTACTGTGTGTTTGTTGTTTCAAGATCATCAGCGGTCTTTGGATTATCCTTGTCAAGAACGGCATATCCGTCATCATCGTAATATACGGGATACCAGTTATCGCCGTTTTTGTATTCGAGCATAAATTCAGCACCTGCAACAGCATTATTATTCTGATCAACCTTATTGATTGTAACGCTGTAAAATTCATAGAATCCCGCATTCTTGTTTGTTCTGTTATAAACAAAGTCGTTATTTGCCTGAGTATAGTTAATGCTTGTGGTGTTGCTGTGTGAGTATGTTCCTCTGCCCACGCTGTAATCGTCAGGTAAAATTATATCTGGTATTCCGAATGTCTTGGCTTTTGTGCCGTTTGTTTGGTCAACTGCCAGATTTACAGAACCGCTCTGGGTATCTGCTTTTACATTGCCGTTTTCATCGTAAACATTGTCAAATTCTTTCTGAGCTTTTGACACTGCAAGACCATTAAAGTTTATCACCCGTTTCTTTGTTCCGTCAACGGCTTTGACATCTTCATCTGTCGGCTTTGTAAAGCGAACCGTATAATTACCCTGCGGCAAGTTTTCAAAATAGTATCTGCCGTTTTCATCGGTCAGCACATCGGGAACATCAGTCGGAACAGCTTTGTTATTCACAACCTCATAAAGACTTACCGCTACATTTTCAAGTCTTGGTTCACCCTCGTCGAGTACACCGTCTTTGTTTGAATCCAGCCATGCAAAGCCTTCAAGATTTCTTGTTACAACAGTAGTCGAAACGATATTTGACTGGTCAAGCGTACCTGATGTATCGGTTTCCATATCTCTGCTATATGCGTGATAGTTAGCCGAATTGAATATAAGGTCGTTTGCCTTGCCTTCATACTCAACCTCAAATTCAACATCAATGGTTTCCCTTATTCCCAGCTGAACACCGGTAAACGCTATGGCGGTTATATTTTTTATATCTTCGTCTAATTCTATTACCTCTTCCAACGAATCACCCGAAGCATAGTCTGTTGCACCATCTTTCTTTTTGAACGATTTGAATATGCCTCCGCTTGTCTTATCTGCATCAAGGTCTTCGCCTATATATCCTTCATAGTCCGATCTTTTCGTGAGTTTAAGATTTTTGGCAGCATCTTTTTCGTCATTGTTAGTTACCCAACTCTTGACACTATCACTGGTTGTATAGTAGAAACCTTTGATTGCAGTGGTTATGTTTGACTTTATGATTTTGATATTCTTTAATGTAAAGCCTTTGAAACTGTCTGAGATCTTACTCGTGTAGGAAGCCTTGTCAATGTTTCCGTCGAGATCCGTATATACTCTTGTGCTTCCGTTAAAAGGCAGTATGTCAAGAACCGCAAATGTAAGGTCTGAACTCATCTTCTGGTTGGAGTAGGAGATTTTGTATTTAATTGTATTATTTGTCTTTAACTCACTACTGGTTACAACACTGCCCGAATCATCGTAAACATGTTCAAAATGGGTTTCACCGTCATATTTAGGACTATTCACAAGACTTATATTCGGCTCATATACAAGTACGGTAACATTTTTCTCACTTTGCAGATAACGACCGTCCGAAAGTGTCCAACAGAACTGAACAACATAGTCGCCCTCATCACCGGCAACAAAGTTCTTCTGTCCTGTCCATTTTTGATATGCAAGTGCAGGGTCGCTTGTTGCGTTCGGAGTAGGGTCTGTATTGACAATTTCTCTGCGGGCAACACCGTTTTCATATACCGTTTTATAGATTTTTACAATGGTTTGTGCTATATCATCAGACTTGATGTATGAAGAACCGATTGTTGACTGGGTTTTGAACTTCTGAACGGAAAGATTTGCTTTTGAACGGCTGCCGTCGTCGGTATAAGTGCCTGCACTGATTTTATCCGTATTATTGAAAGCAGACTTCATTGAAAAATATCTTGAAGTGCCGTCAGTACCTGAATTTCTGACATCATTACTGCTGTCATCACGGATATAATCACCGCTGCCTTCGGCTGCGTCACCATTGTATGCAATAATCTTCTGATTATCATAGTTCTTGTAAATTCCAAGACCTACACGGTCGGTTATAAGATAACCGGCAGTAACTGCAAAGTTATAATATGAAAATTCCATATTATCAATGGCATTTCCACCGATTGTTGACACTGCACTGTCCTTTGAATAATACTTAACTGAGTTGACAACCTTGTCGTTGTCCATCTTATCATATTTTTCATCAGCGTCAGGCTGTCTTACTTCAATTCTTGCGTCATCACCCGCTTCAAGATATGCGGTAGGAATAAGCCTGATGTTTCTTGAACCTGTAATTGCTGTGTCGCTGAATGTCGGAGTATCAGCAGGTTTTGTAATGCTGCCGTAGGAATCAAGCTCGGCTTTCAGATCCAGAAGTGTTACGCCATCTTCAAGGTGGAAACGCTTAGCAAGTTCCTTTGCAGCGTCTTTTTCACTGCCTGAGAATTTTCTGAGATAAGCAAGCAAGGTGTCCTCGTCGCTGATAACAACCGTGTTATTATCATCATCAACGAATTTATAACCCGAAACAACGCTCAGGTGCAAATCAAGCTGTTTTTCGTAAAATTCTTTCTTTTCGGTATATTCGGCATATTTCAGATACTGTTTTTTCCATGTGTTAAATGTATTGGAATAACCATAGCCTGCTGTCGTAACGGAAATCCACTGTTTGCCCGGCATAAAGCCTGAACAGTTGAATCTTGCTGTGAGCTCCTCCGCAGGATTCGTGGTATTTATATCTCCCAGTGCCTCAACATCAAGCTTTATGACATCAGACTTAAAGGTTGTGTGAATATCATTTTTCTGTCGGTTACTGAATTGATTATAGTTCAAATCAAACGATACATTATCCGTAAAGCCGTAATCAGTATTCAGCGTTGAGTTCTTGCTCCAAAGTATTCCTTTCTGTTTGCAGTCGCCGCCGCTTGTAAAGGTAAAACCTGATGTAATATCACGGACAGTGTCATAGACCTTTGTGCTGACCTTGTGTCCGTTGTTGCTTCTTAGCATATATGTACCGGCAACATACCAGACAATCCTGTCGTCGTTATATTCAACATCATTTCCAAGAGTATATGTCACTTTGCCTGTTTCAGGCTTAAAGTTAATGGTAAGTGTAGTTTCACTGATGGTGTTTGACGCAACACTGACGATTATGTTTTCAGCAGTTTCCGTACCCCACGAAAGACCTGAGTCAAATGTTCCGTTTGCAACCACCTTAAAGGAATATTGTTCAACACTTCCGTCCTCAGGGAGCTTGATTGTGTAGGTCTTTGTATAGATTTTGTTATTATTGTCATATTCCATCCAGCCGTTATAAGCAGATTGTGCCGGGAACATAGTACCCCAAGAATCTTTTGTCAGGTTATAGCTTCCAAGAACTGAATAGAAGTACGGTTCAACATCATAACTGAGAACCTGAGCCGTAACATCTTTACCTCTTTTGTCATAAGCCCTGATACTCAGCGTTTTAAATGTTTCATCATACTCGAATTTAAGTTTGTATGACTTCTGAGTACCTTCTTTCAGGGTAAACAATATATTAGGCTCATTCTGGTCATTGTTATACTCAATAACCTTACAAGCGTAGTTGTAGTTTGGTGTTTCGGTTGACTGATCCTCAGGCACTTTCTTTGTGCTGTTTATGGGTACATTTGATATTGTATATTCATACAGACCCGTTTCAGAGTTATAGGTCATTACAGGTTCTTTTACATTCCATGCACCTATACTTTCACCCATAAGTGTTTTTCCGCCGGTCAGAACCCATTGTTTGCGGACAAGTGCAGGTGACTGTACAATTATTTTTTCCTGAACGGTATCAAACCGAATTTCAACATTTGCCGTATCTGACAGTTCAAAAAGGTAGTTTCCATTCTCAGCACCTCCCCATTCAAGTCCTGACCAGTTACCGTCAAGACAGTCAGCGGCAATCTTAAAGTCGTATGTTCCTTTTGGAACATTTTCGTAGGTTTTTGTCAGTAATGTTGTCGAGCCGTCAACATTATCCATAAGACCTGCCTGTGCCGCCTCTACTGACATCCAGTTATATCCTGTCAGGGACTCTGCACCGATAACCGAGTAGTTTTCAACACTTCCCTTGGGTGCTATTGCATTCGAGCCGACCGACTCAATAGTTGATTCCATAGTGTTCGGATTGTAGGTTACTTTTACATGTATTGTATCGCCGACACTGACATTATCATTGATACGGAATGAACGGTTACTTCCTTTATCAAGTGCATCTTTTATAACCTTATATGAATAGTTTCTGCCGATATATATAGCATTGCTTATTGTAACATCAAAGGTTCTTTCGTAAAGACCGGTATGTTCATTATATGTAAGCTGACCGTCCTCACAGGCTTCCTTGACTTTGTCGGAATCTTTATCCAGCCAGTAGTGACCCGCAAAAATCGGTGAGGAGAATACAGCGGAATATCCCGTGAAATCAATCACCTTGTTCTGCGTAATTACATCTGTCAGATTTTCGGCAGGAGTTGCCGTAACTTTCGTAAGATGTGTTTTTTCACTGAATGTAATAGTTACATCAGCCGTATCGGTAAGTACAAATGACATATTCACACCGTTAGACGATACGCCATCAACACCCCAGCTATAAGTCCAGCCAGCACCGTTGGTAATTTTAAAATAATACGGTATAAGCTCATTGTCGGAATTGTATCTTGCCGGCAGATTTTTGATAGTGAGAGTATAAGTTTCTCTGTCGCCGGTATGAGTCATTGTATAAAGCTCATTTTGTTTAGGCTCCCATTGTTTTGTCGGGAAATCTCCGGCAACGGTATATGGAGTTTCTTCGTATTTTTCACCCTCTGCAAGAGTTTTTGTATATGTTTCTTTTGACGGACGGGTTATATCAGCCTTTACATAAAAGTCCTTTGACTTTGGTGCATTACAGTAAAATCTGATTTTAACATTACAGTCGTCCTCAGGAACTTCCAATACCATATTACTGCCATTGTTGCCGTTTACACCGTAGTTATATGTCCAGTTAGGAGTTGTCACCTTGAACTCGTAGTTTCCTGCCTGAACATTCTCGTAATTTACAGACCATTCATAATATTTATAGCCTGTATCGGAGTCAGTAACAAGAGTCGGGGTCATACGGTTTGACGGTACATCAGTTTTCCAGTTATTTTCCTGACCTACCGTACCTGACTTGGTATCCATTGTTACATCCCAGTGGTTCAGCAGAACCGTAGAAGTTGATGCCTGTGAAAATCTGAACGCCCTCACAACCTGAGCAAGCTGTGCGGCATACACTGCGGTTGTATTAAGCTTATCCTTGTTTGTAATTGCATTGACGGAACTCTTTGAATCCGCCATTGAATAAACAGGAGATGACTGATGTTCGTTGTCGGTATCATAAGATACATCCGATATGAAAAACGGTGATTTTTTAGCGTCAGCAATATCGTCTGCGGTTGCTGTCTGAATATTATCAAGACTCGTGTCCGTAGTCATATATACCGAAAGCTGCGGATAATATTGTGAGTTGTAGTTCCACACTGTGCTTTTTGATACATCGCCGTCTGTACCGCTGTCCATACAGAACTTTTTACCGTTCTTTGATGTATAATCCTCAGGTGTACCCGTAAGACCCGGAATACCTTTTTCATATGACGACTCAGTATAAAGTCCTGTAACACCCGTCAGTTGAAAATCACTTTTATTTGCTTTATCACGGGAAGTCTTTACTGCGTAAAGTCCGACCGCCATTTCGTGCATAGCGGTTGTCTGCATATCATAATAGCAGTTGTAGAAGTTTCCGACAGGTTCTAACTGTACGCTCTCACTTGCCGACTTCTGAAACAGGAAATTTTTGTTGTAACCCTCAACGGCTATCGCACCGACAAAACCGCCTGTGGGATAATAGTCGAGAATCTGAGGGTTGCCGCTGTCGTCCAGATTGTTATTATTTTCGTGGAGTGACATATATTCTTTTTCTCTTGTCTTTGCGTCGTCCGTGTCAGTAACGGTAAGAATATTTCCGACTTCACCGCCGGCGTAACAGTTAATGTAAAAGTTTCCTCGTCCGGAATATTTTTTATTATTGTTCTTAACATTACCTTCATCAAGGTTAGTAACGGTAATTGTCGGCAGTGAAACGGTGCCGTCGGCATTTGTTATACCCTGATTGTAGTTATCGTCAAGACCGATAAAGCCGCCGCAGTATTTTCCGGCATAGTCCATTCCGACCATAGCCGTCGAATAGCAGTTTACGAAAGCCGTTGACGCCTTGCCCACTGTGTTGAGGATACTCGCATCTGTTGCACTCTTATAAAGTTCCCTTCTTGCTCTTGCACTGTTGTCAAGTCCGACAAAACCTCCCATAGCTTCCTTGCCTTCTACTACACCGGAAGAATAGCAGTTTTCAAAGTAATCGGAAAGCGTACATTTGTCGTTGTCATCGTGCATAATGCCGTTGCTTACTTTTCCGGCATTGTTGCTGAATTTATCACTGCCGAGTCGTCCTACAAATCCGCCGGTGTTATCGTTTGCATAAATTCTGTTATTTGTAAAGCAGTTTTTTACATGCAAGCCTCGTCCGCAAGAAATCAACGCACCTGAGTCGTGACCGGTCGAGAATATTTCGCAGTCGGTTGACGAACAGTTCTCAAACATCAAAGGATAGTAGTTATTACTCTCCATATCATCTTTGCTTGTTGTCGTTGTCATATTTTCGATAAATGAACGGTCAACAACATACTTTTCGGGAGTAGCCGGAAAACTGTCACTGTATTTACATTTTGCAACAAATTCAGTTCCGAACCATGATGTTATACCGCCGATATGGTCACTGCCGTACATATAACTGTCTGATGTAGAACAGTTCTTCATAAAACAGTCGCCGACATCATTATTCAGGAAAGGTATTACAACTCCTGCGGCGGTTTTATTCATGTTATGACTTGTACCGCCTGTGGTAATTTTCGCTAATGTAGCCGGATAGATATTCTTTCTTCCGACAAGACCGCCGATACCGCCGTCTGTCTGATTGTTCGGGTCATTATCGGAATACACCTGATAATATCCGCCCGAAGAATGAACATTATAGAAATAGAATTTCTGCGGAGAAAAAGCACACAAAAGTCCTGCTGTTGTATTGTAACCGTTCTGATTTATTGTATTGAGTACCATCGAGGACCTGAAACCGAGATTCTTTACAATCATAAAAGCCGGCGGTCTGCTGAACAAACCTGCACCGTTATTGTTGTTTGTGGATACGATTTTGAGATTATATATTGTATGACCGTTTCCCTCAATGTAAAGACATTTTCTCATATTCTGTGCAACACAGTAATTTGTTTCGATAGCCTCCCACTGCTTGTTGTTATAACCTGCCATATTAAGATCGCTAAGAAGATTCAGCTTGATATAAACAGCATTGTTGCCACTGCTGTCTTTCAGCGTATTTATATTTTCAAGAACATAACGGAACTTTTGCGGTGTATCAACATTATAGACTGTGTATTCTACATTGTTGTTTCCGTCGCCGTCATAATCGTAACTCTGGGTTTCCGATAACGGTGTTACGGCTGTACTTCCTCCGTCCCATTCCTGCAAACCTGTAAGCTGATCTTTGTAAACCCAGTTAAAGTAAGCATTTCCCTCCGAAACTGATTTATTATATATTTCTGACGGATTATGAACTGTCGGATTTTCTTTTGTACCCGCATCTACATTGAAAATCTCCTTTTGGATTTTTGCCCATCTGTATTGCTGAAAATGGCTTACATTTCTAAATGCAGTCTGACCTTCCCCTAAAATTGCCGCATCTGCCGAAAGCAAACCGTCCAAAACAGAAAATGACGCTGATAAAATCGTCAGAACCAACACTATGGAAGCCATTGTTCTGAAAATTTTTACAGAGGTATGTTTTATTTTCGTTTTACTGAAATGTGATTTTGCTCTTTTTTCCTTATATGATGATTTAAAGACCATACTCCCCACCTCCGCTATGAATATCAAGCCGCTTTTGTTCACCATAAATAAAATATTGTAATTAAGTTCGTAACTTTACTATACTTTTTTAAATAAGTATTTATATATGATACTATAATTTTCACAAAAATTCAATAATAAATACAAACAATAAAATAATTATATTTTATGCGTTTTAACCCTATTCTTTGTCATATCTTACAAAATAAGGTAAATTTAATATATATATTGACAGATACATATATTGAAACAACTGATAAATTACACAAAATATTTCAGTCAAAACAAAAAAGCCCTCTGAGAAAAGACTGTATATCTTCTCTCAGAGGGTTTATTCCGTTTGATAAGCTCAAATTATTACTTGATTTCTGTCAGATATTATCCATTTTAAGTATATATATCTTTTTACCTTTATTTTGTGCTTTGTCGCTTAGCATCCAGCCATATTTTATAATTTCAGTACATTCGCCTACGCATCCTTTACATATACAAAACTCTCCGTCTTTATATCCCATCGTAACAACACCGTTTGCAAAAAAGGTAATCATTTGACTTCTATCATAAATTGATTTTACTTCTACCCATAAAATTCTTTTTTCCCCTTTGTATATAACCCTTTTTTCAATTTGCTTACCCTCCGATGAATATCTGACAAGTTCCATACACTTCTCAGTTTCATCACGATGTATAAATGTATATTCATTTTCATCTATATCAATAAGTAATGACAGGCAATTTTTTTCTTCATCAAATCTATCTATAAAAATAAGTTCTCCCTTTTTAGAAATTTCATAAAGAGCTGTATGATATAAATATGCTTTTCCACGAACAACTGTTACTAATCCTCCATATATTCCGGTCAGTTTTTTCGTTTTACGATTTTTGTACAATCCCATTTTATCGTATTGATGAATAACGAGTTTTGATTCCTTACCTTCGCCCCAGTCGTCACGAATAAATCCATAAGTCTGTCCGTCCAACAAAAAACTATCCATTCCGGTATCTCTTTTAACAATGGGTTTCTCTATCCTTGAACGCTCAAACATAGGCAGTGTTACATCTGTATTCATAGGATAACATTCCTTTGTGGCAGACAGTCGCACCCATATTTCTTTGTTTATACCTGCTATAAACAAAGGATTTACTCCCTCTGTTTCTCTATATACCGATTTTATTTCAAAATCTTCGGATAAGAATATATATTCCACACAATATACACCATTTTTATAATATCTTTGCACCGCAATAATCCAACTTTGATCTGATTCGCTCCAAATTATCCCATCCTGATAGAAAGTAAAATTATCCTTTGATTCTATGGTATAAGCTGTATCCGATTTTGATATTTTATAAGCAGACTTTACTTTTTCTATTTCTTCCATATAATTTTCTCCTGATTTATCCGTCTGATTTTTTTGATTTGAGTTTTTTTATAATTTTGACTGTTCCGTATGTTATAAAAATAACATCAATCAGTATAAGCAGCAAACCGCCAATATTGTTCTGTACTTATGTTCAATACAGCAAACAGAAACTTATTTATTAGATTCCGCCAACTAATAATACATACATTAGGTCATATATTGTATGTGCTATTATTGGATTCCATATAGTTTTTCCTTTTTTTAATAACCAACAAAATACAATTCCCCAAACTAATGCACTAATGCTTTGCCCTATTATTCCCACAAAATCGAAAGTCCCAAATCTTAACAACTTAATAAAGTAAGATGCAAAGTGCAATAAAACAAAAAATATTGTTGTTATTATTGTTGCTTTTTTATGTGATAGAATACTTGCTAATGAATTATATCCCCAACCTCTAAAAACAACTTCTTCAACAAAACCAACAATAATATATTTGATAACTACTAACCACAAAATTATTTCGCTATTAAACCAAAATCCTTTATGAATTACTAACATCATTATAAATATATAAACTAATGAAATCATTATAGTTACAGTTAAGGACTTATTAAATTTTGGTCGTGAGAACAATTCCTTTTTATTTAATCTCAATTTATTGTCATACTTGATAATTAGCAATATTGCAGGTAATACCCAGATAAATCTGCTTATATAACCATAAATATATGAACCAATATCAAAAGAAGCATTTTTAAAAATATAATTTGAATATCCCCAAGCATTTGTAATGACAGCCCAAAATATAACAAAACCAATAAATGTTAATATAATTTTCTTTAAATCAAGTTCTTTTTCCATTACACTTTTCTTCCATACAAATCACAATTTATCTGTCTGATTTTCTTAATTTAAGTTTTTTTATAATTTTGCCTGTTCCATATATTATAAAAATAACATCAATCAGTATAAGCAGTAAACCGCCATAAATTGAATATTGTTCTGTACTCATTATCATTTTAACGCCTAAAAAGCCGACGAATACAATAACCGATAAAATTGCTACTGATAAAATAAAAATTATCGGATACCTTATCCATTTACTTACTTTTTTGCTTTCAGCTATTTCACAGCATCCCTCAGCTACCAATTCAACAATAAAGTCTAATAATAAATCCATAAAAACCTCCACCTTCAAACATCAATTCACATAATTCGTTATTTTTTATTATAATCATTTTAAAAATACAGGTCAAGAGTTTTTGCGGCTTGCCGTTTTATAAGTCAAAACAAATACCCTCCGAGAAAAGACTGTATATCTTCTCTCAGAGGGTTCATTCAGTCACGCAAACCAGTAATTTATCGCATTACTTTGACTGCCGCCAGTAATTAAGCTTTGGCAACTGTTCTTCAAGATAAGACCGCACCTGTTCTGCCGGAAATTTTTCGTTTGACATATGTTCAACACAAAAATCAATCAATGTTTCAAGACTTGTGTATGTATATTTGCCGTCAGCATAACACCACTTACAGTATTCTTCATTAAATGTTCCATCTGTTTCTTTGCTTATAGTGGAGTCATCAAGTGGCATACCACAGCACTGACATATCAGTTTTCGTGGAGAACCTAAAAGTGTATTGATTGAAACATCAAACAACTTTGATAACAATTTCAAAGTTTCTGTATTCGGTACGGTTTCACCGTTTTCCCAACGAGATACTGCCTGTCGTGTAACAAAAATTTTCTCTGCAAGCTCGTCCTGAGTTAATCCTTTTTTGGTTCTGAGTTCAAAGATAATATTTTTGGTTTCCGTAATAATCACCTCTTACATACATTATATCAATATCTTTTCCCAAAACCAAGCAACTCTTTGTTGCTATATGATAAAGAAACTATAAATGAGCAAATTTTATCTTTATCGTTATTTTCAACAAAAATATATCTTTGCTGTGAGTAATGTTTTCTTTCCCGCCGCCTACGGTGGCAGGAAAGAAAACAAACTAAAAATAATTTTGTTTAATATTTTAAATTTGCTCAATCATAGAAAGAAATATATTATTCGCACATAAGATTTATTTACTATTTTAAAATGGGCAATCCGCTGCCGGACTGCCCATTGTTTGTAAATCAGTTTTTTATTTTTTCATAAAAAATTGCATGTTCCTATTGCAATTTCCGAATTTATCCTTTCAAATGATTTTTTTCTGAAAAAGGAGTCGCTTTGGAATTGCGGATTCTTTCGCGCTTCAGGAAGATGGTGCATCCCCCTTTCTGCGTTTCATATGTCTATACAACAGGAGAAACGCTGAGCTTGTAAGAAGCAGAAAGCCTCCTATGGTATACGGTACAGTACCGAACCCGCCGTTTTGGGGCAGCTCGTAGCCCGCGTAGTTGATGACGGTCAAGGTGTAAACGCCGTCCTTCGCGCCGCTCCGATAGAGAATCTGCCCGGCGAAATTGCCCATGTTATAGCCGTCCGGTGCCTTGATCTCCTGCAAATAGTAGTTTTCCCGCAGGAGCTTGTCCCAGGAAAGGGTTCCATCGTCGCCAGTGGTCCCGATTCCGGCCAGATACCAGGTCTGTCCGTTCTGATTCAAGGTATTCTTCGGGTTCAAGCTCTTGTATTCCTCCGGAATCGCCTGAAGTTTGTCACTTTCCTCCGGACTGTACAGGGCGAACACCGCACCGGACAGCCGGGACTGTTCGTTGTCCTGCTTGATCAGGGACACAGTCCAATGGAGCAGCGTGTTTTCACAGACAATGGCTTGGGATACCGCCGGGTCATAGGTGAAGGTCCGGACGGTCCCGCCGGAACCGCTGAATGCCTTGAAGGCATAGGTCTCGCCGGTGGGCAGTTCCACAATGGTGTACGCATTTCCCTCTGCCCAGGTCCAATCCGACCAATTCAGATAAACGGCTTCGGAGACGGTCTGCTCCGCATTCACATGTAGTTTAACCTTCTTCCATTTTCGTTCGGCACTATCCAGTGCGTTTTTCAGCGACTCCTCCGTATCATAGCTGTTCTCCAGAGCCGAGCCCTCATAAATCAGGAAGAAGAACTCTGCGTCCGCAGGCGCTTGCACGCTCTGACCGCCGTAATCCACCAGACGCTTTTGCAGGCTGGGCACGCTGGGGATTTTGACGCCAACCACCAGCGGAATAGCCTCCAGCTCCGTATCGATTCCCTGCAGTGCGTAATGGTAGCCGAAGCTGTTCCAGGCAATTTGCCCGGGCTGGGCGTCTCCGTCCACTTTAGAGTTGAAAGCGACGGAGATTTTTGCCTTGGTCGGTATCTGCGTCCCATTTTCGTCCATGATAACAATGCGGAAAGCGCGGGCCCCGGTGGGATTGTCGGTCCATGTGGCGGTAGTGTCGCTGTTCTCGCCCTTCCAGTCATTGCTCTGGGAGCTGCCGAAGTCGGTTGTCGTACTGTATTTGATGCTGTAATACTGGGAATCCAAGGTATAGGCTTCTCCGCTTTCTGGCGTCACGGTGATTTTGAAATCCGGATTCTCAGCCAGACTGACCTGGAACTCGCTGCCCCGCATGGCCTCCATATTGAAGGGGCTGTGGTCGCCCACCTGGGGCAGGTTGTCTATGATGACCAGCTTGGTCATGGACTTCTCGGTGTCGTTGCTGACGGTAAGTGTATAGAAGAAGTCACTGTTCTTGTCAGGCAGGAGGATGGTGTTGTTGTCCGGATCGGTGGAAACGGCGGTGTTTGCCGTCTTCAACATTTCCGTCACCCGCTTTTCCGAGCTGGTGGCGTAGCCGAAGCTGACCGTCACCGGGGAACTGTTCTTGGCGGAAACCGGTTTGCCGTTTTCATCCCGGACCATGCTACCCTGCTGAACCGTAGTAAACTCCTGCACATTGGGCGTCAGCATCGCCTGGTCGGTATAGACGGTGTTGACATAATCATTGGTGGGGTTTCGGGAGGAGAAGGAGATGTCCACATAACCTCCCTCGGGGATAGGCATGGTTGGTTTGCCAATCCGCAGCTGCAGAACCTCGTTTCCGTTTTCATCCCGGCTCAACGCAATCTGCATGGATCCGTCATTTTCCAGATTGACCCATGTACCATTAAATGTAACAGTAGGTGTATTGCTTCCATATGTTATATTCAGTTCTGTTTCCTTACCGGTACGGTTGCCCGGGAAGCTCACAAGGGTTCCGGTCTGCCACACAATGCCTGTGGAATCGCCGATCTGATAAGTCACAGCTCCTTCAAACACATAGGGCGTGGGCATGATATCCGTAAAGGTCCAGTCCGTGATGGACAGGGTGCCGGAGTTGTGGAGCCGGACCCGCCAGTTGACCGTATCGTTGGGGCCGACGGAGTTGGTGTAATCCACCGTGACGCCGCCGCTGTTGGTATAGGATTCGGTGTACTTGGTGACGCCGGGAATGATGCCGCCCCGGGTGACCGTCACATCGGAGACCAGCCACTCCGAATTGCTGCCGTCGCCGAAGCCGTAATCCTGCTGTACCTGCTGACCCGTTTTGATCAGGCGGGTACCGTCGTTGTAGTCGACAAAGTCCTCCGAATCCGGCACCGTCGCGGGCACTTCGTTTTTCCCGACGACTTGGATGCCGGAGTCCAGATAGTCCGTGTAGACCATGGCGACGGTGTTTGTAGCGCTGTTTTCCGTCTCCGTTGAAAGACTGATGTCGCACAGATACCCAAAAACGATTGCTTCTCCCCGGTCCAGATAATACTGCTTCTGCTCCTCGTCATATTTCAGAGCATAGTCGCCGTTACCCGCGCCGATGCCAAAGGTCACGCCTCCGTCCGTCTTGGTGGCTGTGATCTTGGCACTGCGGTAGACTGCATTCGCTCCCAGCTCCGCCGGAATCGTTTGCACAGGGGAAGTTCCGCCGTATGTTGTGATCATGTCGACCCAAGACGGCGAATTGTTGTCGGGCCACTGGGAGAATAGACTGATATAGGTGAAGCCCTTGGGCAGTCGGTCGTACAGGTCGTTCAGATACAACCGCTTGTTGCCACCGTTATACAAGGTGACATAGTAGGCGATCCGCCTGTATTGCAGGTCCCGATTGTTATAGAACAGGCGGGAGCTTCCGGCTGGACTGTTGTTGGTGGAGTTTGTGGTGTTGGACCAATACATGCCGTAGACGCCCTTTTGCAGCAGGACCTCGCCCTTCTCCCGCAAATTGTGGGTAACCACGGAGGGATAACGGTAGACATACAATGTGTTGTCCAGTGTTCCGCCGCCCAGGGCATCGGCATATTTGCTCCAGGTGTCGCCTGTATCGTTGTCCTTGGGATAGGTCAGGGTGAAGTAGAGGTAAATAGTACTCCGCTCCGTGAAGGTGATCTCGGTGGTCTCGGGCCAGAGGATATACTGTCGGTCGCCGATGAGACCCATATAGCCGTCGCCCAGGTACCAATCGTCCAGGTCCGTGACATTCACGCTTCCGTCGGTCTGATAGCAAAAGTCCGTCAGATTGACGCCCTTTTCCCAATTGAATACTCCGAGAGTATCGGGCAGCACATCGGCCAAGTTCTTGCCGTTCAGGTAGAAATTGAAGTTGGCGGTGTTATGCAAAGTCAGCCGGTAGGTGACCTTCTGACCCGACTCTACCATGCAGTAGTCGTCCTCAGCCAAGACATCCTGCCGGAATGTCTCTCCCTTCTCCGTCACAATGTCCTTGTCGAACTGGAGGATGGTGCCGCCGCCCCAGAGGAAGTCGTAGATGCGGGCGTCGGTGCGGTCGTTCATCCAGACCACATTGCCGATGGTGTAGTTAACACCGGTGAGACTCAGATCAACTAAGGCCTTATAGGTTACGGTGATGCGGTAATTGCCGTCGTCCAGATGCGGGAAGTACCACTTGATCTCCGTATGCAGACCGGTGTAGGTGAAGCTGTTGCCTCCCACGGTGGTCACGGTCTCGTTATCCGCCATGGTGACGGTGATGGAGGCAGCTGTCAGGTTATTGCCATTGTCGTCTACGCCTACCACCACATTGGTATAGGTTCCCTGTGTCAGCTTGTAATAATTGACACTGTCTTCTTCATAGGTTTCCAACCCGGACAGGCTGGGGTTCAGAGACTCAGGCACCAGCAGATACTGGCTGCCGTAGAGGTCGTCCACCATGGGAAGGTCGTCATAGCTGCCGGAGCCGTAGTGAGTGAAGTCCAGATGGTATTCCAGCACATCGCCGTCGCTGGCCTTCGGCTCTTTGCCGAGATTGACGCCATCCCGATAGACGGATTTGGCAATGTAGGCTTCGCGCTTGACATCATCACTGACGCTTTTGCCTGAAATAGCGTTGGTGTTTATAGGCGTTTTGACGAAGGCCTGATTTGTTATGCGGACAGTGCTGTTGGATGGGTACTCGTTGGGCCAATCGGTCGAAAGCATCTGGAAGGTGTCCTTGGCCGAGGCATAGACCATGAATATACGGTGCTCGCCGCTCTCCAGGGTGAAGTTTACAGGCTCACCCTCCTCATCGACGGCATCCGCCTCGTTCAATGTCCAGACGCAGGTATACTTCGCCGTGTCCGTCACGCTGTAGCCCGCATTCTGCAACGCCTCCGCCACAGAAGATCCGGTGTAGGCATTACCTCCGGTTACTGCCGCCGTGAAGCCGCCTTCGGTCTTGGTCACGGTCAGGGTGTTGCCCGCCGTCCCAAGATCGGAATTGCCGGAGGTCTGATAGGAGCCGGAGCCTTCTGTGCCCGTGACTGCCTGCCACGGAGCCAGGACTGCGTTCTGAAT
>JBJFIB010000209.1:0-5418 GCA_051894195.1 Acutalibacteraceae bacterium
AAGCAGTCAAGTCATAAGGGGCTTGGCTGCTTTTTTCTTGACTTTAATAAGAAAATATCATATAATAACCACAATAATTGATGATTGACGCTTTTGGTGAAAAGCGACACAGGCTGCTATCAACAATAAATAATTTTTAGCTTATTTACTGAATTAAGCTGAAATAATACAGAGTCTCCCCTGTTGAAAGTGATTTTGACAGGGGAGATTTTTGTTGTTGTTTTGGTAGCAGAACAGAGGCAACTGAATGTATGTTTTTTATTATAATTTGATAAAAAAATGACATAAATAAAAGAATAATGATTATTTATAATCAACAAAAACGGTTTATTTTGATTGATGTAATAATTGTAAAATACTATATAAAAAAGCTACAAAATCATTGACTTTACAAGAAAATTGTAGTAACATTTAATAAGTGGAATAATGTCCTGTTTTGTCGACTTGTTCAAAAAAACTAATTCAATAATATTATATAATGTTATATATATTGAGGGGGAAGATTGTTTTGAAAAAGAAATTGTTGGCAATAGCTTTATGTGTAACAATGCTTTTCAGCACAGTACAACAAGTCGTAATTGCAACCGGCGATGTTGCGGCAGATACATCGTCAGTTGTTTCTGAAATATCCGAAAATGATGAAAGCGGCACTGAATCATATCCGGAAAGTCAGGTTTCAACCGAAGAAACATCAACAGAAGAATCCGCAACAGAAAGCGAAACATCAACAGAAGAATCATCAGAAGCTGAAACTTCACAGGAGTCTTCAACATCTGAAACTTCGGAAACAAATACTGATGAACAGACATCAAATTCGGGTAATAAAATAGAATCAGGACTTGCTAACCTGATGAATCAGCTGATAAAGCCGTTAAGTGCAGCGTCACTTGCGTCAACTTATGCACTTAGTGCCGGAACTGCAACATCAACAGATGCGGCAGTTTATTCTGATTTGACTACCTCTCCGGCATATCAGAATTATCAGGATTTCAGGGAAAGATATGACAGCAGCAAAAGTATAATTGTTCCTGGTGCTAAAAGTACATGGTTGTCATCTTCTGCATCATGTGACGCAATGGTAACACAGGGAATGTGTCTTGCTGATACATCAAGCATAAACGGTAAGCATTACTTTCTTTTATCTGCGTATTGCGGAAGTACTACGCGTGACGCAATAACAGGAGAAAGAACAGGCGGAGATCATGACCACAAAAGTGTAATATATGTTATTGATGCAGATAACGGTGAATTTGTTACGACTATTCAATTACCTGATTATGGTCATGCTGGCGGTGTTTGCTATGACGGTAAATATGTCTGGTATTCAATCAGCTATGACGATAATAAAAAAACAGGTTCAACAACAATCTCAAAGACCGTACAGGGAACAAGTGTAACAATACCTGCAAACAAGTATAAAAATGAGGACGGCGTTTCTAAACTTATAGGCGGTTTTGATTTCAACAGTATGCTGACTGATGTTGAAACCTATCGTGGTAATACTGCGTATGTGATTACTGCAACAAAAGCAAGAAATCCTGTAAATACAGGTAGCGGTGTTACTGCTGATGTACTTGCTTATTATGGTAATGATATTTATGTTTCACGATTTGTATATCCGATGAACGCTGTTTCAAATAGTACAGCAGAAGCCAGAAATCCTGGTTATACCCGTATCTGTAAATATCATCACAATAAAGAAACTGATTTTACTGCAAGTCAAGACAGTGATGGTAGTTATAGCATATTTATTCCTTGTGACAGAATACAGGGATTAGCTTTTGTTGGTGATTATATTATTGTTTCTCGTTCTTACATAAGAAATCCGAACACAGCAAGCTACATATCTATGATTGAGTTCTACTATAAGGATCAGTATGATTCAAACGGCTATAACAAAAAAACAGGTCACTGTCTTGTAATGCCGTCAATGGTTGAAGGTGTTGCATATTATAATGACAGACTTTATGTATCTTTTGAATCTCCTGCTGCAACATACAGTAACTGTGAGTCAAGAGTTGACAGAATAGCGGCACTTGATATTTCTGCCGACCTTGCGTATCTTAATTCAGAACAACCAGAATATGATCGTGTTATTGACTTGGGTATGGTTACAACTATTGGCGGAGCAACAGCATTAGAGGGTGACAGCGACGGTTACGAGCAGGTTATGCTTGATAAGGACTTTAAAGAACCTGTTGATGGAAAGGTTGTTAAGTATAATTATAAAACCGTTGATGGAGAAACAAAATTCACTCAAAAGGTTTATATGTATAATTCAGCAGTTGCCAGTGGCGAAAAGTTGCTTGTACGACTGCATGACGGCTTTGATTTGGTTACAAATGTTAGAGAAAATGAATCAACTACCGAAGGAGACGCAAGTACTAAAACAGGTGGTGGAGATGGTTTTTATGTTGCTTCCGGAGGAACTCTTGAAATAAGAAGTGTTCAGAGTATCAATATGACAGGCGGATATCCAAATGATAAAGCGGGTGAAGTTGTAATCCGCAGGAATAGATTCCAAGCACAAGAAGACAACACCACTTTTACAGCCGCAGTTGTTACGGCAGCGGAAGGCTCAACGGTAAAAATAACCAGTCAGAACCCTGTTTCAGGCAAGGGCAAACACGCACAAGTTGTTTTCAGGGGTGGCACAGTAAACTATGTTGCTTGTACTGATGCTATGTTAAATCTCAGCGGCGGTGACCCTTCAGCAAGTGCAACTCCTGCAATTTCCAACTTTACAATAGATGGTGCTTCTTTCCGTCAGATTCAGAGTACAGCCAGCAACGAACTTACTGCAATAACGGCATCGGGAAGATTTGGTACATTTAATATTGAAAATACAAATTTTGAAGATGTTTATTCTACTAAGGCTGTTGATGGTACAAACCGTGAAGGTGCGGCTGTTTTTCTTGATACAGGCTTTACATGCCCTGATACCAGATTGATAAACTGTACATTTGATAATGCATTTTGGAATAATCATCCGAGTTGGAACGGAGACGACAGAGGTCCAGGTCTGACAATTGACAACAATGTAATGTTCGCTGCGTTCCGTTATGACGGAGGTGACAGCAGCGATAATAAGTTCCATCAGGATAACAATGTTACTTTTGATCATGTTACTTTCAAAAACTTTACCGGTGAAGCTGCACCAAAAAAAGGTATTGTTGGTTTTACATCAATTAACAGTTGGAAGTCGGGTACGACAAAATACTATGTCCGACAGGTTCGTAATCTTAAAAACATAAACATGGACTATGTGACATTTGAAAATTGTACTATATCAGAAAGCAGTGACGGTAGTATGAAGGTTCGTGACGGTCATAGCGGAACTGATGTCAGTGAAACAATATATTACGGTCCGATGACAATCAATAAACAGGTTGAAAACTTTACAATACAACACAGCAGCTTTACTGGTTGTATAGGTCATGCATCAGGCGGAATTTGTTTCAGCAACAACTGTAATATTACAAACAAAGCTTATATTATGGGTTGGGATTCAACCGCAGGAACAGGCAAGAATATTAGTTTCACAAACTGTACAGGCTACAAAAACGGCGGGGCAATCGGTATTTACGGCAGAATAAATGACATGGAAATTGATAATATAGAAATTAACGGCTGTAAATCAACCAACGGTTCAGCTATGATGATTTACAGTACGGCAGTTGTACCAAATTTAGTTCTGAAATGGTCGGATATTAAAAACTGCGTTTCAACCCGTCAGGCACTACCGAACGGAAATTTAGTTGCAAACAAAGGTCGTGACTTTTCCGGCACAATTCGTACAACGGGTTCAGCAAGCTGTAAAATGTTCATTCAATATTGTAATATTTTCGATAATCAGGTATGGAAAGACGGCGGCGGTATTTACTGGAATGCAGCCGGTTCTAAGGAAGGGATTGACACATCACTCAGTGTAGAAAGTACAAATATTCATAACAACGATGCGGCAGGTTCAGGCGGCGGTATTTACTGTGAATCCAAAATGAGTATCGTAAACAGTAATGTATATAGTAACTCAGCCGGTAACGATGGTGGTGGAATATGTCAGAGTGTTTATTCAAACCCTGCCGAAGAGTTTTTCCCGACGGAAACCAACCTTAAACTTGACACAAATGTTCATGTTTACAGCAATAAGGCTCTGTATAACGGCGGCGGTGTTGCTATTATTTACCGTTATTCAGCAAATATTTACGGAAGTTCATACACTGACAATACTACTCACAATGTAGTAAACAATCCAAACAGTAAATTTACGCTTGGTTTCCAGACAGCACAAGATACAAAGTATGAAAACAGTGACTACAATGTAGCACCAACAATACATGATAATGTTGCCGGGGAACACGGTGGCGGTCTTTACTACGGCACAGGTTGTCCGGGTAACACAAACGGAACTAACGACAGTGTTTACAGCACATCTACTGCTGCAAAAACCGCAGCTTCACTTGAAGAATTGTATAAGGGCGAAAATCCGAGTACAGATGTTTACACATATCCAAAAGCAGATGGAGGTACAAAAGTCACAACCGGCATTACCCCATCAGCTGAACAAAAACAGGCAGTTATAGAGTCCTACACAAAAACAGTAACGCTTAATGCAGGTAAAATTTACAACAACACTGCGTGTGGTAGTGGTGGCGGAATTTATGTAAACGGTAAAAACGCAACCGTAGATGTTAAATTCAACGAAATTTATGAAAATGTTGCCGGCAACCAGACGGAACAGACAATAAACTATTTAATCACTAACAACAATGATGCCACAGAAATTTTATCGGCAAGTGAAACAAAAGAAGTAAAAGTTTTTGGTCAGGAAGACAGTAACCAAAAAATTACGGATTATTTTGGTGGCGGTATATGCGTTCGTGGAATTGACTCTTCATGTAATATTTATGGTAACACCTCTATTATCCGTAAAAATACAGCCTTGAATCGTGGCGGTGGTGTTTACTGCGATAAGTCGGCGGATATGACAATTTCGGATGGCGGTTGTATTACAGGTAACAGGGCTTATTCCGGCGGTGGTGTTGCAATAGCAATAGCTGACAACAATGTGTCAAATGAATCGGCTGTATTTACAATTACCGGCGGTAGCATAGAGGGCAACGATGCTATACAAAACGGCGGTGGTCTGTATGCCCGTGGTGAAGATACAGTAAACGGAAACACTGTAACTGCCAATATCAACGGCGGTAACATCAGAAATAACAAGTCCGGCAAGGACGGCGGCGGTGTATGGTGTAATTCACCTCAATTTGACCGTACTACCACAGTTGTTAATATCAACGGTGGTAATGTAACCGGAAATACAGCAGGTGCCACACTTTATAATGGCGACACACAAATTTCAGACACCGGTGCATGTTCCTTTGGCGGCGGTGGTCTTTATGCAAACTGCGGTAC
>JBJFIB010000210.1:0-5318 GCA_051894195.1 Acutalibacteraceae bacterium
GTTTGCTGATTTTCGCCGCTGTCAGAAGTGATATTGTCGCTTAAATTATTTTTCAGCCATAAAATTGATGTTATTATATGGCGGCAGATACTCCTTGACGGACAGGTACATTTACTTTCGGCAAGAGGCACTGTAATTGTACATTTTTCACCCAAAACCGTAACTTCTGCGGCTGAGTCAGTATATTCTGCGGAAATTTCAGCGGTTTCAAGGTCTTTGTATGAACGCTTTAATATTCCTTTATTTGCAAGAGCAACAAGATAATCATCATCTGTTACGCTGAGTACATTTTGTAATTCCTGCATAAATTCACTTCTTTCAGTTATCAGTTAATCATTTTTCCGATGTAGTCGCCAAGCTGTTCAGGCGTCATTGAACCGACAAACGCTCCCATATCGGCAAGTTTCTGACCGATATTTTTATCGTATGCCGGATTAGCATCTCCGTCAAGTGCGGTGAGAAAAACCATCTTACTTCCGCCGGTTATTATTTCCGCACAGGTACTCAGAAGTGTTCCGATATTTCCGCCTTCATAAAGGTCCGTTACGGTTACAAAGATAGTATTGTAAGGATTAGTGCAAAGGGCTTCACAGTATGACAAAGCCTTGCCTATATCCGTTCCGCCGCCAAGCTGTACTCCCATAAGCACTTCAACAGGGTCGTCAATATGTCCGCTGAGGTCAACTATATTTGTGTCGAATATGATAAGCTTTGTATCAATCATAGGAAGTTTTGCGAAAATTCCTGCCATAACCGCACTGTAAATTACCGATTCAAGCATTGAGCCGCTTTCGTCAACTGCAATTATGATATTCCATTTGTTGTATCTTTTTGTACGGCTACTGAAATAGACATCTTTAAGCACAATACGGTTGTTTTCAATATCGTAGTTTTTGAGATTTCGGTGTATTGTGCGTTTTATGTCAAGGTTTCGCATTGATTTTACCTTTGACGGCATATTGCGGTTGAGTTTTCCCAAAAGCGACTTGCGAATGTCGGTGTTCATTTTTTCGATAAGTTCATCAACGATTTTTCTGACAAGTTTTTTTGCCGAATCAACAACATCATTTTTCATAAGATGCTTGAATTCCAGAATCGTTTTGAGCAAATCCATATTAGGCTCCATTTTTTCAAGAACTTCCTTGTCCGTGAGAAGTTCAGTTAAATTAAAATGTTCAAGAGCCTGTTTTTCGAGAATTTCAACCGTTTTTTTCGGGAACATCTTGCGTACCTTGTTTATCCAGTCGGCAGTATAAAGCCGTGAATCACCCTGACCGCCGTTTCTCAGCAAATCGTCGCCGTATTCCATAGAATAAAGAAAATCAAGCGTTTCTTCCATATCCTGATATGAAATGCTGTCGGAAAATTCTCCGTTAAAATCAATATAATTTGAGGCGTCTTTGCCGAGTATAAGCCGCCATTTATTCAGATTTTCTTCATCTTCACGAATGTTATTCATCAGTTATCCTCCTGCAATTTTCCGCTCTGCATTTTTTCAATTTCGGCACAGATTTCTTCTTCGAGTTTTGAGCCTGCCGCATAGAGTTCCGTATAGAACTCACTGCTTTTTGTTATATCCGTTCCTGTTTTGTCGTAAAGGGCGGCTACTTTTTCAGCCGTATCGTTTATTTCTGACGGCGTAAAATAACTGAACGCAAGTCTGAATTCAGGCAGAATTTCCATAAAATCGTCAATGGAAAGACTTTGTATAAGTCTGTTAATCATCTTTACAAATTCATTTCCGACAAGAACAATATCCCTTGCAGTATAAAACAATCCTCGTATAAACGACGCACCCTGTCGGTGCATTTCCGTACTGCCGGAAAGATAGCCGTTTAAAGCGTTTCTTATTTCAGTTTTATAAGCAACATCGTTTCCGTACAAAAGTCCGAGAACAGCACCGTAAAGTGACGGTTCGGGATTTGGTATCTTTGACATTGTTCTGAATGTTTCAAAGAGTGTTTCGTATTCATCATTCAGCACACCGCCTGACACAAGCGTATAAAGCATTTTACAGATTTTTATACATTCTTGTGAACGGTCGGGATTTATGTTCATCATTGACGGCAGCATTATGAGAATTTTCTGAAAGCATTTTGAAAGAAAGAAATTGATGACTTCATCATCTGAATTATAAAGTTTCTTTAATGACAAAAGCATATTGAAATAATATATGCCTTTTCCGATTGAAAAGAAATCTCCGTCATTTATGATAATGTTCTTCATTCTGTCATAGAATTTTTCGGAAATATCAATGTTCATAAGGAAACATTCAACATAAAGTTTTGCGGCATTACAGCAGCTTGTTTCTGACGAAATGCGTATTGCGGACAACATTTTACACGCTTCTTCTATTGTTGCACCGTATATATTTGCGTCTATAAGTGCCGAATCGGTATTTACGCTGCGGCTGTATTTCCACAGTTCTTTTATGCGGGTTCTGTCAGTTCCGCTGACCATATCGGCACCCTTTACACGCTTTGCAAAATTCGTTTCAAGAAAATTCACACGATAAAAGAAACGGCTTATGTTCATATGTTTCGGTTTTGAAAAAATATCAAGCTCGATTTTCTGTTCAAGTACGGTATCGGCTTTAAGACCGTATTTATGGCAGTTGTCTTCAAAATCAATGATAAGCGGACTTTTTTCGGAATTTGGACAAAGTTTTCCTATCTTGTCACCTGTTGCGATTTTTGAGAGTATTTTCAGCGGAAGTTCGCTTGATAAATTAAGCTCGCCTTTGACAAAGCAGCTCTGTACACTGTCATATAATTCATACAATCCTGCCGCCTTTTTATTACGCATAAGTGCAAGTCCCTCATACATCGTCACGGCAGATGAAATATCCGACATAGTTATAAGAAGATTTTGTTTGTTGGCTTGTTTTGCCGCCAAAAGCAAGGTTTCAAGCACAACATCATTATAAACATCTGATGAGATATTCTGCTGATTTTTTATGGATTTCCATACTTTATCGTAAAATCCCGGATTCTGCATACCTGACGCATACCCGTTGAGTGCGTCTGCCGCTTCAAGAGAATATGCCATTGAAAAGACATTCTGTGTTTTTTCGTCAAAATTATGAACAGTAACCTCAGGGATTGCTTCTGACGAATTTATAAGCGTATAAAGTCCGTATGTATGAAATCCGCCTGTGACAACAAGAATCCGGTTATATTTTTCCGAATATGTTTTTATATTTTTTGCCATATACTGTTCACGGACAATACAACCGTCATTCTGCATATTTTCATAGGGCGTGTCTTGTCTTGAAAGATAACAGTAGGACATCATTCTCGCTACAAAATCCTCTGTACTCAATGAAAGAGCGTCTGTTTCAAAGAAATTTTCCCAGAATTCTTCAAAATTACGCATACCTGTTTTTTCGCATAAGGCTTTGAAAAAATCGTTTTCTGAAAGACAGCTATCGTCATTATAGCTTTGAATTTCTTTTTCCTCTCTCATACCTGAATTTTCGGCGGTATTTATAAGTATTTCACCATAAGGCAAATCAATAAAACTGCACTCTGTCTTTGTCTTTACGGCATAATTAAGTGCATTATATTCAGGTGAGGCGTCAAGAAACGGATAGTAGCATTTATAGTCCTTTCCTTCTTCACTGACCAGCTTTGCCGTATCCTTATAAAAATAATAGAATGCAACCGGCAGTTCTGTTTTATCGTCAGTGAGTACGGGAATAAGTCTGTTTGCGTTCTGCGGACCTTCAACAAGAATACAGTCGGGCTTATATTCTTTTATTGCGTTCATAAGATGATAAGAACAGGCGGGACTGTGGTGTCTTATCGGAAAAAACAGTATATTATCGGAATAATCAAACGGTATTATTTTAAATATTTCCTTGTTTCGTAAAATTCTTTCCATATTCCACCAACTTTTTCGGATTTAGCTTTAATAACAGTAGTAAAATAGCTTTTGAGTTTTGGAAGGTCGTCTTTTGAGTCCTTGCATACGGCATTATTAAGATTTTCCGTCAGATTTCTAAGGCTGAGTTTATTATCTTCATAGTACCACGCATCTGACAATGTCTGATAATAAACCGATACCGCCTCTGCCGTACTCATTACCGCTGACGGCTTGTCGATTTTTGTTCCTGTGTCGGATACTCCCTCACGCAGTTCGTGATATGTTAATGCAAGAAGCTCGGCAACATCTGTATCAACAGGCATTTCGATTTTATTTGCAAGTGCAGTCTGTTCAACCTCATTTATAATAATCTGTTTTTCAAGTCTTACATCATTTACAGGATTTACCGTTTCAAAGTTAAATCGTCTTTTTAAAGCACTTGACATTTCATTTACGCCTTTGTCACGGGTATTTGCCGTACCTATGATATTAAATCCCGGCTTTGCAAAAAGCAGTCCGTCATCTTCAAGTTCGGGAATATTCAGGACTTTATCACTCATTACGGAAATAAGGCTGTCCTGAATTTCCGCAGGCGTTCTTGTTATTTCTTCAAATCTTGTTATTATTCCCTTTGACATTCCCACATAGAGCGGCGACGGAACAAGTGCCTCCTTTACAGGACCTTTTGCAAGAAGAAGTGCATAGTTCCAGCTGTATTTAATCATATCTTCCGTTGTTCCTGCCGTACCCTGAACGGTGTTTGTGCTTGTTCCGCTGATTGCGGCAGACAACAGTTCTGAAAGCATTGTTTTTGCTGTACCGGGGTCACCGACAAGCATAAGTCCTCTGTTTCCTGCAAGGGTTATGATACATCTTTCTACAAGTGAATCATTACCGAAAAACTTTTTGCCTATGGTGATTTCCTGTCCGTTATATTCAACAGGCTCTTTACTGCCGAGTATAAAAGTGCGGACAGCTTTCGGCGACAGAAACCAGTTTTCAGGTTTTCGTCCTGTATCAACAGAGCGAAGTGCTGCAAGTTCATCGGCATAGCGTATTTCTACGGGCGGTTTGATATAATTCTGTGTCATTAAATTTCCCCCAGATTTGAAAATGTTTTGTAGCATTATGATACACAATAAGATAATTATACCATATTTCACGGAATTTTTTTGGACATAAATTTATTGTTTTTTCTTTGTTCACTGCAATCATAACAATATTTAATAAAAATGGATATTATGACAGTGTTTTATTATGCATTTTTGACTTATAATTGTAAAAAAATCATAAAAAATTTTTTGTTTACGGTATGAATTTCTCTTTATTGCAATTCTGATATAAAAATAAATTCATAAAAATCAGATATAGTTATCAATAATATTAAAAATATTAAAACAGATGTTTACACTTTATAAAAATTATGGTATAATAATTATATAAGGTGGTGATAT
>JBJFIB010000211.1:0-5314 GCA_051894195.1 Acutalibacteraceae bacterium
CAGCCGAGAGATTTTGTACCGATAAATCCAAAGGTTCTTGCACCGGTTGCCGACAAGGGAACACAGCTTGGTTTTGCCTACGGAAAGCAAAAGACGGATATTCCCGACAATGAGCCTGAAATTTATGTGCCTGAATCACAAGACTATAAAAGCATAGTTATGTCAGACCCTCTTGCAGTAAAAAGCTATGACCCGTCAACTGTCCGAAAAATCAATCTTGCCGAATACCGCAAGGAACAGAGCGAAAAAATCCTCTCTCAGCAAAATTATGAAAACATCATTCCGATAAACAGCGGAATAAATACCCCCGAAACAACAGATAATATCAATAAAGATTTTGAAAACACCGAAAATCACAAAGAACCCGAAACCTCAGACAACACCGAAAAAACCGATATAACAGAACCGCTGTCACAAAATGCTGTTGCACCGCAATTAACCGAAAATCCGCCGCAAGAAACCCCAAGTGTAAATATAGTTGACGAAAATCAGCGTGACATTCCGATAAAATATATAGGCGAAGTCTTTTCAACATACATTATTCTTGAATACGGCGAAAACGACCTTATGTTCATTGACAAACACGCCGCCCACGAAAGACTCATTTATGAAAAACTCAAAAAACAAAATGCCGATTCTCACCCACAAATGCTTTTGGAGCCTGTTGCGGTAACACTTGAAAAAAACGAGTGTGAAACGGTACTTGAAAATAAAGACTTGCTGTTACAGGCTGGCTTTGATGTTGATTATTTCGGCAACAGTACAGTGCTTATAAGGGCAGTGCCGCTTATCCTTGAAAACAGCGACATATCCGAAAGCTTTACTGAGATTGCCGATTATCTTCACAAGCATAAAAAGATTGTCCTTTCCGAAAAAATGGAATGGATTTATCAGAACACAGCTTGTCGTGCCGCAGTCAAAGCAGGAAACATAAGTCACCCACAGGAGCTTATCGACCTTGTTCTTACACTCGAAAAAAATCCCGAAGTGAGATACTGTCCACATGGCAGACCGATATATTTCCTTATAAGCAAATCCGAACTCGAAAAAAACTTCAAAAGACGAAATTAGAGAGTGGAGAGTGGAGAGTTGAGAGTGGAGTTGTGCAAAAGGTTAGTTTATGCGTTGAGGTTAGTTTGATGTTATATGAAGTTTTTCGGAAGTGCTGCATAGTATTAAAAAATCTATAAAAACTCTACAAACTAACGGTCACATTAACTCCACACTCCACTCTCCACTCTCCACACTGTTTTAATTTGTTGTTGATTTTGTATAATAAGACTGCTATAATAAAAACAGAATAATTAAGAAAGAGGTGCAAAAAAATGTCAGAAACAAACAAAACAAATTCAGATATACCAAACATAAAAGATACAAAACTTACACCACAGGAACATATAGAGTTTTTGCAGAAAAAACTTGAAGAGGCGGAGCGTAAGGCAACAGAAAGCAATATTGCACTTATCGAAATGACTGCGGCAAGAAACGCACTTTATAAATCTTTACAGGATACTCAGTTAAGGCTCGCCGAAACAATAAGTCAGCGTGAAAATGATGTTGAGGCATATCAGAAAGAGCTTGAACTCCGCCTGAAAGAAAAGCGTGAAATACAAGAAAAATATGATGACCTCGTAATAAAGGCAAAACGCTATGATGATTTGCAGGAAAGTGTTGTCAAGATTAAAATGAACGCCGAACTCAAAGCACATACTGTTATCGACGAGGCTCAGGAAAAGGCTATGGATACCGTAACCCTGATTGACGATATTGCAAAGGAAATTAACCTTTTCAGAGATGATATAACCTATCTTCGCCGTGACATAAAAATCGGCACTTTTACCGTTGATGACAGGCTCGAAAATCTTTATCAGCGTTTGTGCAAGAATATGGACAGACTTATGAAGATTAAAGAGGATTTTTATATTCAGAATTCACTTCCGCTTGATGAAATCGACAATTCCGTTTATGAGGGCAACGCACCTGTAATAATTTATCCCGAAAGCTTTGACACTGACGACAAAAAAGACTGATAAAAATTCAACACAGCCTTATATGTCCAAAAAATAGTACATTATAAATATTATAATAAAAATCAAGCGGTCATACAGACCGCTTTTTCTGTTAATTTTTCTATATCTTCACTCAGCGGACAAAGTACCCGTTATAATTATGAATTATGCATTATGAATTATCATATAGATTAACGGGGGTGATTGTGTGGAAAAATTAAAGGTGTATCTTTGTTTTTCGTCGGCAATATTGTGTATTTTTCTTTTTGGAGGATTGCTTTATACGGCTTTTGGCGGCAGTAATGAGTCGATACAGACAGCCACAAAGCCGTCACAGGTCATCATAATTGATGCAGGACACGGCGGAGAGGACAGCGGTGCTGTCGCAAACGGAGTTTTAGAAAAAGATGTGAATCTTGATATTGCACTTAAACTGCGTGATTTTCTCTTGTCGTCGGGATATACCGTTGTTATGACCCGTGACAGTGATATTTCAATTTATGACAGTTCAGCCGCAACTGTCCGAGAAAAAAAGGTGTCCGACCTTCATAACCGCCTTTCGATAATCAACGGCAGTGCGGATAATATTCTTATAAGTATTCACCAGAATAAATTTGAACAGAGCAAATATTATGGGGCACAGATGTTTTATTCAAAGAATAATACTGAAAGTCAGGTTCTTGCAGAATCAATCCGTCAGTCCATAACGGGACTTTTACAGCCTGAAAACAAGCGTGAACTTAAACCCGCCGACAAAACAATATATATTCTCAACAAAGCGACAGTTCCTGCGGTTATTGTCGAATGTGGATTTCTTTCAAATCCCGACGAGGCACAAAAACTGTCAGACGAGAATTACCGCAAAAAAATGGCTTTTGCAATTTACTGCGGATTTTTAAGTTATCAGAAACAGAAAAACTGAAAATCAAAAAGGAGAATGAATATGCCCTCAAAAATAAAAAGTCTTTATGTATGTTCACAGTGCGGCTTTGAAAGTGCCAAATGGTACGGCAAATGTCCGGGTTGCAGCGAATGGAATACACTCGTTGAAGAAATAAGAGAAACCCAAAAAGTCGGCTATGTTGCACCGTCACAGCGTCAGACGGCTGCGTCTGTTCCCGTGCCGATAACACAGATTTCAACGGAAGATGAAGAGCGTTATCACACAGGTTCAAAGGAGCTTGACCGTGTTCTCGGCGGCGGTATAGTAAAGGGTTCGCTTGTACTTCTCGGCGGCGACCCCGGCATAGGCAAATCAACAATACTTTTGCAGATATGCAGACATCTCGGAAAAACGCTGAAAATACTCTATATTTCAGGCGAGGAGTCAAAGCGGCAGATAAAACTCAGAGCGTCACGACTCGGCGTTGAATGTGACTCACTCTATATTATGACCGAAACCGATGTTGAAATTGTCGCAAATCAGATACAAAGCGAAAAACCCGACCTTGTTATGATAGACTCAATCCAGACGATGAATTTCAAGGAACTCAACTCATCACCCGGCAGTGTAACACAGGTCAGGGAATGTACAAATATTCTTATGCGAACATCAAAAGCACTGGACATTCCGTGCATAATTGTCGGACATGTCAACAAAGACGGTGCTATTGCAGGACCAAAGGTTCTTGAACATATAGTAGATGCGGTGCTGTATTTTGAGGGCGACAAGCAGATGTCATACCGCATTATCCGTGCCGCAAAAAACAGATACGGCTCAACAAACGAAATAGGCGTATTTCAGATGAACGATACGGGACTTTGTGAGGTTGAAAATCCGTCGCTTATGCTGCTTTCAGGTCGTCCGAAAAATGTTTCGGGAACATGTGTTGCCTGTCCAATGGAGGGCAGCCGACCGATACTTGCGGAAATACAGGGCTTGGTTACAAACTCAGGTTTTGGCAATCCTCGCCGTATGTCAACAGGCTTTGACTACAACAGAATGTCAATGCTTCTTGCCGTTCTCGAAAAACGCTGCGGATATTTCTTCTCAAATCTTGACGCATATATAAATGTCGTAGGCGGTTTGCGTCTTGATGAACCTGCAACCGACCTTGCTGTTGCGATAGCACTTGTAAGCAGTCTTAAAGATATTACAGTCCCCGAAAATCTTCTTGCATTCGGCGAAATAGGACTTACCGGAGAAATTCGTGCAGTAAACCACGCAACACAGCGTGTAACCGAATCCGCAAGACTTGGCTTTAAAAAATGCATTATACCGTATCACAACCTCAAAGGCTTGGTAATTCCGTCAGATACCGACATTGAGATTGTAGGAGTTCGTACAATCAGAGATGCGGTGAATGTTCTTCTTCACTGATTTTTTGCGGTTGCGTACTGACAGTTATTTTATGCACACAACCGCTTTGAGTACAGTCCGTAACAATCGAAATTGTTTCAAGCTGACAGTACCCGTCAGATTGATATATGCAGTTTTCATCACAAGGTATCAGCGTCATACAATCAAAACCTTTATTCAGAGTGGAGTGTGGAGAGTGGAGAGTGGAGTTATTATTGTGACCGTTAGTTTGTGCGTTGAATTTTGGTGCATTATAATATTATTAGTTTTTGTGGATTTTAAAGGATTATACATATTTGAATAAATAACAGGAGCGACAAAATATTATGGTAAAAAATATAGTCAAAGATACAATGTTCTTAATGCAGAAATCACAGCCGGCAAGCAAAGCAGATATACAGACGGCAAGAGATTTGCTTGATACACTCCGTGCAAATTCCGAAATATGCGTCGGACTTGCCGCAAATATGATAGGTGTCCGCAAAAGAATAATTGCGGTACAAGCAGGCATAATACCTGTTGTTATGATAAATCCCGTGATAACAAGCCATTCTAAGCAAAGCTACGAAACAGAGGAGGGCTGTCTTTCACATACAGGTACAAGAAAAACAATCCGCTGGCAGTCCGTTGAAGTCGAATATTACGACATCAATTTCAAAAAGCAAAAAAACACCTACACAGATTTTACCGCACAAATAATTCAGCACGAAATAGACCACTGCAACGGAATACTTATTTAATGCGTAATGCGTAATGCGTAATTCGTAATGCGTAATTATTGTGACCGCAACCGTGTTCACTGAATTCAGTTATTTATAAATGCAGCTTTGTTGCAAAAACAATGTCCGTGACATTTTCAGTCACGGACATATTTATTAGATTATTGTTTTGATGAATTTTATCTCAGCGTATAAGGTAACGGCTTGTACAACTCCACTCTCCACTCTCCACACTCCACTCTGTTTTACGCTGAGCGTTTGTTGTGGAGGCGGAGGCGGTCGGAAAT
>JBJFIB010000212.1:0-3403 GCA_051894195.1 Acutalibacteraceae bacterium
TAATCTGTTTCAATGGCTCTTTGCTCGAAGCCTTCACCGAGTCCGTCAGAATTTTGACCTTCAATCCAGTCCTTAAGCGTTTTAAGCTCATCTTCTGTCAATGGCTCTGTAAGTTCAATTTCGACAAATCCAAAAGGCTTGTCCTCAATAGCACATACACCCCATTTCATAGAGGTCATTTTCTTTGAAATGTTATCGTCCTCGTCAAAGAAATCAAGCATGGTGTTACCGTCCATATTTTGATAAACGGTTAATTCCGAATTAATTTCATCAAGATAACGTATGATTGTCACATCTGATGATTCACAGGCTTCGTCATCGTCATAGGGATCGTTTTGGAATGCGGCAGTAAGTGGGAAATACAGCTTTTCCTTCATCAGCACATACCTCCCATACCTTCATCAATGTCAAACTGTTCAAAATCGAAATTCTCCGATACAAGATCATCAAAGGAAACATAATCAGGTTCATAGACTCTGATAAAATCATTTGCGGCAAGATTTATGTAGTCTTGTCCATTGAAATCAAGTGGCTCATCTGTAATAATGCATCCGTCAAAATCATCATTGAAATTTGGTACAATGGTATATGAAACTTCTTCAGTTTCTTCGTCATATTCGATTTGGAGCTGGTATATGTTAAATCCTTTAGGAATATCGTCCAATCCCATTCTTTTTTCAGAAAAAAGAGCAGGCTTATTCAACAAACTTACCAACTCATAGTTTTCGAAATCACACCAAACATAGTTGTTTGCGGTTGCATTTATACGAAGACACATATCATCCAAATCTGTATTGAAAAAGTTTGCGGCGAACTCATAGGCTTCCTTTTGAGTTTTGGGACAGTTTATTGTTACCTCTCCGTTTTTATACTCAGCATTACCACAGTTCTGACCGAAATCTTCATCAGCCCAATCGTGACTTATTTCGATATTCGGATACATTTCGGAAATCTTTTTCATAATAGGATAGGGAGCGTTCCAAGCAGTTTGAAAAACAATTTTGTTTTCAGCAAGTCTGCCTTGCTCAATTCCACAGGAGTTCCATTTCGTTCCCCAATTACTGATACACCATTCGTACCAAGTCGGAAAACCAAATTGCATAATATTTCGTTGTGCTAAAACTCCGAACTTCCAATCCTCCAAGTCTTCCTTCTTTACCCTTGGTTCATGCTCTTTGAGCCATTTTTCAATGCATTCATTGTCGGGGTTTTTGTTTCTTGTTCTTCGCATTTTTTGAGCGATAGCCTCTGAAACCAGCTTTAGACCTCTGTCGGTTTTAGAACCGGCTTCAATGCAAAGTTCTTCCGGCAGAGGAGTTATCTTATTGAAATCAATTGTGCCGACACCCACTTCATCGTTTTTAATGCGGTCGAGCAAATCATTGATTTCATCCTGATTACCGGTAAAAGTAACAATGTTAGTTACATAATTTGGCATCTTTTTCCTCCCATATATTTTTGATTATTTGCCCTAAAGCAGAAATGACAGGTACACTTACTGCGTTACCTGCCATTTTGTATAGCTGACCGTCTTTAATACCTGAGTCAGCAACCATATTAAATTGTTCATCTGTAAAACCTTGCAATCTCCAACATTCAATTGGTTCTAACTTTTTGATATATCCTAAATAACTATCGCCTTCAGAATTAGTAATTATCAAGGCTGTTATCGGTTTATCTGTTGAGTTATCTAATATCCAATTGTTTTCAATTTCATCATTGATAGAAATTATTTCGTTTGGCTCTATCTCTTTTACCAGTACAAAAACGCCGGAATGTTCAGCCTTATGCTTACTTATTCCGCTGTCTTGTCTTGCGGTAATGCACCGAGATATCTTTGTGAGCTTTGGATCCACATTCATATCAATAAAGTAAACTGATTGTGACGGAGATGTGGTCAAGGTATGTGCTATCTTATGTCCTACCCGTCCGCGTCTTGAATTCTTGTCTAAATATGCAGTATCAACGCTGTCACCGGGATAAGCATACTGATAGCCGTTTTTAGTCTTGGATTTGATTGGCAGAAGGCATGATGTAGAGCCCTGTTTTTCCCGCTCCACCTCCACCGCTGCTCGTAAGTGTAATTCCAAGTCCCTCTGCTGAGTAAACTCGTCTACCCTCACTACCGGGGATGCACTGCTGAAGAGTTTTAGGATTTGCTTCGTTGAAAGTAAGTATTTTGCCTTCAATTTTTTCTCGCAAAAATCCAATAATGAACACTCTTTTTCGGGATTGGGGAACACCGAAATCCGCGCTGTTAAGCACTTGCCATGCGACATCATACCCCAGCTCATCCAGTGTGCCGAGGATTGTCGCAAATGTCCTGCCTCCGTCATGCGATAACAATCCGGGAACATTTTCAAGGAACAAAAATGTAGGTTTTTTAGCCCTAGCGATTCTTGCAATTTCAAAGAAAAGTGTTCCTCTGGTGTCATCAAATCCTTTTCGTTTTCCAGCAACTGAAAAACTTTGACAAGGGAAGCCTCCGCAAATAAGGTCGATATCGGGAAGCTCTTCCGGGTTAATTGTTCTTGCGTCATTGAAATACATTTCTCCTTCGGTATTATATAGTGCCTCATAGGCTTTCTTTGCGTATGGATCTATTTCGCAATAGGCCACACATTCAAATCCACCGATTTTTTCAAGACCTGAACGAAACCCACCGATGCCGGAAAACATATCGATATATTTTATGGTTGGCATCTTACCAACTCCCATATATCAATTAAAAAATCATCACCTCACATAGACTGAACAAAGCCTTCGCCTTGTTCGTTTTCAACGTCTTCGATAGAAGTTTCTTCAACACAAATTGCGTTGTTTTCTTCTTCAATTTCTTGTTGTGTTAATTTTCGAAAGCTATCTTGTCCGGGAACAATGCCGATATTTCTTCCATTATCAAATCTGCAATGAATAGTACTGACATCATCAACTGATTTGACTGTACCTCTTGTATTCGGAGGCACAGGATTCCTATCATCCATTGAAATTAAAAGAATTCTCGTTCCCGGTGGATAGGCTTCTTTGTAGACTTTCGCCTGTCTTGATAATCTATCCCATTCGGTCATAGAATTTTCCTCCGTATTTTTTAATCAGTGGGAACTTAACCCTTATGTTCGGATTAGTTCATAAATCGTTTTCATATCATATTTGTCCACGACACCCCTGATATACGGGCATATATCAAACCGAGCTTGGTATCTCGTCATTGGAATCTCACCAGTTCCTCTTTCGTGGGAACGCTCGCGCAAGTATCATTATCCCTGTTGTTTTTCATCGCACACCTGTATCACCACACACAGCCGGTTAGCATTGCTTATAGCAACTAATCTTCATTCTCTGCTTGTCCATTCAGACGACAACAGGAAGGTATTTGATATACCGTATATTCAATTTTCAAAGA
>JBJFIB010000212.1:3503-5292 GCA_051894195.1 Acutalibacteraceae bacterium
GCAGAAGGACACAAAAAAGGCGCACGAAATTACGGCTACCTAAAGCTGACGGAATGTAGCTACCATTCTTTTTTCAGCTTTATGTATCCTTCGTTTTCGTACGCGTCCAAAAACACCAGATTTAATTTTTTATTGTATTTAAGGAAATCCTTATATTTGCATTCAACAACCTTTGAGTGCAAATATAAAAATTCTCTTTTTTCCTTTTATATACTACAATTGCTGTTATTAATAAGTCGAAATATATAATTTGTATAGCGTTTTTGGCTTTTTAGATTAAATACTATATTTTTTTATCGACATACATTGAATTTTGAAAAATAAAACATTTCATTACTCTTTATTTTTTTTGCTCTAAAATCGTTTGAGCAATTGAATTTGGTCCAAAAAATAAAAGACCGGGTTGAATACCAACTAATGTCAGTAATTCAATCCCGGTCTCGAGGACTCTATGGATTAATGTTCTATTTGTTCAAGCTCTCCTTGATTATTTACAAATAATTCTATTTTTCTTCCTTGCTTCGCTATGACAAGCCTTTTTTTGTCTGTGCTCATTTCGGCAAGTTTTTTGCCTTTTGCGTCATATACCGGAGTCATACTGTGTTTTGGATTTTCTACATTTTTCATATTCAAACCTCCTGATTCACATAAAAATAACCGATAATTTCCTGTCGTGTAGGATTATCGGCGCAAAACAATATATACTTTTTTGTATTATTATTTTTCGTTTATTTGCCGATAAATATTTACGCTTTTTCCATTCAACCCTACACTACTTCTTATTAACTTTAACTCTTACTCTATTCACCAATCAATATTTATTCGACTTTGGTTTCTCAATCACTATCCTTTCGATTCGACTAACCACTTTTTATTTTCATAGTATAAACAGCGTTTTTTGCCATTTATTATTACTTTGTAAATCACTGAATACGGTCCTCGTGGCTTAATATCAATTACTCGTTCTATTTCATATATGCAGCCGTTTTGCCATTTGATGCATAATGGCAACATCTTTCCGTCTGTCATACATTTTAGCGTTACCTCAATGGGTATTTTGGGCTTTGCTTCTCTCTTATTTGCAGTAATTTGATTCATATAATCTGTTTCCATTAGATCGCTTCCTTTAGTATTTTTACTGCTACACCTTGAATTCGAATATCGTCTTCAATTATGATGTCATCCATTTTGTCGTTTTCCGGATGAAGAATAAATCGTTTGTTCTTCGGATCCTTATAAAAACGCTTTAGAGTGGTTTCGTTTTCATATAGGGCAACAACGATATCTCCATTATCAGCAGTATTTTGTTTTCGTATGATAACATAATCTCCGTCATCTATTCCGGCTTCTATCATTGATTCTCCGTCAGCTTCCAATATAAAGAAATCACCACGGCCAACCAATGAAGTCGGTAATCTAAAATATTCCGTAACATTTTGCTCTGCAAAAGCAAATGCACCACACTTTATTGAACCTAAAACACCGATATTCACACTTTCGGAATTATATTTATCAATTAAATCAGTGGAAATAGTTCTTCCGGACATACTTATTTCACCAGATTCTTTCATTGTTGATAAAAATCTCTGCACGGTTGATTTTCCAATACCAATCTTATCTGCAATTTGTCGTATAGATGGGGTGTATCCTTCTTTAATGTATGTTTCTTCAATAAAATTCTTAATGGCTGATTTAATTTCATTTGTAGGTAACATATTAACCTCCGTATGCTTGGGACATTTGTCCCAATTGGTAATTTGATTATATCACGAACAAATGTTCTGTCAAT
>JBJFIB010000213.1:0-5223 GCA_051894195.1 Acutalibacteraceae bacterium
TCACACGGCTTTCCATCGGTGATAATCTTTATAAAAATCTACATTTCAAACAGATTAAACCTCATATTGTATCGCTGGCATTTGCGCCTGCGCTCTCAATTTATTGAGTTTATTCATTTGCCTTTTATTCAACTTTAACATACCAAGATACTTTCTAATCGTTCTTTCGTTATTGGAATGGATTAAAATATGGATTTTGTCTGATACAATAATCAGGTTTTGATAACTGTCGTCACCACCGTAACACTTCGGTGTTTTATGGTGACAGTCAACTTGATTTGCTTCAAGAAACACGTCTGATATTGCACATTTTCCTGCTTGTGCGACATACATAGAAATTCTATTATCGTTATATTCAATACTTTCTGCGCCGCAGGGATTGTTCATCAAGTGATACAACACAGACATATCTACATTGCCTAAATTCTTGTGAATTTCTGCTCTGCCTTGCGGTGTGTATTTATTGATTTTCAACTTTTTATCCATTGGTACTCTGTGCTGAACATAAGCAATTGGTACAACGGCGTGTTCGTTGATATATCGTACCTCTCGACTTTTCCCATATTTAGATTTTATGTATCTGTTGGTAATGTTACCTGTTTTGGTAATTCTGTGTTTTAGTCTGTTGTAAAGGCTCTTTTTGACATCAAAAGCGATTTTGTGTATATCAATATTGACGTGAGTAGCAATACAGTAATAATTGTGGATACCGATAATATACGAGTTGTATTTCTGTATCAGTCGGTATTCCATATTCGGGTCATACGTTTTGCGCAAATCCCCGATTATCTGCTTACTTTTATCACGGATTTTGATTAGTGCATTGTCCTTAATATGCGCTTCAATTACATATTTGGGCTGTCCGTTGTTCTTTTTACCTTTTATTCTTACTTTCAGCTTGAAGCCTAAAAATTCAGAATAATGGCGTTTCAGATTAACTATTTTGGATTTTTCAGGACTGATTTCCAATCCTAATCGTTCCCACAGCCATTTTTTAGTAGCGGCAAAAAGTTTTACCGCATCAGAATACTTTTTGCAAAATATTTTGAAGTCATCTGCATATCTTACGATATAGCACTCTTTTAATTCAGTATAATTCCTTAATGTTCGGATTAGACTGCTTTTATCAGGTGTTCCATTAGCGTAAATACGGCTAATGTAATTTCCTTTAGTTGGCATTTCTTCCCATTGGCTAACTATCCACCAGTCCAGTTCATTTAAAACAATGTTGGATAGCAAAGGGGAGATTATTCCGCCTTGTGGCGTTCCTTTTTCAGGAAAGCCTATTCCTGCCACCTCTGCCTTAAGCATTGTTGAGATGATAGAAAGCAGCTTTTTATCCCTGATACCAAGTGTCCACATCTGTTTAAGTAGTTTTCCGTGATTGACATTATCAAAGAATGATTTAATATCAATGTCAATTACATAATGACAGCCGACATTTTGTATCATTCTTTCAGCTTGCGCAATAGCATTTTCCGCACTGTGATTAGGACGAAAACCGTTGCTTCTTTTGAAAAACTTTGCTTCACAGATAGGCTCTAACACCTGTAAAATACATTGTTGAATAATTCTGTCCATAATCGTAGGTATTCCTAAAGGTCGGGTTTTGCCGTTACTTTTTGGAATTTCTACTCTGCGGACTGCGTTTGGAATATACCAATCCAGTTTATTCTGAACGTGAGATATTAACGCTTTTTCTTTCCACTTATTCAAATCGCTGATTGTCTTATTATCCACCCCTGCTGTTTTACTGCCGCTATTTTTCCTGATATTTCTGTATGCCAGTTTGATATTTTCGGGTGCCTTAATAATTTCAATTAAATTCTTGAAATTACAACCTTTATTACTCTTTGCATACAGTTCATCAAACACAGCCTGCATATCATAGTATTCAGCATTGCGAATTTTTTGTTTCTTTAAGGGTCGTGTTCTGTTTGTCAAAGTCAGGTACTCTCCTTTTAGGATTTCGCTTTTCTTAGTCATACTCGAACCTTTGTATTAATATAGTTTTTACTTTATACATTATCATCGACTGGTGGCTATCCCTCTGCTGTATTTCTACAGCTTCATAGGTACTGTGCCACCGCTCTCAACTAAATAAAGAATTGTTATATACATCTGTATTTTCCAATTCACCACATCATAGTTTGTAACCAACTCCGTGTTTTAGTCTTTCCACGTTCCGATATTCCTATCTGTACATATCTACCCGTAGGTGTCCCTCTGAACCTGTATGCTGAGTGATACCGTTCATATCACAAGGACTTTCATAGTAAAAATTCTTACTTATCCTCACATACTTCCGTATTCGGAAAGGAGCATTTCTGCTCCTACGCCTTTTAGACCCGTACTTTCGGGATTTCGTCAGTCAATATTGACATTCTAACCATAGGTAGTTTATAGACCTCCGGCATATCATACACATATTCCACCTCTGGAACACTTTCCACAGCGTTACCGTTTGGGCGTACTTCTGCCGACTTTGGCGAGCTTTATACCATAATCCTTGTTACATAGGATTATCGCATATCGCAGTTTGTAAGGTAGGCGTTTCAGGGCGTTACCCCCTCATTCCACCTATTGGAATATCAGTTCTCCAAGTCTGATTTACGAACTCCTTTCAATTTCGTTTATTTTATAGCTTACTTGTGCGTAACCTTTTCAGTTACGAACGTGTCGCACTTTTGCCTGCGCCGACTGCGTGTGCAAACAGCGTATTGCCGCCGAATATTGCGTGAGCAATGGCGTTCTTCTGATGTGAGCGCAGCTCTATTGATGAGTTCATCCCCGGGAATGTCAGATGTGAGCCGTCAAATTCTCTCGGCTTAATGCAGTTGAATTCTCTGTTGTATTTTGCAACTAATTCTGAACGTCTCCGGGGGTCTTTGAATATCCAATCCTTAAACTTTCGCTTAATGATATTCGCTTTCTGCTGAAGCAGCTTAGTCCTCTCAACATCAAGAACCCGTACCGGATTTCCGCTTTTATCAAAAATAATCTTGCCGTTTTTATCGACTGCATCCTTATACACACGAGGGTCATTAAGATTAAGAATACTCTCAAATATGGAATAAGCAGATTTAAATTGTGTGCCAAGCTGCTTTGTCACAGTAACAGATTTGTCAAGCGATTTATTTGTAATTTGCCATTTATTGCTGTATTTGGAATACTCAACTTCTATCTTTTTGCCGGTCCTTTGCCAGATAAAACGAGGCTTAATATCTGCTCGGTATTCATCAGGTGTTTCGAATATCTCATAGATGAATTGCTGATAGTATTTTGGCTCAATCCAAGTAGCGCCGATATTTACATCAATATCTCCTGATTTAAGCGGTGTTGGAATGGCTTCTTTAAGAGCAGGAATATTATCTTCAAACAACGGATTTGCTTCAGCGGCGTCTTTTGCGGCATCAAGCTTTATATATATATCACCGGACAGATATTCCGATGCAGTCTGATACACGATATTGTCATCGGTTGACAGCTCCGGGACAGGATAAATCTGACCTCTGAGCTGCTCAATAATAACCCTTTTGGGAATATCGCACAGCTCAGACATATAATCAAGGTCAATTTCTCCGAGGCTGACAATCGAAACATTAAGCGCCTCAAGAGCAGTGTCAACGTGCTCCACTGCAATAGGAGGAGAAATCGTGCGTTCGGTGAAAATATCTGATTTTCGTATAAGCTTGCCCTTATCTACCTCAGCTTCAAGGGAGAGAAGCAACGGATATGCACTGTCCCTTGACAAAAGCAGACGGTTTTGCTGAGCGTGCAGTAAACCGAATTTTGAGTAGAATGCATCGTACTTTTCGTTCAACTCTTTCTGCAATTCTGATATTCTCTTACTATAATCTCCGGGAAGCTTTTGAACCTCAAGAAGCTCACGAACAATCTCTCGCAGTTCAACAAAAGCCTTAGTTCGCTCAATGTTTTTGTTGTTGTATTTTCTGTTCTTCGCAGAATAATTCGACCACAGCTCTCTGGCGTGAATTATCTCAACGTCACGACCGGCAACGCCCCAGAAGTACAACTCGCCGTTATGTACGAAATAGCTTTCCTGACGGATATTTTCGGGCAAAACAACATCTTGATTTTTTATATCCTGAAGCGGTGAAGGCTTGTCAAAATCAGGTGTATAGCTGCCGCTTATTTTATTAATCGCCTCCGGGAGCAGCCTTGACAAATCAGCATCATCGAACGGAATACACATAGTATCATCGTTTCTGCCGTACATTTTATTTCCCTGCACTATCTTGCCCAACACCATATCAGGGTGAGATGCAAAATATTGATTCACGGAAAGTCCGTCTGATGTTGCGCCGAGCTGCACCCATTCGGGCAGCTTCTCCGGCGGTGCAGTGCGTTTTTGCAGGAATATAATATCTGATGTAACTTGCGTTCCGGCAGACTTAAACGCATTGTTCGGCAATCTGACTGCACCGAGAAGGTCAGCTCTTTCGGCGAGCGATTTTCTGAAAGAAGTATCCTTCTTGTCCAATGTGCCTTTTGATGTTACAAAAGCTACAATGCCGCCGGGTCTGACTTTATCAAGGGTTTTCAAGAAAAAGTAATCGTGAATTTTCAGGTGCTGTGAATTGTACTCCTTATCGTTTACTGAGGAATCGCCAAAAGGAATATTGCCGACTGCAACATCAAAGCTGCCGTTCTGAAACTGCGTGTTTTCAAAACCATCGACAGTTATGCTTGCATCGGGATAAAGCTTGCTTGCAATTCTGCCGGAAATACTGCCCTTTTCTACTCCGTAAAGACGGGATGAACGGGAAATGTCAGACGGCATTCGTCCGAAGAAATTTCCGATTCCCATTGCAGGCTCAAGAACATCGCCGCCGGTAAATCCAAATTTTCTCAGTGCCTGATAGATACCGTCTATGATTGTATTGTCGGTATAAAACGCATCAAGCGTAGAAGCTCTGGCGGACACATATTCATCGGCAGTGAGTAAATCCATAAGCTCCTGCGCTTCATTTTTCCAAGCAGGATTTTCACTGAATGCCGGTGCAAGACCGCCCCACCCGGTGTATAGTGACAAGGCTTTTTTATCTGCGTTTGTGGCGGCTTTACCGTTAAGCTCCAAAGCCTTAAGAGTTTTTATCGCATTGATATTATTGCGGAATTTTGTCTTTGCACCCGATACCGTATTGTCGTCTGTAATGACAAAATTTGTATCATCGTTATTGCTGTCGAGCGCATATTCAT
>JBJFIB010000214.1:0-11309 GCA_051894195.1 Acutalibacteraceae bacterium
CCAATGTTCCGTCACCGTTTATTTGATATTCAAAATCACTTGCAGTAGTTTCGGCAGCGTTGACCGTTGTGCTTAAACCTATGTACGAGCCGACACCTGTTGCCGCAGTACCGCCAAGCATACAAGCAGCAAGAGCTATTGCAATAATTTTCTTTGGCAATTTTGCAGATTTCATTTTGTTTCCTCCCGATAAAATAATATTAGTGATGACAATTTTTTCATAAAAGACATTATATAACATTTTTTCCTCAATTACAATGTATACTTTCACATATTTTTACATCTTCTTGATAAATTTATGTATATAATCGCAAGCTAACACAAAAAGCTCCCACCTGTAATTTACAGAGTGGAGAGTGGAGAGTGGAATGAGGAATGAGAAAAAGCTCCCACCAATACGATGAGAGCTTAAATAAAAATCAATATTTATTTTGTCCGTTGTTATCGTCGTTATAATCCGTATAATAAAGATTCTGAATACGGTACTTGTTTATCATTTCTTCTTTATGAGCGGCATATTGCAAGTCACGCTTTCTTTTCACTCTGATGAATATTGACGGCAATATAACTATACATATTACAACAACACCAGCCGCAAAAATATATGCGTACACCTGTGTATAATAGTCAAAACCGTTGGTTGATGCCGTACAGTCCTGAGGATTTGACGGGTCATAATACAGAAGTATTTTTTCGCCGCCTGAAACTCTCCGTTTTGTGACACCGGCATAAACATTATTGTAGCTTACACCGTTGGCGGTGTATGAAACATAAATCCAGCTGTATGTGTCACCCCTGTGTCTGCGTGACTGATTTATCGTTACAGATGATGAGCTTACAACATCAGCAAGGCAAGTCTGATTACAGTAAATGAGTTGTGCGGCGTGTTTTCTGTCGGATTCGTTTTTGAGTGTCAATGCACCCCACACAATAATCAGTATTATCCCGACAGCTATGCCGACAGCACCAATAAGATGTTTTTTAGTAATATTCATAAATGCCATACCTCACACAAACTTACGGTTCACACAACAACTCCACTCTCCACTCTCCACACTCCACACTATTTAATGTACATTGAGATGTCGAAGGCTTTGACGGAATGGGTTAAGGCACCGATTGAGATGATGTCAACGCCGCTTTCGGCAACGGCACGGATTGTTTCGTTGGTAATGCCGCCTGAGGCTTCAAGCACTGCACGACCGTTTGTTATTTCAACAGCCTGTTTCATAAGTTCAGGACTCATATTGTCAAGCATAATGATGTCGGCTTTTGCGTCGAGAGCCTCCCTGAGTTCGTCAAGATTTCTTGTTTCGACTTCAATTTTGGTCATATGACCGATTTTACTGCGGAGTTTGGTTATTGCGGCTGTTATTCCGCCTGCGGCGTCAATGTGATTGTCTTTGAGCATAGCGGCGTCTGAGAGATTGTAGCGGTGATTTTTTGCTCCGCCTGTCATAACGGCATATTTCTGCAAAGGACGCATACCCGGAAGTGTCTTTCTTGTGTCGGCTATTGTTGCGTTTGTACCCTCAACAAGTTTCATAGCTGTGTGTGCGGCTGTTGCAATTCCGCTCATATGCTGTATAAGGTTAAGGGCAGTGCGTTCACCTTTGAGAAGTGCGGCGGTTTTTCCGCTGAGTCTGAGTATTTCGTCGCCTTTTTTTACTTCGTCGCCGTCTTTTTTGAGAACTTCATACTTAACATCTTCATCAAGCATTTCAAAAACTCTGAGTGCGATATCAACACCGCATACAACTCCGTCAGCCTTTGCAACGAACTTACCCTCGCCCATTTGTTCAGCCGGAATAAGATAATCGGTTGTGACATCACAATAGTTTATATCTTCAAGCAGTGCGGTTTTAATAAGGTTGTCAACATAAATTTTATTCAGCGTCATCTTCTTCAAGAACCTCCTCTAATACTATGGCTGCGACTGTTGCAAGACTTCTTGCCTCAACAAAATCCTGATTTATTTCATATCCGCCACTTAAAAGGTTGTCGAGTATTTCCTTTGAACGCTTCAAGCCGTCGGGGACATTTTCAGGCTTTGGAATAACAAAATGGCAGTCCTGCATAATTTCTCTGATTTCGGTACGGAAACCGTGCGGAAGTTTGTTACCGCTTAAATCGTCGCTCTCTTTGAACTCGCCGAAAGGTTCGTTGTTTTCAACGGCAAGTTTTGAGATAATATCGTTTGCCGCTCTGCGTGAAAATACAAGTGCTTCAAGCAATGAGTTACTTGCAAGACGGTTTGCACCGTGAACGCCGGTGTGTGAACATTCACCTGCGGCATAAAGTCTGTCAACAGATGTGTGTGCATTGAGGTCAACATCAATGCCTCCCATAAGATAATGCTGACACGGAAATACAGGTATTCTGTCCTTTGTTATGTCGATATTTTCTTCAAGACATCTCTCGTAAATCATCGGGAAACGGTTCTTTACAAATTCAGGGTCTTTGTGGGTAATGTCGAGATAGAAATTTTCGTTGCCCTTTTTCTGTGATTCAAGCATAATTGCGTTTGAAACGACATCACGGGGAGCAAGCTCTCCACGCTCGTCATAGTTCTGTGCAAAACGCTCTCCGTCACAGTTGAGAAGAACTGCACCCTCGCCACGAACAGCCTCGCTTATGAGGAAACGCTCACGGTCTTTTTCTGCGGCAAAAGCTGTCGGGTGAAACTGAATCCAGTTGAGGTGCTTTATTTTTGCACCAAGCATATGTGCAAGAGTAATACCGTCACCGGTTGCAATAGCCGAGTTTGTGGTATATTTATACACACGACCGATACCGCCTGAGGCAAGAATACAGTAATGTGCGGCAATAATCTTTGACTCGCCGTTCGGCATAATCATTCCTGCATAAAATCCTCGTCCGTTGTTTTCGAGCTTATAGAGGAGTGTTTCATCAAGAATTTCTACATTATTATGTGTTTTCACCTGTTCAATCAGCGTATCGACAATGGCACGACCTGTTGAATCCTTATGGTGTACAATTCTGTGACGGGAATGTCCTGCTTCAAGCGTCATCTGTAACTTTCCGCTTGAATCAAGGTCAAATGCAACGCCCATTTCTTTGAGTTTCAGCACATCCTGAGGACCTTCACTTACAAGCACCTCAATAGCTTTAAGGTTGTTTTTGTACTTTCCTGCGATAAGCGTATCAGCTATATGCAGTTTGAAATTGTCGTGGTTTCTGTCGAGAACAGCCGCAACGCCGCCTTGTGCAAGCGAACTGTTCGACAGGGTAAGCTCACGCTTTGACAGAAGAAGAACACTTACATTTTCAGGAAACTGCAAAGCCGCATAAAGACCTGCTGCACCTGAACCGACAATCAGGACATCATATTCCCTTTTCATAAATTTAACCTCTTTTTATATTTTGATTATATAAATGAACCCAAAAATTCATATACTTATACTATTTTATCATATTTATCCACGACTTTAAATACATAATAATAACAAAAAGAATCCCACATTTATGAAACAATTATATCTTTTATCACTTCATATATCATTTTTGAATATATAAGGCAATTTCTTCTTTTATTAAGTCCGGATTTGTGTTATATTATATAATATGAATATGAATTGCCGAAAGGAATTTTCAATATGGAAATGTATGAAAACGAACAGAAAATTCAGCGTGCGTTGCTTGTGGGGATTGACACGGGCGAATATGATGCGGAAAGTTCAATGAAAGAACTGTATGAACTCGTCAGCAGTGCCGGTGCAGAACCTGTTGCGTCAATTATGCAAAAGCGTGAAAAACCCGACGGTGCAACCTGTATCGGTTCGGGACGGCTTGAAGAAATAAAACAGTTTTGCAGTGACAACGAAATCGACTTTATTGTTTTTGACACAGAACTTACACCTACTCAGATAAGAAACATTGAGGACGAAACCGACATTCGCACAATCGACCGGACAATGCTTATTCTCGATATTTTTGCGATAAGGGCAAAGACAAACGAGGGTAAATTACAGGTTGAACTTGCACAGCTTAAATACCTTATGCCACGACTCTCGGGCAAAGGCCGTGAAATGTCAAGGCTCGGCGGCGGCGTAGGAACAAGAGGTCCCGGCGAAACAAAGCTTGAAACAGACCGCCGTCACATCAGAAGAAGAATAGAATACCTCAAAGACGAACTTGAACATATGACAAACCGCCGTGAACAGCTCCGTGCAAGACGAAAAAAAGACGGAGTAATCACCGTTGCCATTGTCGGATATACCAACGCCGGAAAATCAACCCTTATGAACACGCTGACACAGGCAGGTGTTCTCTCTGAAAACAAACTCTTTGCAACGCTTGACCCGACTTCAAGAGCATTGAAACTTCCCAATGGTGTTTCGGTAATGCTTATTGATACGGTAGGACTTGTACGCCGACTGCCGCATCATCTTGTTGAGGCGTTTAAATCAACTCTTGAAGAGGCGGCTCTTGCTGACATTATATTAAATGTATGTGACGCTTCAAGCGACGAGTATAAACTTCATCTTGATGTAACAAACTCTTTGTTAAGAGAACTCGGCTGTACCGACAGACCGATTATTTCGGTATTCAACAAATGCGACCTTGTCGGCAATCCAGACGACCTTCCTGACGGCAGAAGTTCGGTTCGTATCTGTGCAAAAAATGCAATAGGCATTGACGAATTACTCCGTGCAATCGAAAACAATCTTCCTGTAAGGCTGAGAAAATACACACTGCTTGTTCCGTTTGACAAAGCCGCCCTCCTCAGCAAACTGAGAAATACAGGTGCTTTACTTTCAGAGGAATACACCGCCGACGGCATTAAGGCACAGGCAATAGTCGAAGAACCTATGTGGCACTTAGTTGACCAATACAGCATTGATTAGAGTGGAGAGTGGAGAGTGAATTGTGGCTGTGATATTATATTGTAAAAATCATAAAGTATATAATATTGATACGGAAGAAGTATATAATGCCTGTTTATTGCCGGGTTTAATGAAAAAAAATCCCTGTAAGGAAACATTTAAATTATGGCTGAAAACAAGGTACAGTTCAAATACAAATTCATTAGCACGAAGATTAAAGGGTGTTACTTTCGGACAGGGCAACAGGGTTCTTATAAATAAATCAACGCATATTTTGAGTTTAAGTGACTGTTACTGGACAAAAGAAGATGTCAGCACTCTGCTTTTTGAAGAAGTTAGTCCATATTATACTGATTTCTGGAAAGGTGAGGGTTACTATAAGAACGGTAATGCTATACCTACACTATATGTCAGCGGTTATTTAAATAAAGAATGGGTGTCAAGTAAGTATTTGAATAAATACGGTGAAAATCTGGATTCAGAGGAAGAAGTGAGTTTGCTGTGTAAGAAATGCAGCATACCCGTATGTAACATATCAAAAATAAAAGGCGGAATACAAGTCGAGAATTTCACAAACCGGAATTTAATGCTCGAACAGGCTGACCAGTCGGGTATAATAGACCCCGATGATTTTACTGAAAAAGATATTATAAATTATATGGGTATGACCGGAATACAAATGCTTACAATAGACGCCATAACCGGAAACGGTGACAGACACGCAGGAAATTTCGGCTGGCTGAGAAACACAGATAACGGCAGTTATGTATGTCCGTCGCCTTTATATGATTTTGACCATGTTTTAGACAGCACGGCAAATAACGACAGATTGATTAAAGATTTGTCATTATCCGTAAAAGCTACAAACAATACTGATATGATAAATGAAGTAATGAGGATATGTAATATAGTTAAATCGTCAGATACAAAAGAAATATTCAAAATAAGGTCTGACAATATTATATTAAATCTGACGCAACTACACTGACTGATTCATAATTGTTTTTGTGAACCGTTTGTTTATTGTATATATCAGCTTAAATGCAAATTCATTACAGCGTAACACTGTAATTACAAATTAAATTAAAAAGTTAAGGGGAAATAAGAATGAAAATATTCAACTCTCGTGAAACGGAATTTCGCAGTCCGACAGGAGCTGTTCCGTCTGAAACAAAAATTCATTTCAGGATTGTACTGCCACGCAGTCTGCACTGTTCAAACGCTCTGCTTGCCGTAAAAGACGACAGATACGGCGACACGACTTTTTACAGTATGTATTGGAGCGGTATGGTCGGCTATGACCACGAACAGTGGGAATGTGATTTGAACGCCGACAGAATCGGACTTTTCTGGTATCATTTCAGCCTTGAAACCTGCTACGGCAGACGGTTTGTTATGAAAGGCTACGGCGGCGAGGGACATCTCTCGACAAACGAGGGCGAGCCACGCTTTCAGCTTTTGTGCTATGACAAGGACTTTGAAACTCCGTCATGGCTGCCTGGTGGAATTATGTATCAGATTTTCCCCGACAGATTTTATTTTTCGGGTGAGAAAAAAGACGGCGTTTATCCCGACAAGAAAATTCAGACCGACTGGAACAATATTCCCGACTGGCGACCGAATGAATATGGCATAATCACAAATTCCGATTTCTTTCAGGGTGACCTCAAAGGCATACAGATGAAACTGCCCTATCTTCACGAACTCGGCGTTACCTGTATTTATCTCAACCCGATTTTTGAGGCTTATTCAAATCACCGCTATGACACTGGCGACTATGAAAAAATTGACCCTGTTCTCGGCACTGAGGAAGATTTTGTTGAACTTTGCAGTGAGGCAAAAAAATACGGCATAAGAATAATAAACGACGGCGTTTTCAGTCATACGGGCAGTGACAGCAAATACTTCAACCGTGAAAAACGCTATGCCGAAAACGGTGCATACAATTCAAAGGAATCACCGTATTATACATGGTATAAATTTATTGAGTGGCCTAACATATATAACTCGTGGTGGGGCTTTAACACCTTGCCTGAGGTCGAGGAACTTTCACACTCTTTTAACGAATACATCAACGGCGAAAACGGCATTATCCGCAAATGGATAAAAGACGGCAACAGCGGCTGGCGACTTGATGTTGCCGACGAACTGCCCGACGAATTTATCGAGCATATAAGAGAGGCAGTCAAAGCCGAAAACCCCAACGCATTACTTCTCGGCGAAGTGTGGGAGGACGCATCTAACAAGGAAAGCTACGGTTCACGCAGACGCTTTCTTTATGGCAAGGAGCTTGACAGCGTTATGAACTATCCGTTCCGTGACGCAATACTCGGTTTTCTTAACTGTGGCGACGGCAGGGATATGATTGAAATTGTACTTAATGTTCTCGAAAACTATCCTCGCCCCGTTATCCGTTCGCTGATGAATCTTCTTGGAACTCACGACACCGAGCGTGTTATTACACTTATTGCAGGAGAACGACAGAACGGCAGAGGTCGTGAGTGGCAAGCCTCAACAAAACTCAATCCGCAACAGCGTGAATACGGTCTGAGAAGAATGAGAATTGCAAGCGGTATTCTCTATACTCTGCCCGGTGTGCCGTGTATTTATTACGGTGATGAAGTCGGCGTTGAGGGCTACAAAGACCCGTTCAACCGTGCAACATTCCCGTGGGGCAAGGAGGACAAAGAACTTCTTGAATGGTACAAAGCACTCGGCAAAATGAGAAAACAGTGTTCCTGTCTTGTTGACGGCGATTTGCACGAATTCGGCTCAACAGGTCGTACAATGGGTTACATTCGTGAGGACGAAAACGATATGCTTATATGCGTTTTCAATGCCGCAGACTATACAATACGGTTCAGAGTTCCCGATGAATTTATCGGCGGCGAAACCTTTATGAACACCAACCTTACCGGCAACGAACTGATTATTCCCCGTGACAGCTGTGCCTTTGTAAAAGCCGTTAAAAATCCGCAACAAGAAAACACAACAGAACCAACAGAATAATAATTCTTAACAACTATAAAACGGACTGTATCACTTCAAAATGATATAGTCCGTTTTTGCTTGTCGGTTTATTCGGCAACAAATTTGATATTTTGTTCTTTTGCAAAACTTTCGGCATATGAACCTTTTGTACCATGGATTGTAAGCGAATCACAGCCTATAAATGCACATTCATGAATTTTTGTAACACTATTTGGAATTTCTATGCTTTTAAGAGAGGTGCAAAAACTAAAAGCTCCATTCCCAATAGCAATAACACTATCTGGAATTTTTATACTTTCAAGAGCCTCACAGTTAATAAATGTACAAGTAGAAATTTCATCAATACTATTTGAAAGTGTTACATTTTTAAGTGAAGTGCAATGAGAGAATGCAGATGTACCAATAAATTGAATATTATCTGGAATTATAACACTTGTTATTTTGTCATTATTCTCAAATGTCCGACTGGCAACACTTATTACTTTTTTGCCACTTATTTCTTCCGGTATTATAACTTCTTCATCTTTACCATGATAAGATTTAACCATAATTACGCCGTTGCCGGCAGTTTCAGTGTCGAAATCTTTCTCTGAAATTTCATTGGCAACAGACTCCTCAACAGAGGATTCCTGCTTTCTCATTTCATATATAGTATATGGTATGTTGTTTTGCTTTGCATATTGTTCTGCATATGAGCCTGCTTTTACTTTCAAAGTAAGATTTGGGCAGTTAGTAAAAGTACCATCATCTATTCTGTTTACACTTTCGGGAATTATTACCTCAGAAAGATTAGGGCAATTATTACATATTACACCTATCGTATTAACAGTATCGGGAATGACCAGTGTGGTAAGGTTTTCATGATTGTCAAATGCTTTATACATGATTTTTCTGACTGGACGATGATCAATTTCTTTAGGTATGACAATCGTACTGTCAGATAAACCACATCCCAAAATCGCAACTGAATCATAGCTGCCGCTTTCGGTGCTTGAAGAAAGAATAGCGTTAAAAAGGTATGGGTCACTATAAGTATATTTATTCTCGTCAATAATCTCGACATCGACATTTTGTGATACATCGCTTGATTCAAGTAAAGAAACAGAGCCTGAGCTTTCTTCTCCTGTACTGCTTACATTGACGGAACTGCTTGCGGCTGGGCTTGTGGGAGTGCTGTTTTTGTTGTTGTTATTTGCGATTATGACGGCTGTTGTAACACCGCCTCCGACAACAGCAACGGCAAGTACCGCCGCAATAATTTTTGAAGCTGTGGTTTTGAAAATCATATTTATTCCTCCTGATAATGTTTTAGAAGCCATATTTGCCGTAGAGTTTGCGACAGTACCTGTTGCCACCTTTCCGACAGTACCTGAAACAGCAGAGGACACAGCCGAAAAAGCCGGTGCAGATGTGGCTTGTGCTGATTGGCTGATGATTGACGGCAAGAGTGCAAACGGAAAAACGGCATATAGCTTTGTGCCTTTCTTTTCAAGCTTTTCAACCTCTGATTTTATTGTTTTTCTTGCGGCGGAAAGCTTATATTTTACCGTAGAAACGGTAAGATTAAGCGTTGATGAAATGTCTGCAACGCTCATATCCTGATAATAATACATAAGAATACAAAGTCGTTGGTCTTCGGGAAGTTTGTTAATAATTTCCATAATCAATCGGCTTGTTTCATTGTTATCAAGTGACTGTTCCGGAATATAGTCCTCGTTTTTTTCGCTTTCGTCCCAATCAACAGTAATATCTGAGGATATATCGTCAAAAAGAACAGGCTTTTTCTTTTTCATAAAATCCTTGCTTTGATTGGCAACAATACGGTTGAACCAATTATCGAACATTTCAGGTGGATTGACCTTATCAAGATTGCTGAAAGCCTTCATATAGCTTTCCTGTAATATATCCATCGCATCATTCTCATTGTGAGTCAGGCTTAATGCTATAAAATACGCCTTATCTTTTGTTATATTATAGAGAGCTTCAAAAGCAGAATTATCACCTTTAAGTGCTGAGGGAATTATTTTTATAAAATCTTTATTCATTATTAAACCTCCAATGTCATTTTCTTATGACATAATATATACGATTCATAAACAGGTTTGGACAGTAAAAAATAAAAATTTTTTAAAAATTTTCAATAAAAATCTGCCCTTTCTTTTGGTTGATGTTTACTGGGTAACTTCATCACACCAATTTTGGGCAGATTTTCTTCTATTTTTTTATCGAACTCATGTTAATTATGAATTATTTAAGCAGTTTTTTAAGTCTTTCAACAGCCTCGATTGTCTTATCTCTGTCGCCGAATGATGTAAGACGGAAGAAACCTTCGCCGTTTTTGCCAAAGCCTGCACCAGGTGTGCCGACAACATTTATTTCGTTGAGGAGTAAGTCAAAGAAATCCCACGACTTCATACCGTTCGGACATTCAAGCCAGATGTACGGTGAGTTTTTGCCGCCTGTGTAGTAAATTCCGAGTTCGTCAAGAGCCGACGCAATAATTCTTGCGTTTTCTTTGTAGTATTCAAGGTTTACTTTAATCTGTTCCTGTCCCTCGTCAGTAAATACTGCGGCTGCACCGCACTGAACAGGATAGGAAACGCCGTTGAATTTTGAACCCTGTCTTCTTCCCCATATCTGTGAAATATTTACAACTGTTCCGTCGCTTGCAACAACTTCAAGCTCTTTCGGGATAACGGTATATCCGCAACGCATACCTGTAAAGCCGGCTGTCTTTGAGAGAGAACAAATCTCAATCGCACACTGTCTTGAACCCTCAACCTCAAAGATACTTCTCGGAATATCAGGTTCTGTGATGAATGCCTCGTATGCGGCGTCATAGATTATGATAGCCTTGTTGTCGATTGCGTAATCAATCCACGCTTTGAGCTGTTCTTTTGTGAAAGCCGCACCTGTCGGGTTGTTCGGTGAACAAAGATAGATAAGGTCTGCGTGAACATTTTTGTCTGGAACTGCACAGAAATTGTTTTCCTTTGTGCAGTCGGCATAGATAACCTTTCTGCCGCTCATAAGGTTTGAGTCAACATATACAGGATATGCCGGGTCAGTAATAAGCACAACATTGTCGTCGCCGAAAATATCAACGATATTTCCGCAATCGGACTTTGCACCGTCGCTTATTCTTATTTCGTCAGCAGAAACATCTGCACCGAAACTCTTGTAATATTTTGCAATAGCTTCTTTGAGGAAATCGTAGCCTGTGCCACTGTCCTCATAGCCTTTGAATGTTTCCTTAACACCCATTTCTTCTGCACCTTTTTTGACTGCTTCAATAACGCACGGTGCAATAGGCAGTGTTACATCACCGATACCCATTCTTATGATGTTGTCCTTTTTTTCTGGGTGTTCAGCGATATAAGCGTTTATTTTCTTTGCAATATTTATGAAAAGATAGTTCTTTTCAAGTTTAAGAAAGTTTTCATTAAGCTGTGGCATTTTCTTCACTCCTGA
>JBJFIB010000214.1:11409-21189 GCA_051894195.1 Acutalibacteraceae bacterium
GCGGAGTGCCTCCGCTCGCAATTTGCGTTCAAAGTAATTGTTACCGTTAAGTCATTTTCCGCACCATAAGTTATTGTTATCATTTCACGCAACAGCTATATGTCGCAAAAAATTATCTCAACGCACGAACTTACGGTCACAACAACTCCACACTCCACTCTCCACTCTTCACTCTCTTTTTTCAAGGCTTGCTTTGACAAATTCCCTGAAAAGCGGGTGTGCGTGGTTCGGTCTGCTCTTGAATTCGGGGTGATACTGAACTCCGACATAAAATCTGTTAGCCGGAATTTCAACCGCCTCAACAAGCATACCGTTAGGTGATGTACCTGTTACAGCCATACCGTTTTCTTCAAACTGTGAGCGGAATTCGTTGTTGAATTCATAACGGTGACGGTGACGCTCGGCAACTTCGGGCTGATTGTATGCTTTTTCCATCATTGTACCCTTGCGGATTTTGCAAGGATAAGCACCAAGACGCATTGTGCCGCCCATTTCGTGAACGCCTTTCTGGTCGTTCATCAGGTCGATAACCTTGTGCTGACTTTCGGGGTCGAATTCGCCTGAATTAGCGTCAGCAAATCCGAGAACATTTCTTGCGTATTCGATAACCGCCGTTTGCATACCAAGACATATTCCAAGATATGGAATGTCATTTTCTCTTGCGTATTTTGCGGCAATGATTTTGCCCTCGACGCCTCTGTTTCCAAAGCCGCCCGGAACAAGAATACCGTCAACATCTCCCAGAAGTTCCTCAACAGTATATTCGGTGATAAGCTCTGTGTCAACCCACTTGATGTCAACGAATGACTGATTTTCATATCCTGCATGCTGTAAAGCCTCAGCAACAGAGAGATATGCATCGTGGAGCTGTACATATTTACCGCAGAGTGCGATAGTTACTTTTTTGTTTCTTGCGTTAATTCTGTCAAGCATTTCCTGCCAGTCGGTCATATCAGGCTTTGGAGTGTCAATGTGCAGTTCACGACACACAATGTCGCTGAAATTAGCCTTTTCAAGCATCATAGGTGCCTGATAAAGTACAGGAATTGTCATATTTTCGATTACACAGTCGGGCTTTACATTACAGAACATAGCAATTTTCTTGAAAATGCTCGGTTCAAGCGGTTCATCACAACGAAGAACCATAATGTCAGGATTTATGCCGAGTGAACGCAGTTCCTTTGCAGAATGTTGTGCCGGCTTTGACTTGTGTTCTTCACTGCCCTTGATGTAAGGCACAAGGCAAACATGAATGAACAGACTGTTTTCAAGTCCGACTTCAACGGAAACCTGACGGATAGCTTCAAGGAACGGCTGACTTTCAATGTCGCCGACAGTACCGCCGATTTCGGTGATGACAACATCAGCGTCAGAGTGCTTGCCGACTTCATAGATGAAAGATTTAATCTCGTTTGTTATGTGCGGAATAACCTGTACGGTTTCACCGAGATAGTCGCCCTTGCGTTCCTTTTCGAGAACATTTGAATAAACCTTGCCTGTTGTGAGGTTTGAATATTTATTGAGGTTTTCGTCAATAAATCTTTCATAGTGACCGAGGTCGAGGTCGGTTTCGGCACCGTCCTCGGTTACATATACTTCACCGTGCTGATACGGACTCATTGTACCGGGGTCAACATTGATGTAGGGGTCGAGTTTCTGAGCGGCAACCTTCAAGCCTCTTGCTTTAAGCAGCCGTCCGAGTGACGCCGCAGTTATGCCCTTTCCAAGACCTGAAACAACGCCGCCCGTTACAAATATATACTTTGTTGTCATAACTCAATTTCTCCTTCAAATACTGTTTCTGCGTAACCTGTAAGATATACAGTATCGTCCGTATATTCAATAATCAGATTGCCGCCTTTGAGCTTAACGGTAATTTTTTCATTCTTTCTGCACAGTCCGTTTTCAACTGCCGCAACAGCAACAGCACAGGCACCTGTACCGCAAGCCCATGTTTCGCCGCTTCCACGCTCCCATACTCTCATTTCGATTGTATGGTCGTCGATAACCTTTGCAAATTCAGCGTTTACTCTTTCGGGGAACAGTTCGCTGTTTTCAAAGAGCGGTCCGATTTTTTCGAGGTCTATTTTTTCTACATTGTTACAGAATACAACGCTGTGCGGATTGCCCATTGATACACAGGTAATGCGGTAATCCTGTCCGCCGATTGTAACAGGCTCGTTGATAACCTTAGGCTTATCGAGTGCAACAGGAATAAGGTCTGAATTAAGCACAGCCTTGCCCATATCAACCCTGAGTACATCAACAACGCCGTCGTGACGGAATGCCTGTAAGGTCTTTATGCCGCTGAGTGTTTCGATTGTGATTTCATCACCCTGTACCATATTATGGTCAAAGAGGTATTTGCCTACACAGCGGATACCGTTGCCGCACATCTTGCCCTCACTGCCGTCTGTGTTGTACATCTTCATCTTAGCGTCGGCAACATCTGACGGACATATAAGTATAACGCCGTCGCCGCCTATTCCGTAACGCCTGTCTGAAAAACGCACGCTGAGACCCTCAGGATTGTTAATCTTCTGGTCAAAGCAGTTAAAGTAGATGTAGTCGTTTCCGCAGCCCTGCATTTTTGTGAATTTAAGTTTTACCTTTTCGGTTCTCATATTGTTAATGTCAACAAGCTCCGTGCTGTATTCGGAATATTTACTCTTTAATGAATCCGCAAGAGCATTTGCCGTATCAATAGATGTAAGGCAAGGAATGTTGTGTTCAACGGTCTTTCTGCGGATTTTAACACTGTCACGGGTAGGAATTCTGCCCTTTGATGATGTTGAGATAACATAGTTGATTTTTCCGCTTTCGATAAGTGTGAGCGTGTTGTCCTTGTCGTTTTCGTGGATTTTATCAACCTCAATTACATCAATGCCGTAATCCCTGATAGTCTTTGCTGTACCCTTTGTTGCATAAAGCGTAAAGCCGAGTTCGTTGTATTTCTTTGCGACATCACCGATTTCGACCTTATCGCTGTTGCGGACTGTGATGAATACACCACCGTGCTTTTTCATCTTGTAGCCAGCCGCAATAAGTCCCTTGTAAAGAGCCTCTTCGAGTGTGTTCGCAATACCGAGAACCTCGCCTGTTGACTTCATTTCAGGACCGAGCTGGTTGTCAACATTGATGAGCTTTTCAAATGAGAATACAGGCACTTTTACGGCAACATAAGGTGACTTCTTGTAAAGACCTGTGCCATATCCCATATCTTTCAGCTTTTCGCCGAGCATTGCCCTTGTTGCAAGGTCAACCATAGGTACGCCTGTAACCTTGCTGATGTATGGAATAGTTCTTGATGAGCGTGGGTTTACTTCAATTACATAAAGTTTATCATTATAGATAAGGTACTGAATATTTACAAGACCTTTTGTTTTCAGTGAAACCGCAAGGTTCTTTGAAGTTCTGATGATGTTTTCGGTCATTTCGTCGCTGATGTTCCAAGCCGGATATACTGCGATTGAGTCGCCCGAGTGAACGCCTGCACGCTCAACATGTTTCATAATACCCGGAATGAGAATATCCTCACCGTCGCATATAGCGTCAACTTCAAGCTCAGGACCCATAAGATATTTGTCGATGAGTATCGGGTTTTCAATATCCTGTGCAAGAATTATCGCCATATACTCTCTGATGTCAGCCTCGTTGAATGCGATAATCATATTCTGACCGCCGAGAACATACGACGGACGCATAAGAACAGGATAACCGATTTTTTCGGCAACTTCAAGTGCTTCTTCGGTTGTCATTACGGTAAATCCCTGAGGACGACTTACATGGTGCATTTCGAGAAGTTCGTCAAAACGCTCTCTGTCCTCAGCCATATCAATGCTGTCGGCTGATGTTCCGAGAATATTAACGCCGTTGTCGCTGAGATATTTTGTGAGCTTGATTGCCGTCTGTCCGCCGAATGCAACAACAACACCGAATGGCTTTTCGGTTTTGATTATACCCATTACATCTTCATTTGTGAGCGGTTCAAAATAAAGTCTGTCAGCTGTGTCAAAGTCTGTTGAAACGGTTTCGGGGTTATTGTTTACGATAACGACATCATAGCCAGCCTGTTTCAATGCCCATACGCAGTGAACCGACGCATAGTCGAACTCAATGCCCTGTCCGATTCTGATAGGACCTGAACCGAATACGATAATTGTCTGACGGTCTGAGTTCTTTTCTTTTATAAAACTCTCAGCCTCGTTGTCGCTGTCAAAGGTTGAATAGAAGTATGGTGTTTCAGCAGAAAATTCTGCGGCACATGTATCAACCATTTTATATACAGGAACAAGCGGATTAGTGACCTTACAGCCGCTGAGTTCCTCTATTGTTCTGTCAAGGAAACCGAGATGTTTAGCCTTTACATAAAGTTCGTTGTCAAGCTGTCCCTTTGCAAGTTCTTTTTCGCAGTCTGCAAGGTTAAGCAGCTTTTCAAGGAACCATTCATCAATCTTTGTTATTGCGTGAATATCGTCAACGCTTATTCCACGCCTGAGTGCCTCATATACGCAGAATGAACGCTCGTCGTCGCAAATGCTGAGTCTGTCCCTGATTTCCTCATCACTCATACCCTCAAATTTAGGTGATGCCATAGTATCATGATGAATTTCAGCACCTCTTACGGCTTTCATAATAGCCTGTTCAAATGTCGGTGCAATAGCCATAACCTCGCCTGTTGCCTTCATCTGAGTGCCGAGTGTTCTCTTTGCATATACGAATTTATCGAAAGGCCACTTCGGGAATTTTACAACAACATAGTCGAGTGCCGGTTCAAAGCAAGCGTATGTTGTGCCTGTTACGGCATTTTTGATTTCGTTGAGTGTATAGCCTATTGCAAGCTTTGCGGCAACCTTTGCGATAGGATAACCCGTTGCCTTTGACGCAAGTGCGGAAGAACGGGATACACGGGGGTTTACTTCGATTACGGCATACTGCATACTCTCAGGTTCGAGTGCAAACTGACAGTTACAGCCGCCCTCTACGCCGAGTGCCGAAATAATGTTAAGAGCTGCCGAACGCAGCATCTGATATTCTTTATCTGCAAGCGTTACAGTCGGTGCAATAACGATACTGTCGCCTGTGTGAACTCCGACAGGATCGAAGTTTTCCATTGAGCAGACGGTGATTACATTTCCGAGCTTGTCACGCATTACTTCAAATTCGATTTCTTTCCAGCCTGCAATACACTTTTCAACGAGAACCTGTGTAATAGGCGAAAGTTCAAGTCCGTTTGAGGTGATTTCACGCAGTTCAACCTCATTGTTTACGATACCGCCGCCTGTACCGCCGAGTGTGAACGCAGGACGGATAATAAGCGGATAGCCGATTTGATTTGCAAAGTCAACGGCTGACTCAACATCGTTTACGACAAGTGACGGAATAACCGGCTGACCGATTGACTCCATTGTGTCCTTGAACATCTGTCTGTCCTCAGCCTTGTCGATTGTTTCGGGGTTAGCACCGAGGAGCTTTACATTATGCTTTTTGAGGAAACCCTCTTTTGCAAGCTGCATTGAGAGTGTAAGACCTGTCTGTCCGCCGAGTGTCGAAAGAAGACTGTCCGGCTGTTCTTTTATGATAATTCTCTTGACTGTTTCAAGTGTCAGCGGCTCGATATAAACCTTATCAGCCATAGCCTTGTCAGTCATAATTGTAGCAGGGTTTGAGTTTACGAGGATAACTTCAAGTCCCTCTTCCTTTAACGCACGGCAAGCCTGAGTGCCTGCATAGTCAAACTCAGCAGCCTGACCGATTACGATAGGACCTGAACCAATAACGAGAACTCTTTTAATACTTTTATCTATCGGCATTGTTATTTACCCTCCTGAATCATAGTGATGAATTTGTCGAAAAGGAATGATGTATCAAGCGGACCGCCGCAAGCCTCAGGGTGAAACTGAACCGTAAACGCCGGCATATCCGTATATGTCACACCTTCACAGGTGCCGTCGTTTGCATTTACGAAACTTTCGTATGCATTCTCAGGCAGTGATGACGCAACAACAGCGTAGCCGTGATTCTGGCTTGTAATGTAAACTCGACCTGTCTGTGTATCGGTTGCGGGCTGGTTTGCACCACGGTGTCCGTATTTGAGCTTTTCGGTTTTTGCTCCCTGTGACAGTGCAAGCAGCTGATGTCCAAGACAAATACCAAAGGTAGGAATTTTTGCCTCGCAGAGAATACGCAGCTGTTCTATAATTCCCGTATTTTCTGCCGGGTCACCGGGTCCGTTTGACAGCATAATTCCGTCTGGGTTCATAGCCTTGATTTCCTCAGCCGTTGTATTTCCCGGAACAACCGTAACATTACAGCCACGCTTTACAAGCTCACGGCATATATTCTTCTTTGCACCGAAATCCATAAGAACAACATTATATTTTGCATTTTCTGCATTAAAGGTTTCGGGCTTGTCGATAGTTACAGACTTTACGGCATTTATTACTCTGTAATCCTTTAAGCCCTCGAATGAATTTTGGTCAGGCTTTGTATATGTTATCTTTGCATTCATTACACCGTATTCTCTTACGGTTTTTGTCAGACAGCGTGTATCTATTCCATACAAACCGGGAACATCTGCCTGCTTTAAAAAAGTGTCAATCACTCCCTCACAACGAAAGTTTGAAGGGCGTTGACACCACTCTCTTACGATATATGCTTTAAGTGCCGGCTTTTTGCTCTCAAAATCAGATGGGATAACGCCATAGTTACCAATAAGTGGAAAAGTCTGACAAACAATCTGTCCGTAGTAGCTCGGGTCGGTAAGTGTTTCAAGATAACCGGTCATAGCAGTTGTAAAAACCAGTTCTCCGACAATTTCTTTTTCTGCACCAAAGGCAAAGCCCTCATAAATGTCACCGTTTTCCAAAATCAGATAGGCTTTTTTCTCCATAGTTTTGACCATTCCTTTCCCATAATGTGCGGAAGTTTATTGTTATGCAAAATATGAAAGCCGATTTTGTCAGCTTTCATATGTGCTGAGTAACCTTTTTGCAACCTCAATTTTGGTCAGACGCAAATCCATCGCCTGCCGTTCAAGGTATTTGTGAGCCTGAGGCTCCGTCATTGAAAGATATTCCATCAATATATATTTTGCACGGTTAATAATTCTTATATCATCTATTTTTTTCTGGAGTTTGATATTTTCTTTTTTTACGCCGCTGAGTCGGTTTCGTGTTGCTTCAAGGAGATGAACCGCCTTATAAAAAAGCTGTTTGCTCAGCGGTTTTCCAAGCACGAAAACTCCGTAATCAGCTGTGCGGCTTTCCGCCTCAGCTTCAAGCTCGGACTTTACAATCAACATAACTCCCGAATTGGTGTTCTGTGCGGTATCAACGGCAATTCCGTCACCGAATTCATCAGAAAGAGGGGCATTGATTATAACAAGGTCATATTCCCGCACGGATATATGTCTTCTGCCGTCAGCTCCGCTTTTTGCAATATCAAATTGCTGACAACCTTCGGCTTTCAGCAGCTGTTCAAAAGAACCTACGCTTTGTTCTGAGGACGATATTATCAATACACTATCCAAAAGCCAAACACCTTTCCTCTTTATTTTACAAAATTTTTATATTTCAATCAAGTGGAAACATAAATATTTTAAATTATTTCAAAATATCTGTCCTCCTGCTGCTGTCTGAGTTCGGCACTTTGCAGCGAACAGTTTACTTCTTCGGACTTTATGCTGACATAGTTGTCAAAAATCATTTTCGGCAGATGTTCTTTGATAAAATCGCTCTTTTTTGCGATTGAAATAGCCTTTGCAAGCGACTCCGGCAGATGTGCTGATGAATCATCAGACGGTTTTATATCTGACGGCGGACAAAGGTCGAGCTTATCCTCAATTCCTTCAAGTCCTGCATAAATAAGCAGTGCAAACGCAATATAAGGATTACACGACGGGTCAGGTGAACGGTATTCCATTCTTGCGGAATTTCGTTTCATTTCGGGCAGTCTTATGAGTGTGTCAAGGCTGTTGTATGACCAGTCAATGCCGCACGGTGCCTCATACATACCAAAGCGTGCGTATGAATTTGAAAGAGGATTGAAGAACACCGTCATCTCAGCGGAACGCCTGAGTACACCTGCAATAAAGCTTCTTGCGTCGTCGGACAGACCCTCGCCCTTGTTCCTGAAAATATTGAAACCGTACTTTTCAAGCAATATGTCAATATGCATACCGCTGCCGCTTTTGTCCATAAGCGGTTTAGGCATAAATGACGCATAAAGACCGTTTGCCGCAGCAGTATTCTTGACAACCGTCTTGAATGTCATAAAGTTATCGGCGGCAGAAAGCAGGTCGGAATGTTTGAAGTCAATCTCATTCTGACCGGGACCGTTCTCGTGATGTGAAGAAAGCGGTTCTATGTCCATCTGTTCAAGAGTCAGGCAAATCTGACGGCGGACATTTTCGCCCTTGTCAAGCGGAGCAACATCAAGATAGCTTGCGTTGTCCTGCGGTATTCTTGTAGGATAGCCGTCGTCGTCCGCCTTGAAAAGATAGAATTCACACGCAAGTCCTGCCTTACATCTGAAACCCATCTCCTCCGTTTTTTCGACAGCTTTTTTGAGGACATTTCTTACATCACCCTCAAAAGCCGTTCCGTCCTGATTTTTTATGTCGCAGAACAGTCTTACAACTCTGCCCTGCTGAGGCCTCCAAGGGAGTACTTTCAGCGTTGTGGGGTCAGGGAACAGCAGAAGGTCGGTGCTGTCCTCGTTTTTAAATCCGCTGATAGTTGACGCAACGATATGTGCTCCTCGTTCAAATGCGGATTCAAGTTCCTGAGCCATAATGGAAATATTTTTCTTAACGCCGAATATGTCGAAAAACATCAGTCTTACAAATTTTACATCGTTTTCTTCAACGAACTGCAAAACTTCTTTTACTGTATATTTCACCCAAATATCCCCTTTTCTATTTATTTTTATCAATTTATTATAATAACAGATTTTTTAACTTTTGTCTATATCATAAATGCCACTTATGCCGTTTTAATTTTTTTGGTTACATATTGATATTTTTCTTTATTTATCAGAACTTTATTTATACAAAAGCACAAAACAGTGTGGAGAGTGGAGAGTGGAGAGTGGAGTTAATGCGTAATGCGTAATTGCGTTCAAAGTTAATGTTATTGGGCAGTCCTTTTCCGCACCGTTAATAGCTATGCATTTTATTTGTATATTTTTATGTATTTGAATATAAGTTTCTTGTGCGGTTTAAGATGTTCATATACTGAATTTGCAATATCATAATACATAGTCCGTACAAAAATTCTCTGAGTGTCTTTCTGAACGGAATTTCCGTAAAGTTCACACATTATAATTTCATACATATTCTTAATATCGTCATACGGTATCTCAGGAAATTCTTTAAAAAGCACCTGTGCAAAATCTTCTTCCGTTCCATTATAATTTTTCAGAATTCCGCTGAAATGCAGCATTTTTATGAGCCTTACAAAAAGTTCCTTGATATTCATATCCTGAATTTTTCTCAGTCGGTATTTTCTGTTTAAAATAATAAAGGCAACCAAAGCGGCAATCACAGCCAGAGGACATATCACATAAACAACAATCGTTTTTAAAGTATCCGACTCATAATCTGAATTATCCTGTTCATCTTGTAAATCCGATGTATCGTCATCAGTATCGTATAAATTCCAGCCGTGTTCTTTCATTATCCTTGACATTTCGACAGGGTTAAATCCGGGATATTCGGTAACCATCTGACCGCTTGCTGACGGTGTTACTTCAACAGGTGTCCAGCCGTAACCGTCAAGA
>JBJFIB010000214.1:21289-26057 GCA_051894195.1 Acutalibacteraceae bacterium
TAAAATCATAAGGAGAAACACTATAACCTGTTGCATACCGTGCAGGTATTCCGTACATTCTGTACATCATAACCGCCGTTGTCGCATAGTGAACACAATAACCTTTACCGTTATCAAAAAGGAAATATTCTATAATATCCTGATTGTTCGGTGCTTTGCCTGGGGTTGTTGTATAGGTAGTATTTTTGCTGAGGGTGTACAGTATAAATGTTGTAATCTCGTTAAGGTCATTAAGCGGAGTTTCACTGCAAAGCTGAGATAAGCGTGGCAAAAGTTCTTTCGGATAATTTGAATATTTCTTCTGTATGTTTTCCTGATATATATCGCTTATGCTTTTATACGGATCAAGAAAATATTGGTCACTCGACTTTGATAAATCATCATCATCATCATTATGTTTTTCCCAGTCAATATTCATATCCTTTTGTTCAAAAAAAGAAGTAAAATAATCATTTTGCCCGCTTCCGACAGTATAATCAGGTTTAGCTTTTGCGTCACTGTAATAAGGAAAGTATGTTGTTGAATCGTTGTTTAAATGCCTGACATTCAGTGTATATTCCGTAGATTCAGGATCTGTAAAATATCCGTTTACCTTAAAATACATACGATCAATATCAACAGATGTAGTCATATGATAATCATAATCAAAAAGAATACTATCATATATATCCTCATCATCTGCCATACTCCATTTACCGTCATTGTAATCATATCCTGTAAAGCCTTTGAGATAAAGCTGTTGGGTCGGCTTACGGTCAAGAGTGATACTCAGCGTGTCCTGACCTGTTGTATATACATTTCCACGGTTTATTTTTCCGCTGTTTGCATAATCGGCTGATGTATCCTCCCAGCCTGACATATTTTTATTCAACAAATTCTGATAAATAAACTCCTCCGCCTTGTCAGACAGATGATAAATTCTGTCCGCATTAAAACTTACAAGCGGTATAGAGATAAGCATTGACGCTATAAGTACGATACAGACTAACACTCCGCTTTTTCTTGCTGAGGGAAAAGCGTTTTTTACTGTAAGCGTTTTTTTGCCAGCACGGTAATCCGTCATATTTACCGCTATAAATGCCGTCTGAAATACAGTAAGAAACACTATTGCATATATATCAAGATTTATTCCGACAAGAGTTCCGAAAAGCGTCAGCAACAGTATCGGAAAAAACATTATTACATGTTTTCTCAGTATAAACTCCGAAACAAACATTATATATAAAACCAAAACAGAAAACAATGCATATAAAAGCGTTACGGAAACAGATGAATTACTTATACCCGAAAAAGCGTCCACAACACACGCAATCTGTTTTCCAAGACTGTTAAAACCGTACAGCACCGTTATCAAACCGACAATCAGCAATCCGACAGAAAGATATCCGAAAACCTTTTTATTTCTGAAAAACAGATACCACAATAAAACACCGCATACAACCGACACAATTAAAACTGTCGGTTCGGAATATGTCATACCCGATATTGAACGCAGTGAAAACACAATTCCAAATATTCCCGCAAGAAAAAACAGTAATACCGAAACTGAAAAATCAGGTTTTCTTCGTTCTTTTCTGTCCGTTTTAGTATTTGTTATTATCCTTATCTTTTTTATTTTAATCACGCCCTTTACAGAATGAAATTTTTATAAATTATTTCATCTTCAAAATTTGTCTTTGAAAATCTGTAAATAATCTGATTATTAAAATACCATTCAAGGTTCATATTAAATTTCATCTGACATTCAATCTTCTGTATATTATCGGAATATTCCGTTTCGCTTTTGTAAAGCTCCGAAAGCAATTCCGTTAATTGTTTTGAATACTTTATTTCTTTATTTCTTATTTTATGTATCTGTTTGTCAAACCAATAAGCATTTACAACGATATTGTCTTTTAAAAGACCAAGAATAATTGAAGATATAATTTCATAAAAAGCGTCATATTCCACACAGTCAGGTTTTTTCGGATATGATGTATCAAGAAATATACTGAAATTTGAACCAGTTTCCTGTTCATATTCCTTTACCCACAGACTTTCAGTTCTTGCACTGTAATTCCAGTGAATAAATCGGTTTGAATCACCGTCACGATATTCACGGAGTTGTTTTATATCGGTATAAGCGTCGTCACTTTGCTTTAAGAATGTACTTACGGCATTGTCACCCTCATACTGTCCCTGATAAGACACTTCTATATTCAGCGGCTTTTCCTGCGGAAAAACCATTATGTTCATTTCGGAATTTATTTTTTTGCGGCACGAAAAGATTGACAGATAATCGTAAATTCTTATTTTTTTAATATTAACGCTCACATTTCCGCAGTAAGGTGCAACAAAGCCGAATTCAACTATACTGTTGTTTCCTGTATCGGCACAACCGTACAGCGATTTTTTGACCTTGCTTTTTTTATCATTATATTGAAAAGATATTTGTGTTCCGAATTTGTTTATCGGAATTTTATTTTTATTGCTTACATCAATCTGACATATAAGTTCCGAATTCTTTTTTGTTGATTTGTTTTTCTTTACAAAACCGACATTGACCTTTCTTTTTAAAATATGCGGTAAAATCATCATAATGAGGACAAGAATTATTTCCATTACCAGCATAATCAGCATAGGTTTCTGACGGTAAATTCCCGCAAAATACAGTGTTACAGCCATAATGGCAAGAAAAGTAAACTTTTTCATATTTTGCGTTCCCCTATCGGCTTTGGAGTTTTCTGCAAAATTTCATTTATTATATCCGTTTTCTTTGTATCTTCCATTATCGCATTTGGTGAAAGTACAATTCTGTGTGAAATAACATAAGGAAACTGATTTCTGACATCATTTGGTGTAACAAAATTGCGTCCTTTCAGCCACGCTGACGCTTTTGACATCTGCACCAATGCAATAGTCGCTCTCGGACTTGCCCCCTGTTTTATATACGGGTGATTTCTTGTAGCAGTTACAAGATTAACGATATATTCATACACTTCATCTTTAACAAAAACATCAAATATGCTTTTCTGCATTTCGAGTAACATTTCAGCATTTAAAACCGGCTGTACAATGTCGGTTCGTCTTTCTTTTCCGATAGATTTTGCAATAAAGAGTTCGCTCTCAAAATTCGGATAGCCGAGCGTCATTGTTATCATAAATCTGTCAACCTGTGCCTCAGGCAGTTTCTGAGTTCCTGCACTTCCCAAAGGATTTTGTGTTGCGATAACGAGAAAAGGACTCGGAACATCACGGGTAACTCCCTCAACCGACACCTTTCTTTCTTCCATAACTTCAAGCAAAGCCGACTGTGTTTTTGGAGATGTCCTGTTTATTTCATCTGCAAGAAGAAGATTACAGAATACACTTCCCTGCTGATATACAAATTTCTCTTTATCCCGTCTGTATATTGAAAAGCCCGTAATGTCTGACGGCATTACATCAGGCGTAAACTGAACCCTTTTACAGTCAAGTCCCATTGCCCTTGAAAACGCTACTGCAAGCGTAGTTTTACCGACACCCGGAATATCCTCCAAAAGTATATGTCCGTTTGCGAGAAACGCCGTCATTATTTCCTGTATTTCATTTTCTTTGCCTATAACCGCTTTGTTTACCTGTGTTAATACTTCCTGTGCCTTTTCCGGATAATTCTGCAATATTACCATCTCCTGAAATAATTTATAATTCACAATTTTCGTACTTTACATCACTTCTTTTATTCACAAATATTATATCACAGTATATTTACAAAAAGCAACATAATAATAAATTCTGATATTTTCTAATGAAAAAAGGAACCTGTCATAAAAACAAGTTCCTTTTTCAAAATGGAGAACAAAATTTTAACTTGTAATCAAATTCATAATGCACAATGCACATAAAAACAAAACGCCTTTAAGCGATACACAAATACCGCTCAAAGACGCCTTTGTCTGTTTTTTAGATTATACCCCATTATTTCCGATATGTCAAGAAATTCATCAGGCAAATTGCGACGCAAAAAACACCGCTGTAAATCCGACTGCCGCCATAAGCGTACAAAAAACAATATCCGTTCCAAGCGGCACACCCGGAAAAATATCAAAAACCGATACCGCCGCAAACCCCACAATCGCCATAAATGTCTGCTGAGGAAAGCGTTTCATCGCCTTGTCTATAATTTTTGTCGTGAGAAGTGTTCCAATTATTACACCCGTTCCGAGAAGAAAAATGTAGTAAAAATTCATATTCTTAAACGAACTCCACACCGCCTCATACATTCCCAGAACAAGAAGTATATGTGAAGTGCTTATTCCGGGCAATACCAGTGCAACGGCGATAATAACTCCGCATAATATCAGCATCAATGCACCCTTGAAGTCACTCGGTACAACCGTCAGTTCACTTTTCGGCAGAAGTCCGACGGCAAAAACCATACCCGCACCAATCAACGCATAAATTATATTATAAATGCTTTTCAGCGTGATTTGTGATTTTTTCATAAGCATAGGGATACTTCCGGCTATTGCACCGATAAAAAAATACATCATCGGCAGCTTCCACATTTCAACAAGCCACAAAATCAGCTCCGAAAAAAGCAAAACTCCTGCAATTCCGCCGAAAGCCACTTCCAGAAGAAAAAATATATTCTTCCTGAATTCACGGAAAATATTGCTAACCGCCGACACAAGACGGTCATAAATTCCGAGCATTATTGCGGTTGTGCCGCCGCTGACACCCGGCACAAGCATTGAAGAACCTATCACAAGACCGCAAAGTGAATTTTTAAGTATTGTTTTGATTTTGA
>JBJFIB010000215.1:0-5086 GCA_051894195.1 Acutalibacteraceae bacterium
GTCACGCAGTCGGGATTATTCTTTTTGATTTGTTCGCAACCCTGAACCTCAATCTCAAAGATAACATCTTTTCCCTGTTTTGTCCATTCTTCCGCCTGTTTGCGTGGCGAACCGTAAAAATTATCGCAATACTGTGCATATTCAAGAAAACCGTTTTCGTCAATCATTTTTTTGAACTGTTCTCTCGTAAGAAAATGATAATGCACACCGTCTGTTTCACCCTTGCGTGGCTGACGGGTTGTTGCGGAAATTGAAACCTCAATATTATCCTTTTTTACAAGCTCCTTTACAACCGTACCTTTTCCGGCACCCGACGGTCCTGAAATTACAAACATAAGTCCGTCATTCTTCATTTACCTTTTCCTCCTCATTTGTATCAGCGTCATTTATCCTGTGTGCGACTGTTTCCGGCTGTATTGCCGACAAAACAATATGGTCGCTGTCGGTTACGATAACGGCTTTGGTTTTTCTGCCGCATGATGCGTCAATCAACATTCCTTTGTCACGAGCGTCCTGAATCATTCTTTTGACGGGTGCTGCGTCCGGACTGACGACGGCAACTATCTTTGAGGACGAAACCATATTTCCGTATCCTATATTTATAAGCTGCAAAACATTTCACCCCGACTGTTATTCGATATTCTGAATCTGTTCACGGATTTTTTCGATTTCTGCTTTGATGTCAACAACCTTATGTGCAAGAACTGCGTCACTGACCTTTGAACCGATTGTGTTAGCTTCCCTGTTCATTTCCTGAACGATAAAGTCAAGTTTTCTTCCGACAGGTTCACTCTGTGAAAGCATATCATTCATCTGTGCAAAGTGGCTGCGGAGTCTTACCGTTTCTTCATCAACGGCTGTTTTATCGGCGAAAATTGCCGCCTCTGTCAAAATACGCTGTGGGTCAATCGTGGTATCTTTGAGAACCTCTGAAAGTCTTTCGTACAGTCTGTTACGGTATTCCTCAACAATCTGCGGTGAACGCTGTTCAATCTCAGCGACAATATCAATAACCTTTCTGCCGTGTTCAAGAACATCATTTTTCAGCTTTTCGCCCTCACGCTCTCTCATAGCAACAAGGCTTTCAACAGCCTGTGTTCCTGCCTTTTTCACGATTGAAATTACCTGTTCCTCGTTTTCGGGTGCTTTATGCACGGTAAGAACATCGGGATACCTTGAAAGCACGGAAACAGAAATATCATCTCTCAGGTTATATGTATCGCAAAGTTCTTTCATTGCATTTACATAGCCTGCCGCAAGAGAATGGTTTACCGTTACCTCAGCCGCAACATTTTCGTCTGTGTCAACCGATACGAAAACATCAACCTTTCCTCTTGTTATATATTTTGAAACCAATTCCTTTACCGTGTCTTCAAGAAAGCCGTAGCCTCTCTGTGTACGGCACGAAAGTTCAAGAAACCGGTGATTGACGGACTTAATCTCGAATACAACATTTCTTCCGTCAACAGTACCCTCAAATCTTCCGTAGCCTGTCATACTTCTTATCATATTATATCATCTCAATTCTTTTTATTTGCACAATCCGGAAATTTTCGTCTTATGCAAGGCATAGCTTTTCATTTTCTTTAACAATCTATTTTACCAGTTTTTATATTGATTTGTCAAGCGACGGAGTGCCTCCGCTCGTAATTTGTGTTCACACTTTATTATAACCGTCAGTTCTTGTCCGCAACATCAGTTATTACATTTGATGAATTTTCTTGTATCGGTTCAAACTCATTCTTATAATAGTGCGGATTTTGTATTATACTTGCGAATTCACATTTACTGAGCAACGATATATCGAAATTCTTATGACAATATGTATAATCTGAAAAGTATGTTTCTTGTCGGCTCTTTTGAAATATTATCTCCGCCTTTTGTGTAGGATTTGTCTTTTGCCGGATATCGTCATACAGCAGGGACATCGGTGCTAAATAATCGTTTCCGTAATCTACAAGAGCAAGACAGGTATAGTGTGGTACATTTCCAACAACATAATCAGGGTTCAAATACATATTGGTACTCAGATAATTTCCGACAGAACAAGCATTGAACAGCATTTTTGGTAAGTACGGTAATGCTAATAATTTTTTATTGATAGTGTAGGTAATCTTTGGTAACTCGTCAACAGTTAATTTACCTGATATGCACTTTCGATAAAAATCCTTTGGAGAAATACTTTTTGATGCACCGGTCAAATGGTGATAATTATTAGCTGTAAAACCTACCAATATATAATCTAATTTTTTCCCATTATCAAATATAATAAGAAAATCCTTATTCTTTAAAAGTTTATCATAAGATTTTGCTGATTCTACAATTATTTTTAATGCCTCTTTTTGAGAATAAAATTTTTCCTTCAAATTTTAAGCACATCCTTAAAAGAACAAGACCGCAATACAAATTGCGGTCTTGTTGTGAGTTTGCCGATTTTGCTGATTTTATCGTTGTCTGTCAACTATCCGATCTCTACACCCGGCTTGTATGAAGTTTTTCTGTTGCTTCTCAACTGTCTGGTCTCTACACCCAGCATTTGTGTCAGATTTATAGGTGTCAGCAACACCGAGGGCTGTTCCTCTCTATATACATTATACTTTTTCTTTGTATTTATGTCAATGATTTTTGAAATTTTTTCAGCAAATATAAATTACAATAATAAATTTTCCAAAAAATTATTTTTTGAAAAAATCCGCCGATATTTTCGGCTATTGATGTGTTTATAAATATTATAGCAGAAATTCTTACATTATAATACATAAATTTTTTATGATTATTTTCTTTTTTACTGCTTAAAACAATATTTTTATTCCAACAATCATTATGTACAGATATTTTTCCATTGTAAAAATCATTGATTTCGTTAAAAATATTTTTGCAGAGGATTGGAGGTGAAACGATAATGAAAAAATTTATAAAATCTTTTACGGCTTTGATGGCTGCACTTTCTGCTGCCGTTTTTTCACTGTGCGGGGCAGTGTCATATCTTACACCGTCAGAACTCACGGTAAATCCTGAAAGCAGCTTAAAATCAGGCTATAACTTCCCTGTTTCAATAAGATATGACGGCAGTCAGGCGGTAAAAACCGATACCGCAAGCGGAAAAAATAATTCCGTAAACGGTCAGCTTATGCTTTTTGACGCTGTACCTGTAAAAAATATCAGCATAAATTTTTCCGAACGACAATATGTTACACCCTGCGGCACACCATTCGGAATAAAAATCTATTCCGACGGACTTGTTGTTGCACGAACAACGGAAATTGAAACCGAAAACGGAACAAAAAATCCCTCAGCCGACGCAAATATTGTATGCGGTGACATTATAACCGCTGTCAACGGCGAAAAACTCATAACTAACGAACAGCTTTTAAGCTGTGTCGAAAACAGCAACGGCAAAAGCATTAAAATTGACGGAAAACGCAACGATAAAAATTTTTCGACTGAAATTACCCCTGTGCTTGACAAACATCAGAATTCATACAGAATAGGTCTGTGGGTTAAGGACAGCTGTGCAGGTATTGGTACGCTGACATTTGTCGATAATAACAGCGGCACTTTTGCCGGTCTTGGACACGGAATATGCGACAGTGAAAGTGGTCAGATTATGCCGCTTAAAAGCGGTGATATTGTAAAAGCAAATATTTCGTCAGTGCGAAAAGGCTGTTGCGGTTCACCGGGTGCATTATGCGGATATTTTGCTGACGGCGACACTCTCGGAACTCTCAAAGCTAACAGCGAATACGGCGTTTATGGAACTATCGACTCAAATGTGACGGATAATGCGGAAATTCCTGTTTCATTCAGACAGGAGGTTGTTCGTGGAAAAGCACAAATTCTGACAACGGTTGACGGCAATCCCCCTCAGTATTATGACATTGAAATCGAAAACATCAGCTACAACAACAGCAACGCAACAAAAAATATGGTTATAAAGATAACCGACGAAAAACTTATCGAAAAAACAGGCGGAATTGTTCAGGGTATGAGCGGCAGTCCGATAATTCAGAATGGTATGCTTGTAGGTGCTGTTACTCATGTTTTTGTGAATGATTCAAGTCACGGTTACGCAATTTTTGCAGAAAATATGCTCTCATACAACAACAGTATTGTACAAAACTCAGTCAATTTTGTGTCTTAAATTTGTCAAATCATAAAATTTTACCCTCTGAACCAAATTTTTCCAATTAACCTATTGCCATTTTTACTAATTTATGGTAATATAACATCATCATAAAAAACTAATGGGGGATTTGTTATGAAAAACAGATTTAAAATACTCATCGCAGAGGATTCTGCGGAATTTGTGAGTGAACAGTCAGATGTCTTTGAAGAACACAATCTTGAACCGAAATTCTGCGAAAAAGACGGCGAAAAGGTAATTGAGGAAATCAAAAACTTTAAACCTGACATTGTGCTTATGGATATGTTTATGAGCAATATTGACGGTGTCGGCGTTATGCGTACAATAAAGAAAAACGATATTACAGGAAAGCCTGTGTTTGTTATCATATCCAATTTTGACAGTTCTATGCTTGAAAGAGAGGCACTCAGTGCCGGTGCGGCTTATTATGTAATCAAACCGTTCAGAACCTTTGACCTGCTCGAAAGAATTTCTGACCTTATGACATGCTGTGAAAGCGAAAACGAAAGCACAGGCGGCGGCGAAATTTACAGCCTTGACAGAGAGCTTGAAATTACAATTACCGATATTCTTCATCAAATCGGCGTTCCTGCCCACATCAAAGGCTATCATTACCTCAGGGATTCAATTATGATGGCTGTAAAGCACCCTGAAATAATCAATGCCGTTACAAAGGAACTCTATCCGTCTGTCGCAAAGAAATATGAAACCACATCATCAAGAGTTGAGCGTGCAATCCGCCACGCTATTGAGGTTGCATGGGACAGAGGCGATGTTGATGTTCTCAACTCCTATTTCGGCTATACTATCCACAACAGTCGTGGAAAGCCGACAAACAGTGAATTTATTGCCATGATTTCCGACCGCCTCCGCCTCCACAACAAACGCTCAGCGTAACCGGAGTGCCTCCGGAGGCAAATTGCGTTTAAAGTCAATGTACCC
>JBJFIB010000216.1:0-24963 GCA_051894195.1 Acutalibacteraceae bacterium
AAAAAGTGGCGGCTCGCACATCAACTCCACTCTCCACTCTCCACTCTCCACTCTCTTAAAAACTCCTAACTAACTCAAAGATTCTTCCGCAGTTGTTGCCGTCGTTGTAGGTGAAAAATGAATGACAGCGTTGTCCGTATTTGCTGTCCTGAGGAAAGTCGTCATTGAGTTTGTCGCAGATAAAGTCAATCAGCTTGTCGTGGTCAAAGAATATTTCGCCGAAAGCGTTTCTTGAAATTTTTTCGTTTTTGTATTCGGGCGGCGTAGGAAGTCCCGACGGAAAGTAATAGATTACAGGCTTGTTCATATATGCAAATCTGTATTGCAGTTCGGAATAATCCGTCAGCAAAACGGCGGCACGACTGACAAGAGAGGTTTCATTCTGTTCGGTACAGGGATAGAGCGTTACGGTTTCGTCACTGTGGAACATTTTTATGTATTTTTCGATTGCAGGAGGCATAAGCACGGCAATTTTATAGTTGTGCTTTTTGCATTGTGAAAGGAATTTGTTGTCCGTGAGGATTGCATTGTACAGCTTGAAGAATTTACTGTCGGAAAAACGGTAATAATCGGAATTTTCATAGATACAGAAATTTCGTCTGTCACCCGGTGCAATAAGAATGAGTTTTTCTTTTTTGTCGGTAATTGCGTCAAGCATAGGATAGCCCGTGACTTTAATCATTGATTCGTCATAGTCGTATATGTCTTTGAGGAGATGTTCCTTTTCCTTTTCAGACGCACAGAAGAATATCTGGGTATTGTCACGCAGTCTGTTGTCAAACTGAGCCGTTGACGAGGTCATAAAGAAATTTTTGACTGATACGATTCTTGCATTGAACAAATCACGCAGATACAGGCGGTCGTTTTCCGAAAATCCGAGCGATTCATACACATCACAGTCGGTGGCAAAGATTATGTCGGAATTGAGTGCGGTTATTTTGGATTTTTTTGAGCCTGTTTCAAGCACATTGTCATATTCGGCGTCATTGAGGAAAGTTTCGGCGTCTGAATTCCTCTGAGCCGAGAAAAACACATTAAGACTGTCGGTTCGCTTGAATTTTGAGAAATATCTGAAAAGCAGATTGCCGTTATAGTTAATTCCCATATCGTCATAGAACATTATATATTTATGTCCTGCCTTGTCCTCAGCCATACGGCGTGACATATTCCTGAGGCGGCGGTAATGGAAAAGCTCCGTGAGTGAAAGATATTTTCCAGCCTCAGTTATGAATTTGTTTTCGTACAGAGTGATAAGGCTCTCCGTTGCACGCCTGATTACAAGGGATTTGGTTTTTCTGTCGTAAGTCAGCACTCTGTCGAGGAATTTCCAGTAGCTGTTTTTAAGCTGAGTTGAAAGTCTTGCGTGAACACCTTTGAATGTAATTTTTATTCTGAACGCAAAATTCTTAATCCTGAAATTCAGCCACGCAACATCAATTTTCTTGCCCTTGTTTATGGGTACGAAAAACCTGAACGAGTATTTCCGCAAGAATGAAATACCGAAAAACTTATTCAGCGTATAGACCTTTGAGGGAATAATGTCACAGCGTTTCTGGTTTATGACCGAATAAACCGTAAAGTCATTATCGTTAAAACAGGAACAGTTTTGCAGAACGGCGTCAATGTACAAACCGTCGGAATCGTAGTTTATCGCCTGAATTTCGGCTGAAATATCACGGGAGCGTACAATGAGTGCATTTTTTATGCTTGCGGCAAATTCACCGCTGAGTGTAGTTGTAACGGTGCGGCTTGTTATGTCGTTGAATTTCTTTTCGAGCTTTTTGTCGGGCATAGCGATGTCAATTTCGGGTTTAAGCGAGCGGTCTTTGTATTTGAGCCGTATAAATCTGAATGAAACCTCAGTTTCAAGACCGCATATAGTGTACAGATTTTTATTGAGGATAATTGCGTCGTCGATATATCCGAGTGCGTCAGAAACGGCATTGAAAAATTCATCAATATATTTTGCGACAAGAACACTTTTGTATCTGTCGTCGGCATTGAGTGCAAACTTTACATTTATAATGTACATCATTACCGACTGTACAAGCACCGAACCTATGTAGTTTTTCAGCATAGGAATAATGAAGTTATTTACATCGGGAATATAAAACTCACGGCTGTATTGCGGAGCATATCTGAAAAATTCACGCTCAGTTGCAGAAATTGTCGTATAGCTGTATTTGTCGGTGTATATATATGAATAGGTTTTCAGCAGACATTCGGTTATGAATTTTACATCAGCGTGGAATTTCAGTGACGAATCAAAGCTGATTTCAGAAATTACATTCCGGCTGAAAAAGTAACAGCCAAGCATAAGTATGAACTGGTCGGGAGTTTCTTTGAGTTTGATTATTCCGTTTTTTATGCTGCTGATGTAAGGCTTTGTTTCTTCACCGGGAGCTGAGATAAGCGGCATAATGCATACAACCGGAACTTTTGCACCTTTTATCGACTGAAACAGCGAGGGGAGAGCCTTTGACGAATATATGCCGTAATTGTCGATATATGAAACATACTGACCTGTACAGAGCATACGGGCATCATTGTAACATTCGGCGGCGGATTTTCCTATGCTGTCCACGAAAAAGATATTATCGGGATACATACGGCTGTATTTCGTGCAAATGTCAAGGCTGTATTCACTGCCGACTGAATCAATGAGTATCAGCTGTATATTTTCTGAGAAGAATTTTTCGTCAGATATAACAGATGAAATTGATTTTTCTATATTTGTATCGCTTTTTATTAGCAGATTGATGCTGAAAAAATATTTTTTTGGCATAATATTCTCCCGAAAGCTGTAATTTATACTATTTCTTTTTTTGAGTAATGAATGTCGGGGCTTTGCCCCAAACCCCACAAGGGCTGCTCGCCCTTGACCTCGGCAGGGGTATGATACCCCTGCACCCGCAATTTTTATCCACTATTTTAACGATAAACAGTATTACAGACTTAAACAAAATGTTCAATAACGGACATAAATTTTAGATTATTATAGTACAATTCATTATAAAAGTCAATTTGATATTCGATATACCTATTATATACTGTTGTCTGTCCAAAGAACAGGACATAAAACAGACTTTATCATAAAAATCGTACTTCTTGTAAAAATATCTATAAAATAATGCGTTGTTAAAAATAAAATAAATATCCTGACAAAAAACTGCATAAAAACAAAAAATCAGCAAAAAGCTATTGACATATTCAAAAATATATTCTATAATTTCATCAACAAACAGCAAAGGCGCTGTGGGTTGAATAAGCCCGCAGTGCCTTTTATTTTTTTCAGAATGGAGATTTTTACTATGCCTAATGTACCAGAACTGTTTGGCAGCCTCGTTTTTAACGACGCTACTATGAAAGAACGCCTCCCGAAAGATACCTACAAGGCTCTTAAAAAGACAATTCAGGACGGTAAGCCACTCGACATCAATATTGCAAATGTTGTTGCACATGCGATGAAAGAATGGGCTATCGAGAACGGTGCTACACACTTCACTCACTGGTTCCAGCCTATGACAGGCATTACCGCCGAAAAGCACGACAGCTTTATTTCACCGACTCCCGACGGTAAGGTTATTATGGAGTTCTCAGGCAAGGAACTCATCAAGGGCGAACCTGACGCATCAAGCTTTCCATCAGGCGGAATCCGTGCTACATTCGAGGCAAGAGGCTATACAGCATGGGACCCGACATCTTATGCATTCATCAAAGAGGGTTCACTCTGTATTCCGACAGCATTCTGCTCATACACAGGCGAAGTTCTTGACAAAAAGACACCTCTCCTTCGTTCAATGGAATGTATCAGCCAGCAGGCAGTAAGAGTGCTGAGAACATTCGGCGATACAAAAACAACAAGAGTTCTTACAACAGTTGGTCCTGAACAGGAATATTTCCTTGTTGATAAGGAAGTTTACAAAAAGCGTAAAGACCTTATCTATTGTGGCAGAACACTTTTCGGTGCAAGACCACCAAAGGGACAGGAGCTTGACGACCACTACTTTGGTTCAATCAAGCCGAGAGTTGCCGCTTATATGAAAGACCTCGACGAAGAACTCTGGAAACTCGGCATTTATGCAAAGACAAAGCATAACGAAGTTGCTCCTGCACAGCACGAGCTTGCTCCGATTTTTGATACAACAAATATCGCAACCGACCACAATCAGCTTACAATGGAAGTTATGAAAAAGGTTGCTGACAAGCACGGTCTTGTTTGCCTCCTCCACGAAAAGCCATTTGCCGGCGTAAACGGCAGCGGTAAGCACAACAACTGGTCAATCTCAACAAACACAGGCAAGAACCTCCTTGACCCGTCAAAGAACCCGAGAGAAAACACTCAGTTCCTCGTATTCCTTGCAGCTGTTATCAAGGCTGTTGACGAACATCAGGATCTTCTCAGAGTATCTGTTGCAAGTGCCGGCAACGACCACAGACTCGGTGCTAACGAGGCACCTCCGGCAATCATCTCAATGTTCCTCGGTGATGAACTCACAGCCGTTCTTGAATCTGTTGAAACAGGCGAGGACTACAAGGCACAAGATGTCAAGATGATGGATACAAATGTTGATGTTCTTCCTAACTTTGTAAAGGATACAACAGACCGTAACCGTACATCACCGTTTGCTTTCACAGGCAACAAGTTTGAGTTCAGAATGCTCGGTTCATCTGAAAATATCGCTTGTGCTAACATTATGCTTAACACAGCTGTTGCAGATGTTCTTGAAGAATTTGCAGATGTTCTCGAAAAAGCAGAAGATGTAAATGCTGCCGCTGAGGAACTCGTAAGAAAGACAATCAAGGAACACAAGAGAATTATTTTCAACGGCAACAACTACTCAGACGAGTGGGTTGAAGAGGCTGAGAGAAGAGGACTTCTCAATCTCCGCACACTTCCTGACGCACTTCCTTACTACATTTCAGACAAAAACATCAAGCTCTTCCAGAAACACAACATCTATACTCCTGTTGAAATCAAGGCAAGATACGAAATTCAGCTTGAAAACTATGCAAAGATTATCAACATTGAGGCTCTCACAGCACTTGATATGGCTAAAAAGGACATTGTTCCGGCTGTTTCAGCATACATTAAGGAACTTGCTCAGACAGCAAGCCTTGTTAAATCCGTTGACGGCGACATCTGCACATGTGCAGAAACCGAACTTATCAAGAAACTTTCAAGTCTGCTTTCATGCTTTATGAAGAAGATTGACGAACTCGACAAGGCAGTTGTAGGTGCAAAAGAAGCTGACGGTGTTCTTGAAACAGCAGTATATTATAAGGATTCCGTTCTTGCAAGTATGCAGGAACTCCGTGCAGTAGCCGACGAGATGGAACAGAATATGTCATCAAAGCTCTGGCCATATCCGTCATACGGCACAATGCTTTTCAGCGTTTGATAAGCTACAAGTAAATTCGTTTTCCTGAATGTCGGGTGACATTCTGAAAAAATATACACAACGGCGTGTACATTGACTGAACTCTTAACGGGGTTTGGTTCAGGTACACGCCTAATCTTTTTTGGAGGGATTTTGTATGGAAAACATACAACAGGTTATGTCACAAGCCGTTGAAACATCAAATGCCTTTACAATAGGCATCTGGTTTTTGATTGGTGCAGCACTCGTATTCTTTATGCAGTGCGGTTTTGCAATGGTTGAAACAGGTTTCACCAGAGCAAAGAATGCCGGTAACATCATAATGAAGAACCTTATGGACTTCTGTATCGGCACAGTCGCATTTGTACTTCTGGGATTCGGACTTCTCTTTGGTGAAGATACATTCTTCGGTCTTATCGGTATTCCGAACCTCGACATCTTTACAAACTGGCAGAGCTTTGACTGGTCAAACTTCGTGTTTAACCTCGTATTCTGTGCAACAGCCGCAACAATAGTTTCGGGTGCTATGGCAGAAAGAACAAAGTTCATCTCTTATTGCGTTTACAGTGGTCTTATCAGCCTTGTTGTTTATCCGATTGAGGCTCACTGGATTTGGGGCGGCGGCTGGCTTGCACAGCTCGGTTTCGTTGATTTTGCAGGTTCTTGTGCAATTCATATGGTCGGCGGTATCTCAGCATTCATCGGTGCCGCAATCCTCGGTCCTCGTATTGGCAAATATACAAAAGACGGCAAGCCAAAGGCTATTCCTGGACACAGCCTTACACTCGGTGCACTCGGTGTATTCATTCTCTGGTTCGGTTGGTACGGATTTAACGGTGCAGCCGCTAAGACAGTTGACTCTCTTGCACAGATTTTCGTTACAACAACAATCGCTCCGGCAGTTGCAACATGCACAACAATGATATTCACATGGGTTAAGAACGGCAAGCCTGATGTTTCAATGTCACTCAACGGTTCACTTGCAGGTCTTGTTGCAATCACAGCTCCTTGTGCAGATGTTGACGCACTCGGTGCAACAATAATTGGTCTTGTAGCTGGTATCCTCGTAGTAGTTGCAGTAGAATTCATTGATAAGGTTGTTAAGGTTGATGACCCGGTTGGTGCAGTTGCAGTTCACGGTGTCAACGGTCTTTGGGGTACACTTGCAGTTGGTCTTTTCGCAACAGGCAAGGGTGCAGACGGCGTTACAGGTTTGTTCTATGGCGGCGGTTTCCAGCAGCTCGGTATTCAGGCACTCGGCGTTGTTTCCGTAGCAGCTTGGACAATCGTTACAATGGTAATCGTATTCCAGGTAATCAAACATACAATCGGTCTTCGTGCTTCAAGAGAAGAAGAAGTTCGTGGTCTTGACCTCACTGAGCATGGTCTTGCAAGCTCTTATGCAGACTTTATGCCGGCTGTTCCACAGGTACTTACAGGCGACAAGTCAAAAGATACAGAAAAGGGTACAGTTCCGGTTGCAGAGGCTGTTCCGGTTCAGCTTGCAGCATCAGGTTCTGCAAAGGCTAAGACATCTGACGGTGTTAAGTTTACAAAGATTGAAATCATCACAAAACAGAGCAAATTTGAAGAACTCAATGCAGCACTTTCTGAACTCGGCATTACAGGTATGACGGTAACTCAGGTTCTCGGCTGTGGCGTACAGAAAGGTAAGACAGAGTATTATCGTGGTGTTGAAGTAGAAATGAATCTGCTTCCGAAGATACAGGTTGAGGTTGTTGTGTGCAAGGTTCCGGTTAAAGATGTTGTTGACGCAGCAGTCAAGGCTCTGTACACAGGACATATCGGTGACGGTAAGATATTCATCTATGATGTTGAAGATATCGTCAAAGTAAGAACAGGTGAAACCGGTTGTGATGCTTTACAGGATGTTGAATAATAATCGGTTGGGGAGCCGTTTATTAAAAGCATAACAAAATACAATCGTTTTCTATAAAAAGGAAGGAAAATTGCCGCTTGGTGTTGAAAGACATCAGGCGGCTTTTTTTGAAATTGAAAGTTGAAAATTGAAAATGGAAAATTATATAAAATTTTCAAAAAACTTTAAAATAATGAGAATAAACGAGAAAAAAAGAGATTAAACTATATATGAAACGGTAAAACGGTGTTTTTTGACTTTTGTTGACTTTGACCTTTTCTGACTATCAGCATATAATATAGTCATAAGGTCAAAGAAAGTCAAAGTTAAATAAAAATACATAACGACAGGAAGTGAAACCTATGAAGATGAGTGACCTTGTTGCAGATTATATTTTCCGTATGCTTGACGAGAGTAACGGCAACGCCGAAATACAGCGAAATGAGCTTGCAAATTTACTCGGCTGTGTTCCAAGTCAGATTAACTATGTTATTACATCAAGATTCACGCCTGAACAGGGGTATATTGTAGAGAGTAAGCGAGGCGGCGGCGGATATATCAGGATTATCCGTGTCACAACCGACAAGCGTGTCGCAATAATGCACATTGTCAACTCGATAGGCGACAGGATTTCCGCAGCGACAGCACGAGCGATACTCAATAATATGCTACAACAGGATATGATAACGCATTATGACTACAATATGATTTCGTCGGCACTCTCCGACAAAGCATACAGCAGTATTCCACAGGAACAAAGAGATACATTACGAGCGTCAATTTTAAAGAATATGCTTGCAACACTTGTTGTTCTCAATCAGTAAAATAAAAAAAACTATTCAGGAGGTAATTTTTATGTTATGTCAATCATGTGAGAAAAGACAGGCAACAACCCATATAAAAACTATTGTAAACGGCGAACTCAAAGAATACAATCTTTGCCCCGAATGTGCTCAGAAAATGGGCTACGGTTCATTTTTCGGAAACTTCGGATTTGACCTCGACAAGCTGTTCGGCAGCTTTATGGAGAGCGTCGGCACAGGCAGAAGTACAAAACGCTGTCAGTGCTGTGGCAGCAGCTTTGAGGATATTGCAAAATCCGGCAAGGTCGGCTGTGCAAACTGCTATGATGTCTTTTATGAGGAGCTTCTCCCGTCAATTCAGAGAATTCACGGCAGAACAAGCCACACAGGAAAGCTTGCACGCTCAGCCGGCACTAAGGTAAGAATCAAAAACGAACTTACTCAGTGCAAATATGAACTTGAACAGGCAATAAAGGCACAGGAATTTGAAAAAGCCGCAGAACTCCGTGACCGCATAAGAGAACTTGAAAAAAACATCAACAACGCTGATACAAACGGAAAGGAATGATTGATATGCCGGAAAAGAAATATGAAAATCTCAAAGATGTAAGTGATGTTGTAATAAGCACCAGAATAAGATTTGCACGAAATCTCAAAGATTATCCGTTTCCGTGCAGACTGAATGACGAGAAAAAATGCCGTGTTGCTGCACTTGTAAAAGAGGCTGTGCTTGGCGGACATTCGGCAATATCAGACCGTTTCAGGTACATTCAGATGTCGGAACTCACTCAGGAGGAGGCTGTTTCACTTGTTGAACGCCACCTTGTAAGTCCTGAGTTCATCTCCGACAGACAGGGCAGAGGCTTGCTGTTGCTTGATGATGAATCCGTCAGCATTATGATAAATGAAGAGGACCATGTAAGAATACAGGTTATCAAGCCGAATATGGATTTAGACGGTGCCTATGACCTTGCCGACAAAATCGACACAATGCTTGATGAACAGCTTAATTTTGCTTTCAACGATAAGCTCGGCTATCTTACACAGTGTCCGACAAATATCGGCACAGGTATGAGAGCGTCGCTGATGATGCACTTGCCGGCACTCAAAGAAAGCAAGGCTATGGGCAGAATTAGTGCCTCACTTTCAAAATTAGGACTTGTAATCAGGGGAATTTACGGCGAGGGTACAGACCCCAAGGGTGCAATATATCAGCTTTCAAATCAGGTTACACTCGGAATTTCCGAACACGAGGCAATAAATAATCTCAGAGATATTGCGTCACAGCTTATTGCACAGGAAAGAGCCGCCCGTGAATCACTTATCAAGAACATAAATGTTGAGGACAGCATTTTCCGTTCATTCGGCGTCTTGCAATATGCAAAACTCATAAGTAATGATGAATGTATGCAGCTGCTTTCAAACCTGAGGTTCGGCGTTGAAACAGGACTTATCAGCAATATAAGCTTTGATACACTCAACCGCCTTATGATTGAGGTTCAGCCGGCAACGCTTATGAAAAATGTCGGCAAGAAACTTTCACCACAGGAGCGTGACCAGATAAGAGCCGAGTTGGTTCGCACAGCACTTCTCCAACCGAAAGTTCCGGCAAACCGCCGCCTTGAAAACTGACGGGCGGAGTGCCTCCGCCGGCAAATTGCGTTCATGCTTTATTGTTATCGTTAATTCATTTTCCGCATATTAAATGAATTGAAAATTATTATATTATATTCCCTGCACCCGCAATTTTTATATGCTTATTTAAATGAATAACACATTATGATAAAATTCCACGGATTTTTCCGTGTTTATATAAATACTGTACAGCACTTATCTGCTGTACAGCCAATCGAAAGCTACAAATATATTTTGCATTGTTTGAATGGGAGGTATGTTTTATGTATAAATTCAACGGTTTTACGGAAAAGGCAAACTCCGCAATCAATCTTGCGATTGAATCCGCACAGCAAATGGGACACACTTATGTCGGAACGGAACATATACTGCTCGGACTGTTGAAAGTCGGCGACGGTGTTGCATATTCCGTACTTACAAAATGCGGTGCAGACGCAGAAACACTTGAAAACCTGATAAAAAGCGAAATAAATGTCGGAAGTTTTTCGGCACTCACACCTGATGATTTTACACCACGCACAAAGCGTGTATTGCAGCTTGCGATGATGCAGGCTGCAAAAATGGGACACAATTATGTCGGCACGGAGCATATACTTATTGCACTTATCTCAGACGGCGACAGCTATGCGGTTCGTTTTCTTCTTGCGATGAAAATCCGTCCGACAGATGTCGTTGCCTCAATAAACGACGCACTCGGCGGCGGTGATGAGGGTGCTGAATTTATGAATTCGGCACAGGTTCAGAACGCAGAAAATCCTGTCAACCCGAACAGTAACACAAAAACTCTCGATAAATTCGGTCGTGACCTTACGGATATTGCCGCAAAAGGCGGTATCGATCCCGTTATCGGCAGACAAAAGGAAATTGAAAGAGTTATCCAGATTTTGTCAAGGCGTACAAAGAACAATCCTTGTCTTATCGGTGAACCCGGTGTCGGCAAAACGGCTGTTGCAGAGGGACTTGCACTCAAAATTGTTTCGGGAGATGTTCCTGAACCGCTTAAAAACAAGAGAATTGTTGCCCTTGACCTTACGGGTATGATTGCCGGCACAAAATACCGTGGCGACTTTGAGGACAGAATAAACAACGCCATAAACGAAGTCAAAAAGGCTGGCAATATCATTCTGTTCATTGATGAACTTCATACGATAATAGGTGCAGGTTCTGCCGAGGGTTCAGCCGATACTGCAAATATCCTCAAACCGTCACTTGCACGGGGAGATTTTCAGGTAATAGGTGCAACGACAATAAACGAGTACAGAAAGTATATCGAAAAAGACGCAGCACTTGAAAGGCGTTTTCAGCCTGTAACAGTCGGCGAACCGAGTGAAGATGAGGCTGTTGAAATTCTCAGGGGACTTCGTGACAGATACGAGGCACACCACAAAGTAAAAATCACAGATGAGGCTATTGACGCCGCAGTAAAGCTTTCGTCAAGATATATTGCCGACCGTTTTCTTCCGGATAAGGCGATTGACCTTATCGACGAGGCAGCGTCAAGAGTAAGGCTCAGAACCTACACTGCACCTGACGACTTACAGGGACTTGAAAACAAGGTCAGGGAGCTTGAAAAGGAAAAGGCTGAGGCTGTCAACACACAGGACTTTGAGCGTGCCGCAAAGGTAAGGGACGAAGAAAAGAAACTCCGTGCAGAACTCGACGAAAAGAAGAAAGAATGGACAGAAAAGAACGAGCATAAAAACGGTGAAGTCACACCCGAAGATATAGCTCAGATTGTTTCAAGCTGGACAGGTATTCCTGTTGTACAGCTTACTCAGGAGGAAAGCGAAAGACTGCTTAAACTTGAAGACATATTGCACGAGAGAATTGTCGGACAAGACGAGGCTGTTTCGGCTGTTGCAAAGGCAATCCGTCGTGGCAGAGTAGGACTCAAAGACCCTAAGCGTCCTGTTGGTTCGTTCATATTCCTCGGTCCTACCGGTGTCGGCAAGACGGAATTGTGTAAGGCTCTTGCACAGGCTATGTTCGGCGACGAAAACGCTATGATAAGGTTTGATATGTCGGAGTTTATGGAAAAGCACACGGTGTCAAAGCTTATCGGTTCACCTCCGGGATATGTAGGCTTTGAGGAAGGCGGACAGCTTACCGAAAGTGTACGCCGTCGTCCTTATTCGGTTCTTCTCTTTGATGAAATCGAGAAAGCACACCCTGATGTATTCAATATGCTTTTGCAGATTCTTGACGAGGGTCGCCTGACCGATTCACAGGGACGGCATGTTGATTTCAGAAATACCGTCATCATTATGACATCAAATGTCGGTGCAAGACTTATCACCGAAAAGCAGACAAATCTCGGATTTTTCGGCGGAGAAGAAAAAGCTGAAAACGACAACGAAAAAATCAAAGACGCCGTTATGGGCGAACTCAAAAAGCTCTTTAAGCCTGAATTCCTCAACAGAGTTGACGATATAATCGTGTTCAATAAGCTGACTTCCGACGATATTCAGCAGATTGCAAAAAGACTTCTCAAAGGTCTTGAAAGCAGACTTGAAAATCTCGGTATCACAGCCGAATTCACTGACGAGGCAATCAAGGCTGTTGCTGATGCCGGATTTGATGATGTTTATGGTGCAAGACCGCTGAAAAGGGCAATTCAGTCAAAGATTGAGGACGCAATTTCCGAAAAAATGCTTGACGGTTCTGTCAAGAATGGCGGCAAGATAAAATGCGATTTCAAAGACGGCAAGTTCACCTTTGAATCCGTCGAAAACAGCTGATACAATAAAATATTCATAAACGGGAGGAAAGCTGGAATATGCTTTCCTCTTATTTTATAGCATAAAAATAACTTTTTAATAGCACTATTATAACTATTGTTTTCAGCTTTAAAATATATAAATAGCAATATACACTAAAAAGTTATTATAATATTATAAAAGCCTTGAAAATCCTATGTTTTGGAAACAGATTGTTCATAATCATAATTTATAATAGTGATTGTACTAAGATATAGGAGCTGATGTATTTGGGTAAAATAGAAATTGATAACGAACTCTGCAAAGCCTGTGGACTTTGCGTTTATGTATGCCCGAAAAAAGTCATTGAACTTGATAAAGATATATTGAATAAACACGGCTTTCACCCCGCAAAGCAATTCAAAGACGGCTGTATTGCCTGTGCCTCCTGTGCCGTTATCTGTCCTGAGGCGGCAATAACGGTGTACAGAGGGAATAAATGATTTTGAAAGGATATTATCTATGAGTGAGAAAATGCTGCTTAAAGGCAACGAGGCTCTCGCAAGAGCCGCCATTAAAGCCGGCTGTAAATATTTCTTCGGCTATCCTATTACTCCTCAGACGGAAATAGGAGCGTATATGTCCCGTGAACTCCCGAAAATAAACGGCACATTCATTCAGGCTGAGTCGGAAATTGCCGCCTGTAATATGCTTTTTGGCTGTGCCGCAGCCGGCAAGCGTGCTATGACATCATCATCTTCACCCGGAATAAGCCTCAAAACCGAATGTATTTCATATATGGCGGCTTGTGATATTCCGGCGGTTATAGTAAATGTTCAGCGTGGCGGTCCCGGTCTTGGGGGTATTCAGCCGTCACAGTCGGACTACTGGCAGGCAACCCGTGCGGCTGGTCACGGAGATTTTCACCTTATTGTTCTTGCACCGTCAACGGTTCAGGAAATGGCGGATTTCACACAGCTTGCGTTTGACCTTTCCGATAAATACCGGACTCCTGCTATGATTCTTGCTGACGGTCTTATCGGTCAGATGATGGAGGTCGCCGAGATAAAAGAACCGACAACCGTTCCTCCCGAAAAACCGTGGGCAGTAACAGGACACAATTTCAGGCGTAAGCATAATGTAATAAATTCGCTTATTCTTGACGCACAAAAACTTGAAGAACTTAATATTGAACGCTATAAAAAATATGATATAATAAAACAAAACGAACAGAGGAGCGAAAGCTATCTTGTTGATGATGCCGAAATAGTGCTTGTGGCTTTCGGTGCAAGTGCAAGAATGTCAAAAGAGGCAGTCAATATGGCTCGTGCAGAGGGCATAAAGGCTGGTCTTATCAAGCCGATAACTTTGTTTCCTTATCCCGATAATGCAATAAAAAAAGCCGCCGAAACAGCAAAATGTTTCCTTACGGTAGAAATGAATATGGGACAGATGGTTGATGATGTACGCCTTGCCGTAAACGGTAAATGTCCCGTTGAATTTTACGGCAGAACAGGCGGCGTAATACCGACACCTGAGGAAATTTTGGGTGCAATAAAGAGAACCGTTGCAAAGGAGGCAAAATGATATGGAAACAGTTTACAAAAGACCAAAGTCACTGACAGATGTTCCGTTTCATTTTTGTGCGGGCTGTTCTCACGGAATAGTTCATAAGGTTATTGCGGAAATTCTTGACGAGCTTGGAGTTGAGGGAAAGACAGTCGGCGTTGCACCTGTCGGCTGTGCGGTTATGGACTATGATTATTTCGGCTGTGATATGATTGAGGCACCTCACGGACGGGCTCCGGCAGTTGCAACAGGCTTAAAGCGTGCTATGCCGGATAATGTAATTTTCACATATCAGGGTGACGGCGACCTTGCCGCTATCGGCACATGCGAAACCGTACACGCCGCTACACGAGGTGAAAACATCACAATTATTTTTATCAACAACACGATTTACGGTATGACAGGCGGTCAGATGGCACCGACATCACTTCCCGGACAGGTCACACAGACTTCTCCATACGGCAGAGAGCCTGAAATTGCCGGCTTTCCGATAAGAGTATGCGAAATGCTTTCAACCCTTGACGGCGTTGCACTCGCTCAGCGTGTTGCCTGTGACAGCGTTAAGGGTGTCCGTGAAATGAAAAAGGCTATCAAAAAAGGCTTTCAGTATCAGATTGAAAAAAGAGGATTTTCGATTATTGAGGTTCTTGCGTCTTGTCCTACAAACTGGGGAGTTACTCCCACAAAGTCACTCGAACTTATCACCGAAAAAATGGTTCCTTATTATCCGCTCGGAGTTTATAAAGATAAGGGGGCAGAACAATGACTGATTTAAGAATTGTTTCGGCAGGCTTTGGCGGACAGGGAGTTCTGTTCATCGGAAAGGTTGCCGCAAATGCCGCTATGCTTGACAATATGAATGTTGCGTGGCTTCCCTCGTATGGTCCTGAAATGCGTGGCGGTACAGCGAACTGTTCGGTGTGCATTTCCGAAAAGACGATAAATTCTCCGCTTGTGCCGAACCCTGATGTCCTTATTGCACTGAACAATCCCTCGCTTGAAAAGTTCAGCGGCAGTGTAAAGACAGGCGGACTTATAATATGCGACAAAGACATTGTAACTCTGAGTTCGGGCAGAAATGATGTTGAAGAAATCGGTGCCTGTGCAACGGATTTATCCGAAAAAAACGGCGTCAAAGGTCTTTCAAATATGATTATTCTCGGTATGCTTTATGCAAAGACAAAATTCTGTTCCGAAAATTCACTTTTTGAGGCGATTAAAATCTGTACGCCGAAACGCAAGGCGGATATGCTTGAACTGAACTTTAAAGCAGTAAAACTCGGTATGGATTTGGTTTGATTTAAAATATCACAACAACTTTAACAGGAGGGATTATGTATGGAAATAATCAAAAAAATCGGTATATGGGGCGATTCCATTCTCAAAGGCGTAATCTTTGACGAGGCTGTCGGAAAATACCGTTCACTCAAAAATTGTGCGGTTAATCTTATAAAAAACCGCAACCTCAACATTGACATAAAAAACAATTCACGCTTTGGCTGTACTGCACCAAAAGCTGAAAAAAATCTCGAACAGTTCCTCAATGACGGTTACAGTGCCGACCTTGTTCTTCTGGAATTCGGCGGAAATGACTGTGACTATAACTGGGCAGAGGTTTCGGCTGACCCCGACGGCGAACACAGTCCGAACACGCCGCTTTCAAAATTCATTGATTCTATGCACAATATGATAAATCTTCTCATAAAGCACAAAATCCAGCCTGTACTTATGAATCTTCCGCCGATAAGTGCCGAAAAATATTTTGACTGGATAACAAAGCCCGACAATGTAAATCCCGACAATGTACTTCACTGGTTAAAGGAAAAGTATGTAATCTATCGTCAGCAGGAAAACTATTCCCACGCAATAGATAATATGGCAAGAGAATATAACATTCCGCTTATTGATGTGCGTGAACCTTTCCTCGAAATCCGTGATTATGACAATTATCTTTGTGTTGACGGAATACATCTCAACGAAAAGGGACAGGCACTTATGTCAAGGACAATCGAAAATTTTGCACACGCAAAAAATCTTGCCATTGTATAAAGAGGTGCTGATATGAACATAAGAGTAGGACACGGATATGATGTTCACAGGCTCACAGAGGGCAGAAAGCTCATTCTCGGCGGTGTTGAAATTCAGCACGAAAAAGGACTGTTAGGACATTCCGACGCTGATGTTCTTGTTCATGCGATAATGGATTCACTTCTCGGTGCGGCGGCACTCGGAGATATAGGCACACATTTTCCCGATACTGACGAAAAATATAAGGGTGCCGACAGCCTTGAACTGCTTAAATATGTATGCACACTTATTTCCGGAAAAGGCTGCACCGTTTCAAACATTGACGCAACCGTTATTGCACAGGCACCAAAGCTTAAACCCTTTATTCCACAGATGAAACAGAACATAGCCAAAGTTATGAACCTTGAACCCGACTGCATAAACATAAAAGCCACTACCGAAGAAAAATTAGGCTTTACAGGTCGCAAAGAGGGCATAGCCGCACACTGTGTTGCGTTAATCATAAAAGCCTGACGCTGAAAAATACATTTTCACTTTTTTCTCGCTCCCGTATATTATGTTTACGGGAGTGATTTTTATGACTGCAAAAAGACGGCGGTACACATCACGAAAATCCAAAAAGAGAATATTTGTACTTATACTTGTTCTTGTGCTTGTGTTCGTGTTTTTTGAAATGCGTTTAAGACCTGTTGTCAGGGGAGCCGCAAGTATTCAGGCACAGTCGCTTGCAACAACGCTTATCAATCAGACAGTCCCCGATGTCCTTGAAGAAATGAACATAACTTCCGCTGACCTCGAAACAATCACTCATAACGACAGCGGAATTATATCCTCAATAAATGTCAATACTGTCACCGTGAATAAACTCAAAAACATAATAAGTTTGCGTGTTCAGGAAAATATTTCACAAATACAGAACAGGCGTATTTATATTGCACTCGGAACGATACTCGGTTCGGAGCTTTTCAACGGCTGTGGACCGTCAATTCCGCTGAATATCTCTCTGTCGGGTAATGTAAAAAGCAACTTTGAAAGCACCTTTGAAAGCGGCGGTGTAAACCAGACTGTACATAAATTATCTGTGAAAATTTCAGCGGATATAAATATAATTATGCCTGTGGGAACATTTTCAACAGCAGTTGAAACATCTGTCCTTGTGGGCGAAACGGTAATTGTCGGTTCAGTCCCGACAGGAATGTTAGTGAGCAGAACATACTGAAAAATTGAAAGTTGAAAATTGAAAATGGAAAATTATTGTTTTTAAATCATAAGCAATTATTTTTTGTTAATAAATTCAATGTTGAATAAATCGACAGAATATGCTATTATAATACGGAAACTATAAAAACGGAGGAAAGCCTCTTGTCAGAATTAAATAAAAACATTACCGATATTGATGAATTTCAAAAACAGGAGCAATATATAAACGCTTTGCAGGATATTCTTTATGCCCGTGCAGGCAATAAACAGCCTGTCGCTATGGTGAGAACCTACGGTTGTCAGCAGAATGTCGCCGACAGTGAAAAGATAAAGGGTATGTTTGAACAAATGGGTTGTTCTCTTACAGATAATGAGGAGGACGCCGACATTATAATCTTTAATACCTGTGCGGTTCGTGAACACGCTGAGGACAGAGTTTTCGGAAATGTCGGTGCATTAAAGCCGCTCAAAAAGAAAAAACCGTCACTATTTATCGGACTTTGCGGCTGTATGATGGAACAGGAGCATATTGCCGAAAAGATTTACAAAAGCTATCCCTATGTAAGCCTTGTTTTCGGAACACACGAAATACAGAATTTCCCTGAACTGATGTATCAGGCAGTAACATCAAAGCGTGTTATTGCACGGGGAAAGGACGACGGCAAAATTTATGAGGGAATACCAATACACCGTGACGGCAGTTTTAAAGGCTGGTTGCCGATAATGTACGGCTGTGACAATTTCTGTTCATATTGCATTGTGCCTTATGTTCGTGGTCGTGAACGCAGCCGTAAGCCCGATATTATTCTTAATGACGCAAGAGAAATGGTCAAAGCCGGCTTTAAGGACATTACACTTCTCGGACAGAATGTAAATTCCTACGGCAAAGGACTTGACGAGGATATCGACTTTGCAACGCTTTTGAAACAAGTAAGCGACATTGACGGCGATTTCCGAGTAAGATTTATGACATCTCACCCGAAAGACGCATCAAAAAAACTTATCGACACAATCGCCGAAAACGATAAAATATGCAATCATATTCATTTGCCCGTACAGTGTGGCAGTGACCGTATTTTAAAGCGAATGAACCGCAAGTACGACACCGCAAGATACCTTGAAATTGTGGATTACGCAAAGAGCAGAATTCCCGATTTGTCGCTTACAAGTGATATAATAGTCGGTTTTCCGGGTGAAACCTACGAGGATTTTCAGCAGACGCTCGACCTTATCAGAAAGGTTGAATTTACTTCTTTGTTCACATTCATTTATTCAGCTCGTGTGGGTACTCCTGCGGCGAAAATGGACGACCCTGTTCCGTATGAAGAAAAGGCAAAATGGATGTCCGAACTTCTGAAAGTTCAGGAAGAAATAGCCGCAAAACGCTGTGCCTCAATGGTAGGCAGAAAATACCGTGTTCTTGTTGAAGAAGAGGCAAAAAACGGTATGCTGTCGTCAAGAACGGCAAACAATATTATCGTTGAGTTTGACGGCTCAAAAGACCTTATCGGAACATTCTGTGATGTTGAAGTCACACAGGCACGCAACTGGATATTGCGTGGAAAGAAACTGTAAAACATTAAAAATTATTCACTTAAAGGAGAAAACAAAAATGGATACAAAAGATATGGATATTATTGACCTTGCAAGAGAAATAGGCAGAAAATTACAGCAGGACGAAAACTACATCAAATTCCAGCTTGCAAAACAGGCAACCGACGAGGACGCCGAATTACAGGATTTGATAGGCGAATTTAACCTCAAAAGAATGGCAATCAACAACGAAGCCTCAAAAGAAAACAGAAGTGAAGAAAAACTCCAACAACTCAATCAGGAACTGCGTTCCGTTTACGCAAAAATAATGACCAACGAAAATATGATTAACTACAACGACTCAAAAGAGGCTGTTGACACAATTCTCGCAAGAGTAAGTGCAATTATTCAGAAGTCATCAGAGGGCGAAGACCCCGAAACCGCCGACTATACACCGTCTTGTTCCGGCAGCTGTGCAACCTGCGGAGGCTGCCACTGATACAGAGTGGAGTGTGGAGAGTGGAGTGTGGAGTTGTTGTGTGAACCGTTGGTTTGTTGCGTTGAAATTAGTTTGTGTTGATATTATAAGTTATTATTTGAAGTTGTGACATAGACTGATTTTGCGGAAAATGACTTAACTGTAACAATAAAGTATGAACGCAAATCGGGTGCGGCAGCTTGCCGCCGGAGGCACTCCGCAGACTGATTTTGCGGACAATGAGTTAATGGTAACAATAACTTTGAACGCAATTTGACAGCGGCAGCTTGCCGCAAGGGGAGTGAAAATTGATGGCAGAGCTTTCACCGTTAATGCAGCAGTATTTAAGCGTGAAAGAAAAAAATAAAGACGCAATAGTTTTTTTCAGAGTCGGCGATTTTTACGAAATGTTCTTTGACGATGCAAAGCTTGCGTCAAAGGAACTTGAACTGACGCTTACAGGAAAAGACTGCGGACAGGAGGAACGGGCACCAATGTGCGGCGTTCCTTTTCACAGCTATGAAACATATATGGCACGCCTTGTCGCAAAAGGCTACAAAGTCGCAATATGCGAACAGCTTGAAGACCCGTCAAAAGCCAAAGGTCTTGTAAAGCGTGATATTATCAGGGTTGTAACACCCGGTACGGTTATGGAGTCGAGTATGCTCGACGAGAGCAGTAATAACTTTATCTGCTCGCTTTATACTCAGAAAAATAAAACGGGAATTTCATTCTGCGATATTTCGACAGGTGAACTTTATGCGACTTTGCTCGACAGCGAAAATCAGGAAAACGCCGTTAAAGATGAACTTCTCAAATTCAATCCGAAAGAAATTCTTGTCGGCGGCGACGCTGTAAATTTCAAGACTCTTGCACCGTTCATCAAAGACAAGCTGTCTGCGTGTGTAAATATGCTGACTGATGAGGACTTTTCGTATTCAGACGGCAAAATGACAATACTTGAACATTTCGGTGCCGAAAATCTCAGTGAACTTAAACTCAACAACTGCAATCAGACTGTGTCATCACTCGGTGCGTTGTTGATGTATCTGTACAAAACACAGAAAACAGGCTTGGAGCGTATATCTCACATTGATTTGTACAGTGAAGAACAGTATATGCACCTTGATTTCAACACAAGGCGAAACCTTGAACTCATTGAACCGCTGAACAGCAAAAATAAATCCGCAACACTTCTTGCCGTTCTTGACCAGACCAGAACAGCGATGGGCAAGCGACTTATGAAAAGCTATATCGAAAAGCCGCTTGTAAATATGGCGAAGATAATCAGGCGTCAGAATTCCGTTTCGGAGCTTTTTAACGATATACAAATGCGTTATGATTTGCGTGACAGCCTTGCCGGAGTGTTTGATATACAGCGAGTTATGACAAGGATTGTTTACGGCTCGGCAAATGCCCGTGAACTGCGTTCAATGTGTTCGGCACTCAAAAAACTTCCAGCAATCAAAAAAAGCGTTTCAAAATCCAAAAGCAGTCTGCTCAGGGAAATGTATAACGATATTGATACGCTTGATGATATTTCACAGCTTATTGACGAGGCAATAAATGACGAACCGCCGTTTTCCGTGCGTGAGGGTGGAATGATTCGTGACGGTTATAATCCAGAACTTGATGAACTGCGTTACGATATGACAAACAGTTCAGAGCTTATGGCACAGATAGAAACCCGTGAGCGTGAAAAAACCTCTATTCCGAAACTCAAAGTAGGCTACAACAGAGTTTTCGGATATTACATAGAGGTGTCAAACTCTTACAAAAACCTTGTGCCTGAGGACTATATCAGAAAGCAGACCTTGACTAATTGTGAACGATATATCACACAGGAACTTAAAGATGTTGAAAAGCGTATTCTTGGTGCAAAAGACCGTTCTTATGAGCTTGAATATGAGATTTTTCAGACCGTAAGAGGTGTAGTTTCGGACTCTCTCGAAAGAATTACAAAGAGTGCATCAGCCGTTGCAACGCTTGATGTCATAGCGTCGCTTGCACAGACGGCATTCGACAACAATTACTGCTGTCCGACAATAACCGATGACGGCGGCATAAGACTTACCGAAAGCCGTCACCCCGTTGTCGAAAAGATTGTAAATGATAATTCACGCTTTGTGCCGAATGATGTTTGTCTTGATACCGACGAAAACCGTGTCGCAATCATCACAGGGCCAAATATGGCAGGTAAATCCACATATATGCGACAGACGGCACTCATTGTGCTTATGGCACAGATAGGCTCGTTTGTTCCGGCAAAAAAAGCGGAAATTTCAATCGTTGACAGCATTTTTACAAGAATAGGTGCCTCAGACGACCTTTCAACAGGTCAGTCAACCTTTATGGTAGAGATGAATGAGGTTGCATATATCCTCAAAAACGCAACAAAAAACAGTCTTTTGATACTTGACGAAATCGGCAGAGGAACATCAACCTTTGACGGAATGAGTATTGCCCGTGCAGTGCTTGAATATGTTGCCGACAAGAAGAAATTAGGTGCGAAAACGCTTTTTGCAACGCATTATCACGAACTTACGGTGCTTGAAAACACAATAAAAGGCGTAAAAAACTACAACATAGCCGTAATAAAGCGTGATGACGATATAACATTTTTAAGACGGATAATTCCGGGAGCGGCTGACGAAAGCTATGGCGTAGAGGTTGCAAAGCTTGCCGGACTTCCCGACAGCGTAATCACAAGGGCAAAGAAAATTCTCAGAGAGCTTGAAGGCGAAAACGGCAAACCAAAAGTCAAAAAGAAACCACAACCCGAACAAACCGACCAATTAACGCTTATACCCGAAGAAACGCCAATTACAAAGCGGCTTAAATCAATAGACATAAATTCCGTAACACCAATGGAGTCAATGAATATACTTTTTGAACTTATAAAACTGCTTTAATTTTTATGATAGGAGATTTATTATGGATAATACAAAGAGAAAAGCAATACAAGCAATAGTAAACGCAAGTATCAAAAATTTTGCAAACGGTTTTGAAATAAGATATACAAACGATGTTAATAATCCGAAAGGAGTTATCAACGCAAAGAAAAACAACTGCTTTATTGCAGAGCTTGGAGAAGAATTTATTTTCTATTCAGCTTTTGTAAGAAGTTTTGATAGTTCATTTGGAAATGTGCTTGAAAGTATCGGAAATGACATTGCCAGTGTTAGTTATGAAGTAAAAGGGGATATTGATTCTTTTATTCTTCCCGAACAAACACAACACATTTCAAGTTTAATGTCGTCATATGAGAAACATATAATGCCACAAACAAGTCATTATGCAAATTATTTTTGCATAATTCCACCTAATATATCAAGTTTTAAAGCAACTCATCCGACTGATAACTACTTATACAATCCTGACAAACACGAACATTATTTGATTGAATTGAAAGCAGGCGGCGATATAGATAATAAAAAATCGAAAGCTGAGAAAATAGCACTTCTTGAAGAATACTTTTTGCTGAAAAATTTATTACAGCAAAATAACAAAACGGAAGATAAAGTTTATATTTATTTTGCTACCGCTTATAATAAGTTCGGTGAGGGAAATGAGTGGAAACAGGAGAGAGTTCAACAGTTTTTTGCAAATGAAGAACTTTTAATCGGAAAAGACTATTGGAACTTTGTATGTAATGATGAGAATGGTTTTGATATTGTTTTTGAGCAATATCAAAAAAGTTGTAAGGAAATAGAGAAAATAAATATAATGATTTCTCAGATGTTTATGAATTATTATAATATGATTGTGAAGTGATGTATAATGACGAAAGTAGAAGCAATTAAATCTGTAATGGAAGAATATAATGGTATTGCATCATTACAAATAATATATAAAGAAATAGAAAAATATTATCCTAATATAAAAAAATCTTCTGATTGGCAAGCCGGAATAAGAGGTGTACTTTATAGAGATATTGGAAAATCGTTTAAAAAATTAGATAACTCAGTTTATTCTTTGATAGATTATAATGAAATCAACTTATTACCCGATAATTTTAAAGATTTAGTGCCTGAAAAAGAGGTGATAGCTAAGGTTAGAACTTTGCAACAATCATATAGAAAAAAATTATTAAACACATTGAAATTTTGCCCTATAACTGGAATAAGTGATAAAAGATTGTTGGTTGCAAGTCATATAAAACCTTGGTGTATATCATCAAGTGAGGAAAAACTGGATATATTTAACGGATTTATATTATCACCACTTTACGATAAATTATTTGATAGTGGATTGATTACATTTACTGATAAAAAAGAAATGATTTTATCATCTACTTTATCGGAAGATACAATCAAAAAGTTAAATATTAAAAATGGGATTTATTCGGATTTACCTATAAATGGTAGAGAAAAATATTTAGATTTTCATAATCAAAAAATATTTATTGAATGAATATGTAAGTATCAAAAATGGAGCGTAAGATATTATGGGAGCAATAAATGTACTTTCAAAACAGGTTGCCGAGCTTATTGCGGCAGGTGAGGTTATTGAGCGACCGGCGTCGGTTATAAAGGAGCTTGTTGAAAATTCAATAGACGCTCACGCAAAGTCGATAACCGTTGAAATCAAAAACGGCGGAATTACATTTATGCGTGTTACCGACGACGGAAACGGAATACAGCGTGATGATGTAAAAAATGCATTTCTGCGTCACGCAACAAGCAAGATTTTAAATCAGAAGGACCTTGACAGCATTTCAACACTCGGCTTTCGTGGTGAGGCGTTAGCGTCAATCTGTGCGGTGTCAAAGGTCGAGCTTATGACCAAAAATATAAACGAAACCGACGGCACACTTTACCGTCTTGACGGCGGCGAGGAAGTATCGTTTGAGGTTGTCGGCTGTCCACAGGGTACGACATTTATTGTGCGTGACTTGTTCTATAATGTTCCGGCAAGAATGAAATTCCTGAAAAAAGATGTTTCCGAATCGAACAGTATCGCAAATCTTCTTGACAGAATTGCACTTTCACACCCCGAAATCAGCTTTACATTTATCCGTGACGGAAAGCGTATTTTCAAGACATCAGGCGACAATAACCTTAAAAATACCGTGTTTCAGGTTTTCGGCAAGGAATTTATATCATCGCTTATCCCTGTTTCATACGAATACAGCGGCATTAAACTTAACGGATATATTTCAAAGCCTGTTTCCGCACGGGCGAACCGTACCTTTCAGATGTTTTTCATAAACGGCAGATATGTACGCACAAAGACTGCTATGGCGGCACTTGAACAGGCATATAAGGGTTCAATTATGACAGGAAAATTTCCGGCTTGTGTAATCAGTATGGAGATGAACTGTTCAACGCTTGATGTCAATGTTCACCCGGCAAAGCTTGAAGTACGCTTTACGAATGAACGACCTGTCTATGACTGTGTTTATCACGCTGTCAAGTCCGCACTGCTTGAATACGACACACGCAATCAGGCAATACAGCCGAGAGATTTTGTCCCGACAAACCCAAAGGTTCTTGCACCCGTTGCCGACAAGGGAACACAGCTTGGTTTTGCCTATGGAAAGCAAAAGACAGACATTCCCGACAATGAGCCTGAAATTTATGTGCCTGAATCACCGGACTACAAAAGCACAGTTGTGTCCGATCCTGTTGCTGTAAAAAGCTATGATCCGTCAACTGTCCGTAAAATCAATCTTGCCGAATACCGCAAGGAACAGAGTGAAAAATCCCTCTCTCAGCAAAATTATGAAAACATCATTCCGATAAACAGCGGAATAAATACC
>JBJFIB010000217.1:0-5013 GCA_051894195.1 Acutalibacteraceae bacterium
GGCGAGGGTCACCGCTGTAATAGTTAATCATTTCCGATATTACCTGAGTGATTTTTTTCAATTTTATTATCTCCTTTTTTGAAGTTAAAGTTTACAAGGAATATTCCTGAGCAGACAAGCAAAAGCGAAAGTATATTTGAAAAAGTAAAAATATTTTCGCCGAGGAAAATTCCCGACCACATTGTTCCGAAAACAGGAATAAGCAGATTATATACTGCAACACGGCTTACACTGTTGAAAAATAGCAGCATAGTCCACAGCATAAAAGCAATTCCCGCCATAGCCGCAAGATATACAAGGCATATAATGCAGTTAATATCATAAAATATCAGTTTACCGCCAAAGAGTATTCCGACAATTATAAGAGCAGAACCACCGAAAACAAGCTGCCAGCCTGAAATCTGTATCGGGTTTCTGTTGTTTGAAATTTTCTTGCTCACGACATTTCCAACAGCACCCGAAAGGTTTGACAGAATTACAAGTCCGTCACCCATAAGTGTAAAACCGCCAATGTCGCCGTTGATATTCATAACAACAATGCCGATAATTCCGACAGCACAGCCGAGAATTTTTTTCGTGCTGAGTTTGTCATTTTTAAATAGTATTGCCGAAAGAATAATTGAGCCGAATGTTGCAACAGAAGTCAGAATTGACGACTTTGTACCTGTTACATTCACAAGACCTATATATAACAGCAGATATTGAAAAAATGTCTGAAACAGGCTGAGTGTGCATATCGGCAGAATGTCATTTTTATGAATTGCAAGAGCCTTTCTATTTACGAAAAGTCCGATAAACAGCACAATCAGTCCTGCCAGTGCAAATCTTTCGCCGGCAAATATCAGTTTTGACGGAATATCCGATGTTTCAATCCTGAAAAGTTCATAACCGATTTTTATTACAGGAAAAGCCGTACCCCACAAAAGCGTACACAGTACAGCTATTGCCGCAACAAAAAATACATTTGTCAGAAGTTTGTTTTTGTCTTTTTTCATTTTAAAATTTCGCCGCTTTTATCTGAATTTTTCGAGGAAATGATGTTCTTCCTCGTCATTGAAATAACTTATTATCGTGCTGAGATTAACTCTTTCAACACTTCTGAAAATATTCATTTCAACCTGAGGATTAACCTTTTTCAAATCCTGTATAAGTTTTTTTATTTCCTGACGCTTTGATGTACCTGTTCCGTCGAGTGCAGCATTTTGTTCTGTAAAACGGCAGGCACACTGCAAAAATTCAAGCCGGTTGTAATTTTTCCACGAAATAATATCCTTTTCACGAATATAATACATAGGTCTTATAAGTTCCATACCCTCAAAATTTGTGCTTTTAATGCGGGGCATCATAGTCTGAACCTGACCGCCGTACAGCATACCCATAAGTATTGTTTCGATAACATCATCAAAATGATGTCCGAGTGCAATTTTGTTACAGCCGAGTTCCTGTGCCTGTTTATAGAGATGTCCACGCCTCATTCTTGCACAAAGATAACAGGGATTTTTTTCTATATTGACAACAGTACCAAAAATGTCCGTGTCAAAAATGTGTATCGGTATTCCGAGAATTTCCGCATTGTCAATTATTTTTTGTCTGTTGACGGGATTATATCCGGGGTCCATCACGATAAATTCCATATCAAACGGATAATCACCGTGCCTTGAAAGCTCCTGCATAAGCTTTGCAAGCAGCATAGAATCCTTGCCGCCCGAAATACACACAGCGATTTTGTCGCCCTTGCTTATCAGTTCGTAGTCCTTTACAGCCCCGATGAATTTGTTGAAAAGCGGTTTTCTGTATTTTGTAATAATGCTGTGTTCGACAGCCTGAGTTTTATCCAAAACTTTACACCTCGTCAGTTTTTGCGGAAATTTTTATCTTTTACAAATTTTCCGTTTCTATCTCTGTAAAAGGCAGTGCCGACAGGATAATCCAGATAATCGGTTATATCTATATCATAATTACATATTGTGTTAAGACTGTAAATACCGACATTTTCGGGATTGTCCATATATTCCTGCGACTCATCACCTGCAAGAAACCGCCAGCCGCTGTCATATTCGTTGTCAGGCTTTTCACGGTACATATATCCGACTTTTTTGTTGTCAACCATAATTCTGTCCGTTGCAAAACAGCCGTCGGCACCATTCCATTCAAGAACATTTTCAATGCTGCTGCGTGGAATTGCCCATTTTTTGTCTTTCATATCGTTACATACATTCGGACGGTTTATATCAATAATGCCGATATAATTTTCGCCCTCGGTTTTATGCAGACGAGCGAGGAGATAACCCCAGTCGTTTTTTATTTTATACATCATTTCTTCTTCATAGAGCGGTGTAAACTGATAGAAATTTACAATATCACCGTCAGGAAGTTCACATTCACAGGCACACATATCGACATTGTGCAGATTGTCGAGTATAACGCCGTTAAAATCCGTATTATTCGCAAAAGGCTTGCCATTTGATATTGTATGACCAAAGCCGAGCCATGTATCCTCATAATATGTCATATTTCCGAGCAGCTGCATATATCTGTTTACCCAACTGTCGTTTATATCGTTGCTGTCAATATTCCAGTCAGGCGGGAGATATGCCACAAGTTCAACACGGTTGAGTTTAAGAGCCGCCATTTCCTGAGGAACTCTTTCTTTGTAGGCACCTATACCGATAGTAACAAGTGTATAATAATTTTTTTCTTCTGTCGGTTCAATAACTGCTGTAACAATCGGCATTGAAATCTGTAAATCGCTTGGTAACACCTTAGCAACTTTGCCGAAATATTTTTTTATATGTTTGTTTATGCATTTCAGTTCTTTTTGTGAATATGCCGGCATTTCATTTTCGATATTGTCAGTACCAAAGAATGTTTCCCATGCGTCAGGGTCAATTTCCTTTGCTTTCATCGACGCATATTCAAACTTTTCTTCATCATTCTTATCCATATAAACATAACACATCAGCAGCCATGCATCTACAAATTCGTCATCAATATCAAGACATTTTTGTGCTTCTGTAATTGCCGAATTATATTTGTGCATACCATAATAACAGCTTGCAAGTTCAAAATGATAAGCAATATCCTCATCGTCAACATCATCAGCAATATCTTTCAGCACCTTAACGGCAGTCTGATTCTGTTCAAGACAGGAATATGCGTGTGCAAGAAGAATAGAAAGCTGTGTGCTCATTTCATCATCATCAAGAGAGTTGATTATGTTGACAGCTTCCTGATATTTTTCGTTTTCCATAAGTTCTTCAAGTTGTTCAAGAAGTTCATAATCCATTTTCAGTACCTCATAAAATTTCCTTAAAAGCATTTGATTGACAAATTCAATTATAGCATTAAGCTGTACAGGGTGTCAACAAAACGCTTTAATTATCGTTGCATACGGCTTTGATATTTATTTGATTTTATGTGTTCTAAAATCCTGTTCAGTGCAATATCTATTTTATATCAGAAAACGAAAGGACAGGCATCAATGACAGACAGCATAAAAAGTTTTAATTCGGCAGCAGAAATTCTTTGCGGAGAAGTCGGCACTGTACTTTCATTGCTTCCCGAAAGTGTAAAATCAACAGTGCAGGAAATCCGTATGAGAACGGGAAAACCGCTTGCACTCTCAGACGGCACAACAACAATGTTCGTATCCGAAAAAGGTCAGATACTCTATTCAATCAGCGACAAGGCTTTTAAGGTTTCACAGCGTAATATATCCGATACATTCAAAATCATATGCAGCTATTCCGTTTACAGTCACCAGAACGAAATCAAAAACGGATATATCACAATTCGTGGAGGACACCGTGTAGGACTTTGCGGAACAGCGGTGCTTAAAGACGGACAGGTTTCGGCAGTGAACGATATTTCATCTCTTAACATCAGAATTGCACGACAGATTTTCGGAGTTTCAGAAAGCATCATTCAGCGGCTTTGTCCACTTGAAAGCGGAATACTGATAGCCGGAACAGCGTCAAGCGGAAAGACAACAATTTTGCGTGACCTTGCTTACAGACTGTCGCTCGGTATCGGGTGCAGAATTATGCGTACAGCCGTAATAGATGAAAGGGGAGAACTTTCGGGAACATTCAGCGGCATAGCATATAATGATTTGGGACTGTGCGATATTCTCAACGGCTACCCGAAAGGCGAGGGCATAATGCAGTCAATAAGAGCCTTGTCGCCGCAAGTTATAATATGCGACGAGGTCGGCACAGATGAAGATGTAAAAGCGGTATCACAGGGATTTAATGCGGGAGCAGTGATAATTGCAACAATTCACGCACCGTCATACACTGAGCTTATGAAAAGAAGTCAGACCGAAAAACTTCTTTCAACAGGAGCATTCAAAACCATAATTATACTTGAATCCGCTGACAGACCGTGCAGGGTTTCACAGATTATTACAGTCTGAAAAGGGGAGAGGATAAATGGAATTTCTGAAATTTTTCGGTGGAATAACGGTAATCGTCAGCGGAACATTGTGCGGACTTTATGCGTCAAGAGTATTAAAAAACAGAGTTCGTTTTCTTGAACAGTATATTATGTTTCTTACTCAGGCAAAAACAATGATAAGCTATAACGCTTTATCCGCCGCAGAAATATTGTCGTCAGTCGGTTCTGTTCCGCTTGTTTCACCTATGCTTGACGAGTGCATAAAGTATCTTGCTGACGGCTGTACATTTCAGGATTCGTGGCACAAGGCGGTAAATTCCGCATACGAAAAAAAGCTGTTTTCATCATCAGACAAGCCTCTTTTATATTCATTCGGCGACACATTCGGCATAAGCGATATTGACGGAGAGGTGACTAAAACCGAACTTCACACAGCACTTGTTTCAGAGCGTCTTGAAAATGCAAGACAGGATTTTTCGTCAAAATGCAAAATCTACCGCATAGTAGGAATGTTCTGCGGAATTATCATTGTACTGATACTTTACTGAAAGAGAGTGAAGTGTGGAGAGTGGAGAGTGGAGAGTGGAGTTATTGTGCGAACCGTCAGTATGTCTGCTG
>JBJFIB010000218.1:0-4958 GCA_051894195.1 Acutalibacteraceae bacterium
AGTGGAACGAAGAAAAACAAAACATAGTATTTCACTGGAAATCATACAATTCAAATACAACAGCAGAAATCGGTAAAATAAACTCAACCCTCACAATAAGCAAAGATGCAGTTGAAACAAATCAAAATGTACTTGATGATGTTGCAGGTGCACAGTATATTATACATAATGATGTCAGTGTAGATATACACTATACATATTCGTCAGACCAAACCAAAACAGCGTCCGTTGATAAAAATTTCATTCTTTCCGATGCAGAACCCAAACTGTCAAAGACACAAAGTAAAAAAGACTATTATTTTGGTGAGGATATAAAATATACATTGAATTTTTACAATAACGGTGCTGTAAGGTTTCAGTCACCCGACGGAAACTATACTCTTACTGATACATTACCCGATGTAGTATATATTACTCCACAGAATATGGATAAAATGTTTAATGATATATACGGAGAATATCTGACATTAACAATAACAAATGCAAAACTCTGTATCGAAACAGAACAGGTAACCGCCGAAGATAGCAGCACGGCATATACAAACTACGCAAACTCAAATGTAAATTCGGATAATGTTATTACCGATACTTTAACGATAGCATGGAACGGCGATAAGCTGAATATAACCAAATCAGACGGAACAATCATTGAAGTAAGCGAGTCTTTGGAAAAAACTCTCTCAGAAATGGGTTATTTCGCCGAGCTTGGCACAAAATTCAAAGTAACATGGAAACTGAACGACGGGCAGAATAATGTTACTCTTAACGGCGGTGAAAAAAGATATTACTATGTTTATGCCACATTTATGGACACCTTTAAACTGCTTGATAAGGATCGTCAAAATTCATATGCTCAGGATTTAAACAACAGATACAATCAAGCTTTTATTTATACTGATAAAAATAAAAATCCGGTATATTCAAGCGGATTATACAGCAATTTAAAGCGTGAGGCGTACATATCAAAAACCGCATACAACAATGATACGGGTGAGTATATTGATAGCATTGATTCTGTCAACTTTGGCGATGTAATAGAATATAATCTTGAATTTACCCACTACGGTTCAGGTGATTATAAAGATATGCCTATGGTAGATGATATGTACGGAATACAGGCACTTCTTGTTCCAACAGCTTTAAACACATCACTTGCCGATAAAAACCTTGACACAACAACACTTACTGAAAACGATGTATTAACAGATTACTATGTTTTATCTAAGCCCGACACATATAAAAATATTGCTGTCGGAACAGACGACAACGGAACAGTTATGATTGCCGATACTGTAACGGTAACTTCCGCAAACTCATCAACAGATGTTACAATAGGCGACGACGGATATTCATATTCCGGACTTCACACAGAGATAAAATGGTATTTTTCAGACCTTAGTGAAGATAATGATTATTATATCAGCACATCATATTACGCAATGGTCAGCAAAAGTCTTCTTACATCAAGCAATTACACAATAGGCAATACAGTGTGGATGAACGACAGAACAGGCAAGAGAATTTATGATGTGTTGTGGGGCGGCGGTTCAACGCTGAGTTCAGACAAAGAGATTGTAACGAAAAACACAGACGGAACATATACTGCCGACGATGACGATTATTCCATAATTTCAAACGGCGACAGTATATATTACCGCCTGACATTAAGTAATCCAAACGACTATACATTTACCGTCAACGGCTCAGATATTACTGATGAGTTGCCGATGACATCAGATTATTTTGTATGGGCAAAGAATATAAATGTATCTTTGGAATATGATGAAAACCAGACTTCAACCGTACTCGGACTTGATGATTGGAGTATCACCGATACACGCCTTGGCATATCACAGCCCGGACAGTATTATATATCATGGCCTTCAACAACATCAATTTCAATTCCCGCAAATGACGAATTTGTTATGTATGTAAAACTTGATTTTCCTGATTATGAAGAAAATTCTGAGATATGGACAAATTATTGTGATGATGTAAAAGGCAGCAAACTGTATAATACACTATATGTTTATGAGTTTCCGTCAACAGTTTCTCACAGTCTGAGGGATAAGGGCAAAGTCCTGCTGCAAAAAGGCGTTTACAGTACAAATTATTATTCAGGCAATTCTTATTACGAAACATCAGGCAGAACATACTATAACAATCGTGATTCCTCAAACCGTGCGATAGCATATTATACCGTTCTTTATAATGACGGAAACAACAGACTTTACATTGATGATATATATGATAAGCTGCCGAAAGGTTTTACTTTTAAATCTATGATAAACAGCGGTGAATATTCAAAATCTTCATACACCTCCGTATCATCAGTTTCAACCAAAGACAGCACAAATATTTCATCATATCCGCTTGTTCAGACCAATATAAACGATATAAGCTACCGCAACGCAACAGTATCGTGTACAGCCGACGGTCAGAATTTATGTTTCAGAATATCGTCAGGTTCGGGCAATTACGCAATAAAATATGATGAGCAAGATAAAAAATATTATCTTGAACGGGGCGAAGCCTTAGTATTCGGATATATTTGCGACATAGGTGTTACAGCTAACACAGATGACCATGCAAAAAACTCTGTTGTAATGAAATATTATGATTATCTTGACGCCGGAACAGCCGTTATAAGCAGTGATAAAGTTTCAATAACAGGCAAAAATACCGAACTTTATTATGACAATAATGACGGTACAAGAAGTATGAAAGATTATACCGAAATCCGTGACAACTTTGAATCCTTGTCAGACGGTCAGTATCTTGTTTCAGATGTTTCCGTAATAAGAGGCGGAATTGTACCGGGTATCACATCATACACCGATTCATATGTAAATGAGGGAAGTACACTTAAAATACCATACAAAAGCAGTGTCGGACCAAATGCCACAATAAACTGGCGTGCAAGAATGCATAATTCAGGCGAACTGTCAATAATGAATTATACATTTATAGATAACTTCCCCTCTCCTTATGGTCTGACTGGTTCAATGTCGTTGAATATCTTTGACGCCAACGGCAGAACAATCAGGACATTTAATAATTTTCTTACCGTTAATAACAGGGAAAAAGGCGACACGGAAATTTCCGTTACAACAAACACAAGTTCATCTTATAAACTTAATACAGCCGGAACTCCTGTTACAATGTCAATTTGTGATACACAAGGTCAGCGTCTTAACATAACCGTATCACTTGAACGCATAAACGATACCGAAACATTAAAAATTGATTTTGAAAACAGTTCTTTTGCAATCCCCGAAAACGGAGGTTATGCCGACATTACATTATCCGGTAAAAACTTTACTAATGTATATAACAACACAGTTTATACGAATTATACGACAATAGTTCCGAACTCGCAGATATATGACAGTGCTGCACAGGGTTCTCTCATCAAAAATGAAGATAAAGTCGAAGGTGTTATCAATAATTCACCAGTAAATATAAGCTTTGGTTATTCGACAACTTCTGTTAAAAAAGTAGAAGAAATCAACAATTCCGAAAATGCCAAATCATCAACCGATGAAAATCCGTATATAGTTTTACCAAACAGTAATACAGAATTTAAATATACACTGTCGGTGAATAACGATACTGATAACAGTATGACAAAGCTTATCCTCATTGACAATCTTCCCGAAAAAGACGACCACAGTCCGTTTGATAAAAATTCTCTGAGAGGAAGCGAATTTAAGGTATCACTTTCCGAAATTCCGGATTTTACTGTTACAGTTACTATTGACGGAGAAAGTCAAGTTCTCGACAGCAAATATTACAACATTGAATACAGCACAAAAACAGAATTTAATTCAAATGACTGGCTGGGTAATGCAACATCTGACTGGAATAGCGATATGACAAATGCACGCTCTGTTCGTGTTTCAATCATTGATGCAGGCGGCACAGAAATACCTAAGGACTCAACCGTTTCAGTCACATTTAATTGTAAGGTTATCGGAGAAACACAACCGGGAATGACAGCATGGAACAGTTTCGGTTATCATTATTCAATACTCGGAACAAATGTTGAACTTGAAGCTATGCCGCTTACTGTTGGTGTAAAAATCCCCGATGTTCCGACATTACAGAAAAAACTTGTTGATTTAAGCGGGAAAGCATATTTGGCAACTTCCGACGCAATTTTTTCGTTCAGAGTGTATAAAGGTGACAAAGTTGATGACACTGTATTGTACAAAGATTATCAATTAACCGTTACAAGCGGACAGAGTTCATCTGAAAAAATAAAACTTTTAAATTCGTCAGACTGGACTTGGGAAAACGATGAAACATACACTATCACTGAAATCACGCAAGAAAATAATTTCAAATTCGGCAACTGGAACAACAAAGCTGCCAATTCCTTTACATTCACATATAATTCCGATTTGTCACAAACGCTTTCATGTACGGATATATACAAATTATGGTCGCTTTCAATCGTAAAAACAGACAGCACCGATGAAACTAAAAAACTAAGCGGTGCCAAATTTGCACTTTACAGTATTGATAAGTCAGAGGAAATATCAGATGATGATTATAATAATCTTGAAACTAAGCCGTCAAAAACAGTTGAAGATAATAATGAAATATGGTATCTTTCTCAAATAAAAACGACCGGTGAAAACGGCAAAATAGAATTCAGTGACATATCAGGTGAAAAATGCCGTGTTATTGAAATAAAAGCACCTGACGGTTATTATATTGATAATACGCCACATATATTCTATAATACTGACACTTCACAAAGTATGAATATTACAAACAAACAGATAATTTATCTTCCTGAGGTCGGCAATACAGGAAGAATAATATTTTTGATTGTGGGTGTATTTTTAATAACATTGTCGGCTGTTTTGTTTTATAAAAATCGTTTCGTAATTATCGGCAGATTGAAAAAATAAAATATCTGTTTTAACCCTGTTTATAAAATCGTTTTTATA
>JBJFIB010000219.1:0-2131 GCA_051894195.1 Acutalibacteraceae bacterium
ACTCAAATATAATACTTTTTATGCTTTTTTGCAAGGTTATCGAACAGGTCTAATATATTTTTTATATATAATATATATGTAATGGTATTCTGAATATCAATAATCATAATTTATACATATAATATATCTTATTCCGTATTTTGTGCATGTAAAAATATATTTTAAATTTATTATAATGTGAAAAATATATTCAACATAATCATTTCCAATACATTTGTTCAAAATTATAATAAACAGCATAAACCTTAATATTTTTTGATTTTTAAATATATAATATCATATTTTATATATATTTTATTGTTTTATTATATATTAAATTGTTTTTTCATTGACATAATCACGATTATCATATATAATATAGATAAAATATATATTATTTTATCTATATTTAACTAATTTTATATATATTAAATTAGTTTTTAAATATATTATATATTCAAAATATAGAAAAAGGGGTTATATATATGTCAATCAAAATAGGTATAGCAAACAGGAAAGGCGGCATTGGTAAATCAAGTACTGCTCTTGCACTTGCAGCCGGTCTTAAAAAAAGAGGCTATAAAATACTGATGATTGATACTGATCCTCAGAGAAATACAACAAATGTGTATAAAGCAAAAACCGAGGGTGTAGCTACACTTTATGATATTATATTCGCAGGATATAAATCATCTGAATGCATACAGCACACTGAGTACGGAGATATTATAGCGTCTGATGAAAATCTTCAAAATGCTGACACACAGATAAAACCAAGTCCGGGAATGTACAAATACATACGAAATGCAGTTAAGGAAGTAGAGGATGATTATGACTTTATAATTTATGACACTCAACCTTATTCAGGAATTCTTCTCGGTAATGTCCTTATGAGCTGTCAGTATATCATAACACCGTGCACCTGCGATGCATTTGGTATTCAGGGTATTATGGATTTTTATGATACCATCAAAGAGTATCAGGAGGATAATGAAAAACTGTCAATACTCGGTTTGCTTATCATCAAGTATAAGGGCAGGCAAAATCTGACAAAGGATATTGAAGATAATCTTTTGCCGGAATATGCAAAACAAATGAACACAAAGGTATTCAAAACAAGAATTCGTGAAAGCGTAAAATGTCAGGAAGCCCAGACTATGAGGGAATCTATTTTTGATTATGCCCCGAAATGCACAACGGCAGTCGACTATGACAAGCTTATAGATGAAATATTGGCAGAGGTGATGTGATATGTCAGCAACCACGGGAAAAAAGGGCAGTAAGTTCAATTTTACCGAAGAAATCAAAAAGACTGTAAATCAACCTGTTCCGGAACCTGAACCGACTGAAAAACCTGAAAAGCCGGTAGTAAAGAATAAGTGCGGACGACCATCAAACGGTGAAGTAAAGAAAATTTCGCTTGCAATACCGGTTGAACTTTATGAAGGAATGGAAACCGGTGCAAATTTATTCTTTAAAGGCAATAAGACAGCTTATATCAATGCCCTTATCAAAAAAGATCTTGATGAAAATCTCGGAAAATACGAAGAATTCAAAGAATTAACGCAAAAAAATAAAAGATAATAAAAAATAGGAAAAATTCATGTGTTTTTAGTCAGGAAAGGTGGAACACTTCTCCATCAACAGACTGATTTCATCAAAAAATAAATGGAAAAACCGTACACCTGATAAATACTTCTGGTGTACGGTTTTTAATTATCAAAAAACTGAAATTGGAACTTTAAAGGTGGAATACTTCTCCACTTGGAATTAAATTTTATGTTAATGACTGAGAGTAATTTTATAAAGAAAAGAAAATTTTTAAAATGGAAAAATATTAAATGGGTATAATTGCCAAACATAGTGTGAAAAACATTTAATTTTTATTGGAATTACATCAATCTTGATATGAGATTTCGACTTTATTTTTTATTTAGTTTTCAGTGTTCATTTATATCTATTGTCAGTGTGCATTTCTGTCTGTCAATCAAAATAAAAGCCTGATTTTCGGTTATTGTGGTGGCTGATTTTCCTTGATTGATTGACTTGATAGATATCTTGATTATATACTTGATAGATTACTTGATTACGGGGTCCCGAAACCCCAGTATTCATGCGGGTTTCAGCGACGAAAGGTGGAAGACTTCTCCAC
>JBJFIB010000219.1:2231-4936 GCA_051894195.1 Acutalibacteraceae bacterium
GAAAGGTGGAATAGTTCTCCGCGAAAGGTGGAATAGTTCTCCGCGAAAGGTGGAATAGTTCTCCGCGAAAGGTGGAAGCTTTCTCCACGAAGGGTGGAAGACTTCTCCATAGCGATAGCAATTTTTATAGATTTTATGCGGTTTTTTAAAGACTTAATAATGCAGAAAAAACTCAAAAATTTCAGGAATAAAACATCAAAAATCAGCTTATTGAGAGTTAAATTACGAAAGAAAAAACTATAAATGAGCAAATTTTATTTTTATATTTTTATTTTTTACAAAAATGCATACTAATTGTGAGTAAAATTTTCTTTTCGGTCGACTACGGTGGGAAATAAAATTGTTTTCAATGCATTTGATAGAGAAAATAATCAAAAAGGTGGAATTTTTTGATTGACAAACTTCTCCCTTTGCTGTATTATGGTAATAAGAAACAGGGGGCGAGAGCATGCCAAAGAGGAAAAAACTTTCAACATTGCCGGATTATGTAGGAATTCCACAAGACAGTGATAATATGATTGTGCAGAAAAGCAATCCGCTCCAATCTCTTTCCGAGAGTGGTATGACATTATCCGAATTCAAAATTCTTGATGCATACCTGAGCCGTATTGACAGTCATGATGAAGAGAAGCGTTATGTTCGTTTTGCAAAAGGAGAACTCGAAAAACTGCTTGGAGTTGACAGAATACGAAAAGAAGATTTGTCAAAACGCCTTGAAGGGTTGTTTCAGGTTGTTACTATAAAAGATGAAAATAAAAGAGAAGGTTTTTCAAAAATAGCTCTTTTTGAAAAAGCAGAGGCAACACAGGACGAAAAAGGATTATGGCAGGTTGATTTGGCTTGTACCCAATCAGCGATGGAGTATGTATTCAATATCGAGAATCTGCACTATCTTCAATACAGATTAAAAAATGTAATAAACCTGAAATCAAGATACAGTTATATTCTTTACATGTATCTTGAAAATAACCGTTTTCGCAAAACATGGAAAATAATGATTGATGATTTAAAAAACATGCTTCAATGTACGGGTGAAACATATAAAGAATATAAGGAATTCAATCAAAAAATTTTAAAAAAATGTCAGCAGGAAATCAACGCTCAGACGACATTAACATTTTCGTATGCCCCTAAGGACAAGCAGGGAAGAAAGTATGTATCCATAGAATTTACGATAGAGGAAGTACGGGATTTATTTGATAATAATGGTCAACAATCTTATGCACCTGTATCTGTGATTGAAACAAAATCAGACACAGGTGCAGGCGGTAAAATAAAACAGCTTTCATTTGCTGACGATGAAGAATACCATGACGAACATCAGGAAGAGCAGGAAATAGATTATGGCGGTGAACTTGCCGATTTACTCGGAAATGTATCCTGTGAGGACGAGTTTTCACCGGAACAGATACGGGTTATACAAGACTTGGTTTTAAAGTCGCTCGGAAGCGGGCTGGATCACATTATATATTGCGATTATCTCACAAATAAAGTACATATGATGAATTTGTACCAACCGAAAAACCGTTATTCGTATTTAGTCAAAATGATTAAGAATGACATTAAAGATACGGAAGATGTCTGGTGATAAAATAAGTTTTAATTTATCACACGAATTACTGAAATTTGCAGTTCATGGCTTGGTTTTAACAGCTTAGTCATGAACTGCTGTTTTTTTGCTTTTGTGTCCAAAAAAACTGACAATTCAACATTTTTCTCTTGAATTCCAGATGTGAATATATTATAATGTGGATATAATCAAGCACAATATTAAGAATAAATAAAATAAATTTATGTTAATTTTACATAATTACAGTATCAAAAAGGAGAATATACCTTGCCTGTTTTAATTGATTTCGACGCTTATCCGCTTAATGTGGTAATTGATTTACTTTTAAAGGATAAAACAACAAAAAAGAATATTATATGGGCAACGCATACTTATGAAGAATACGGCGACGAATATTCCGACAAAAATCAGATGGAATGTCATCAGTTTTGCGGTATAAATAAGTCAATTATACAGCCAAGAGTAAGCAAGGCACTTGAACAGCAACAGGAAAGAACAAAAAACAAAGCCGAAGTTTTTACACCGTCGTGGATTTGCAATAAGATGAATAACTATTGTGATGAACAGTGGTTCGGGAGAAAAGATGTGTTCAACACTGAGATTGAAAACGGCTGGCTGACGGTAGCTGACAAAATTATTTTTCCCGAAAAAAAGAACTGGCAGAAATATGTTGATTCAAGGCGGCTTGAAATAACTTGCGGAGAAGCACCGTATCTTGTATCGGGGTATGACACAACAACGGGTGAAATTATTCCTCTTGCAGACCGTACAGGACTGCTTGACCGCAAAATGCGTGTTATAAACGAAAACACAACAACAGAAGATGAATGGATAAAATGGACAATAAGGGCATTTCAAAGCTGTTACGGCTATGAATATCAGGGCGACAACCTGCTTATTGCAAGGACAAATATGTTCCTGTCGTTTGTTGACTACTACAAAGACCGCCACAACAAAGACGCTGACAAAAAGTTAATGCGTAAAATCGCAAACATAATCAGCTGGAATATATGGCAGATGGACGGCTTAAAGGGCAGTGTGCCTTTTGGCAGTATCGACAAAACAGGCGAACAGATAACCTTTTATGAGCTTATCGGCGAAAAAAACGAAGAAGAAACGATTGAATGTAAAATCA
>JBJFIB010000220.1:0-4908 GCA_051894195.1 Acutalibacteraceae bacterium
CCGAAAACTCAAATGCAGATTGAACTTGTAGTTGAGGAAATATTCGTGAATATTGCAAGCTATGCATATTCTTCAAAGACAGGCAAGGCGGAAATTTCTGTTGAATTCGGTGATAATCCAAAAAAGATTATAATTGAGTTCAGGGACAGCGGAAAAAAATACAATCCGCTTGAAACTCAGGACGCCGATATTACTTTGCCGTCTGAAAAAAGAAAGATAGGCGGTCTGGGAATATTTCTTGTCAAGAAAAATACGGACAGGATTTACTATCAATATAAAGACGGTCAGAATATACTGACTCTGGAAAAATTTCTTTGATAAGTAATAATTTTGTTATTTGAAACGATATATTTGCATATTTTATATATATCAGAGTCAGAAAAAACAAAGAATATTATATAATAATGTTTGTTCTGAAAAATATTTTGTTGAATTTTGTGCAAAATTTTTGGGAAATGTTTTAGCTTGTAATTGACTTATACCTAAAATTGACTTATAATAAAATAGTATCAGTGCATAAAGCAATAATGCACATAATTATTGATGGAGGCATTTAATCAATGAAAAGAGTTTACAATTTTTCAGCAGGTCCTTCAATGCTGCCTGAACCTGTCCTGAAAAAAGCAGCAGCAGAAATGCTTGACTACGAGGGCAGCGGTCAGTCAGTAATGGAAATGTCACACCGTTCAAAAATCTACGGTACAATTATCGAGGGTGCAGAAAGCCTTCTCCGTGAGGTTATGAACATTCCTGACAACTACAAGGTGCTTTTCCTTCAAGGCGGTGCATCAACACAGTTTGCAGCAATTCCGCTCAACCTTATGACAAAAAGCCACAAGGCTGACTATGTTCTTACAGGTCAGTGGGCAACAAAGGCTTACAAAGAGGCTGCACGCTACGGAGAAGCTAATGTTGTCGCATCTTCAAAGGATAAGACTTTTTCATATATTCCAAAGCTTGACCCCGATACTTTCACAAAGGACGCAGACTATTTCTATATCTGTATGAACAACACAATCTACGGTACAGTTTATCACGAACTTCCTGATACAGGTGATGTACCGCTGGTTGCTGATATTTCATCATGTATCCTTTCAAAGCCTATTGATGTTTCAAAGTTTGGTATTCTCTATGCCGGTGCACAGAAGAATATGGCTCCTGCCGGACTTACTATCGTTATTGTCCGTGAAGACCTTATCGGTCACGCTATGGATATTTGCCCGACAATGCTCAACTTCCAGACACACGCTGACAACGGTTCAATGTTCAACACACCGCCTTGCTACACAATCTACATAGCTAAGCTTGTTCTTGAATGGATTAAGAACGAAATCGGCGGTCTTGAAAATATGCAGAAAATCAACGAGAAGAAAGCAGCAATACTCTATAACTTCCTTGATAACTCAAATATGTTCCACGGTACAGTTGTTCCTGAGGACCGTTCACTTATGAATGTTCCGTTTGTAACAGGCAGCGATGAACTTGACGCAAAATTCGTTAAGGAAGCAACCGAAAACGATTTTGTCAACATCAAGGGACACCGTTCAGTCGGCGGTATGCGTGCATCTATCTACAATGCTATGCCGATTGAGGGCGTTGAAAAGCTCGTTAAGTTTATGGGCGAATTTGAGGCTCGCAACAGCTGAGTTAAATTAACAAAAACATAAAACAGCTTTTGATTGTTTCTCTGCCGCAGTCGGAGAAACAATCAAAAAGTCAAACAAATACTATTTATATAAGGGTGACCACAAATGTACAATGTCCTGACACTCAATAAAATTTCAAAAGCCGGACTTTCCCGTCTTGGCGATAACTATAATGTTGCTGACGATGTAACAGCACCTGACGCTGTTCTTGTCCGTTCAGCAGCAATGCACGATATGGAACTTCCTGAAAGCCTTCTTGCAATCGCAAGAGCAGGTGCAGGCGTAAACAACATTCCGCTTGAAAAATGCTCAGAAAAGGGCATAGTTGTATTCAATACTCCGGGTGCTAATGCAAACGCCGTTAAGGAACTTGTTATTACAGCACTTCTCATCAGTTCAAGAAAAATCATTGACGGTATTGAATGGGCAAAAACTCTTAAAGGTAACGGCGACGCTACCGCAAAAATGGTTGAAAAAGGCAAGAGCCAGTTTGTTGGCCCTGAAATCAAGGGTAAAACACTTGGTATTATCGGACTTGGTGCAATCGGTATTCTTGTTGCAAATGCTGCCGTTTCACTCGGAATGGATGTTCTCGGTTATGACCCGTTTATATCAGTTGAGGGTGCTTGGGGACTTTCAAGCAAGGTTAAACACGCTCTCACTCTTGACGAAATCTTTGAAAACAGTGACTATATTACTGTTCATGTTCCGCTTACACCTGACACAAAGGGCGTTATCTGTGCAGAAAATATTGCAAAGATGAAAGACAATGTAAGAATTCTTAACTATTCAAGAGGTGACCTTGCCGTTACCGCTGATGTTATAAAGGCTCTTGCAGACAAGAAAATTGCCGCTTATGTCACAGACTTTGCAAGTGATGAACTTCTCGGTGTTGACGGTGTTATCGTAACACCTCACCTTGGTGCTTCAACTCCTGAATCAGAAGATAACTGTGCAAGAATGGCTGCCGATGAAATCAAGGATTATCTTGAAAACGGCAACATCAGGAATTCCGTTACAATGCCTGCTGTTTCTATGGCAAGAACAGGCGTTGCAAGAGTATGCGTTATCCACAAGAATGTTCCTAATATGATCAGTGCAGTTTCAGCAAAACTCTCAGAAAGCAACATCAACATTGAGAGTATGAACAGCAAGTCAAGAAAAGACTATGCTTACACAATCCTTGATGTTTCATCAGATGTTACTGAGGCTGATGTTGAAAAAATCAAATCTATCGACGGAGTTATCCGTGTAAGAGTTATTAAGTAATAACTGAATATTTCTGTGTGCTTTATGCCGGAGGTTATGTAAATCAGCCTCCGGCATTTTTTTGAAATAATAAATATAAAAAATTATTATATTTGCGTTTCTTTGCTGTTATGAACACTTGTATTTTAACTTGCTGTAAAGTATAATTAAATATATATGTCTTAATCGGACTTATTTGTTTTTGAGAATTATAACTTTATATATGTTGATATGCCAAAAATACAGGGGGTTATATAATGAAAAAATTTACGGCGATAATTGCCGCAGCACTTGCAGCACTGGCTATAACTGTGCCTGTTTTTGCTGAAAACGATAACAGCAATACATCGGATAATTCAACCGTAACATCAGTTTCTTCCGAAACGGAAAGTTCGGATAAGAAAGTTCCGCAAAATCTCACTTACAGCGAATATAAATTATCGGATATAGGAATGAACATAAAGCTGCCCGACAGTATGTATATTCTCACACGGGATATGAAAGAAAACGACCCGTCACTGAAAGCCTGTAATCTCACAAAAGACGAGGTTATGGACAGCTTTAAAGCGTCAAATACTTATATAAAAGCAATCGAAAAGAATTTTTCTTATGATATTACCGTAACAATGGTAAAAAATTCCGACACCGAAACGGTCGATAATCTCACTTCACTGAGTGATGATGAAATCCAGAGCGTTATTGACAGTCTTCTTAATCAGAGTATTTATACAGGCTGTTCAAAGTCAACATTCAATAATACTCAGTTTCTTACTCTTGATTTGCAGTATGATTCGAGCAATACAAAGATTTACGGTATTCAGGAATATACGGTAATCAAGGGTACAAAGGTTGTTGTGACATTTCAGTCGTATGACGGCGAAATTTCCGACAGTCAGAAGTCACTTTTAAACACGATTATGAACAGTGTTACATTTGACGGAATCGACTCTGCCGAAAAGGTTTCATCAGTGGCGTCAACATCAGTAAGCAATCTTGACATTCGTTATATTTATATAATTATTGCCTCTGTTGTAGGAATTGCCGCACTTGCCGCCATGATAATTGTTTTGATTAAATACAGACACGGCGGTCAAATGCCTGAAAATATCACGGATAATTCCGAAAATCTAAAAGCTGATAATACAGTTCAGCCTGAAATTCACACCGAAAAACCCAAGAAAACCGAAATTCCGAAAGAACAGCCGCATATTGAAAATAACATATCAAAAGAAGAAAAAACTCTTGATGATATGTTCGGTTTGCAGTCGGATAATGCCAATGTCATTTACGAGGACAAAAAAGAAGAATATGTTGAGCCTGAAAAACCTCAGGAAAATGTTATACCTTATCTGGACAGTCCTCAGAGTGATGAGGTTACAGACGAAACCGACAGCGAAAGTATAGAGGAGGAGTTCATCAATTCTGTTCTGAAAGAAGAAAAACCGTCAGAACCTGAAACTACCATTACCGAAGAAAAAACCGAAACAGATGAAAATGTTGAAGTTAATGAAACATCTGAAACTGCTCCTACGACAGAAAGCGAAATTAAAACACCGTCAGAAACCAAGCCTGATGAATCATCAGAAGAAAATAAGACAGAAATCCAGTCTGACAAAACATTAAGCGAAAATAAGACAGAACAATCCTCTGACAAAACAAACAGCGAGGAAGAAGTTGTTTTTGCTGAAACTGCCCCGAAAACACATACTAAGATTGAACAGATAAACGACGAAAACAAAGATGAACCAAAGGCTGAGGTTAAGCCTGATACCAAAAAATCGGATAACAATGAAGTTAAGTCCGATATAAAAAAGGAACTCAAAACAGAAGTCAAAGACGATAAAGCCGATGTCAAGTCGGATATTCAGCCTGAAACAAAGGAAACACCCGAAATGTCAGAATATGAAAAACGCTTTGGCAAAAACAGAATAACAACAACAGAAATGCCGACAGTTTCATCTAATGATAATACTGAGGAAGTTTCAAAATTTGAAAAATATTTCGGAAAGCTTAC
>JBJFIB010000221.1:0-4888 GCA_051894195.1 Acutalibacteraceae bacterium
GCCGCAAACCGTGTAGGCACTGAAACGGTTAAACCGTCTGAGGCAAACAACAATCAGTCTTCGTCACTCTGTTTTTACGGTTCGTCATTTATCACAGACGAAACAGGCGATGTTATCGTATCAGCCGACCGTAACAGTGAATGTGTAATAACTGCCGAATTTGACCTTGAACAAATCCGTGAAATGCGTATGAGCTGGGGACTTTTCCGTGACCGCCGACCTGAACAGTACAATGAAATAGTAAAATAATTTTAAATGCGTAGCCAGAGTGCTTTTAACATTCTGACTACGCATTTTTTAACTGTTCATTGCGACAATACGGTCAATACCGTTTGCTTTTTCAAATTTTATTGTAAGGTCAACAGGGAAATGTGCGATAATATTATCACCCTGACAGTCAAAAGATGTTCTGTTCCAACGCAGAAAACTCTCGACAAAAATTCTGTGGTCAACATAAAACTGCTGTATGCACTGTGCAACTATTGCCGCAAAACGCTGTATTTCAAGCGGTGCAAAAACTTCATTTGGAATATCCGAAAACGCAACGAATATTGCTCCCTTGTCGTGAACACATCTGTAATAGCACATTTTCTTGTCGGATATTGCACAGCTTACAATGGACAGATTATGTCCGTTAAAGGTTTCGTTCAGATCAAATTCGGGTGTAGTCAGAGGTTCAAGGTTCCACTTTATGCCCTTTTGTTTTGTCGATTTTGCAAATTCAATAAGGCTGTCACTGAAATTATTGACATTATGCCAGCCCCAAAGCCAAGTGTTTGACACCGTACTTTCGCTGCCTATGAACTGTATCGGATATTTTTTGTCGCCGAATGAAATATATTGCTTTGGAAAATCAAGGTGCCAGTCCTGATTTTTTACGACAAGCTCCGCACAATTTGTCTGAACCGCAACCATCTGTCCGAGTGATGCGGAAAAAACTTCAAACCAGTTATCTTTTCTGATATTCATACCGTTAAACAAAGACATAATTATAAATTCTCACTTTCAGAAATAATATTATGGAATTACTTTATCACAAAAACGAAAATAAGTAAATAAATTTATTTTTCTGTTTTTGAACAATAAAAACTGTACATCTCTATTTTTAATATTATTGTAATATTTACAAGGTCAGTTTTTAACTGTACTCTTTATTTTTTTATTTTTTGTGCATTGTAATAAGTACAGTTTGTGTTATAATCTCTGTCATAAACTATTTTTCAAAAAGGAAGGATTTATATTATGTCAGAAAACAGATACGGACTTAACAAAAACCTTGCACAGATGTTAAAGGGCGGCGTAATTATGGATGTTACAACTCCCGAACAGGCTAAAATTGCTGAGGCTGCCGGTGCTTGTGCAGTTATGGCTCTCGAAAGAATTCCGGCAGACATTCGTGCAGCCGGCGGCGTTTCAAGAATGAGCGACCCGAAGATGATTAAGGGTATTCAGAATGCCGTTTCAATTCCTGTTATGGCAAAGGCAAGAATAGGTCATTTTGTAGAGGCACAGATTCTTGAAGCACTTGAAATCGACTATATCGACGAAAGCGAAGTTCTCTCCCCTGCTGACGATACATATCATATCGACAAAACAAAATTCAAAGTTCCGTTTGTATGCGGTGCAAGAAATCTTGGCGAGGCACTCAGAAGAATTGCCGAGGGTGCATCAATGATTCGTACAAAAGGTGAAGCCGGCACAGGTGATGTTGTACAGGCAGTACGCCATATGAGAGCAATTCAGAGCGACATCAGACGCCTTACATCAATGCGTGAGGACGAACTTTTCAACACTGCAAAAGAACTTGCCGTTCCTTATGAACTCGTTAAATATGTACACGAAAACGGAAAACTCCCTGTTGTAAACTTCTCGGCAGGCGGCGTTGCAACTCCTGCTGACGCAGCACTTATGATGCAGCTCGGTGCAGAGGGTGTATTCGTAGGTTCAGGCATATTCAGCTCCGGCAATCCTGAAAAGCGTGCAAAAGCTATCGTACAGGCTGTTACAAACTACAACAATCCGAAAATTCTTGCTGAACTTTCCGAGGATCTCGGTGAGGCAATGGTTGGTATCAACGCTGACGAAATCAAAATCCTTATGGCTGAGCGTGGTGTATAATTATGAAAATTGCGGTACTTGCCGTTCAGGGTGCATTTGCCGAACACGAAAAAATCCTTGATATGCTCGGCACGGAACATTTTGAAATCCGCCGCAAAAGCGACTTACAGCAGGATTTTGACGGACTTATACTCCCAGGCGGCGAAAGCACTACTATGGGAAAACTTCTGCACGATTTTGATATTTTTGACACTCTCAAAAATAAAATCGAAAACGGCTTGCCTGTTTTCGGAACTTGTGCGGGAATGATTCTTCTTGCAAAAAATCTCACCAATGATGATACAAGGCATTTTGCGACAATGGATATAAATGTCAGACGAAACGCATACGGCAGACAGCTTGGAAGTTTTGAAACCGTTTCAACTTTCGGGGATATTTCAGATGTACCTATGGTGTTCATCAGAGCCCCATATATTGAAAGTGTCGGCGAAAATGTAAAGGTTCTTTCAACTGTTGACGGTAATATTGTTGCCGCACAGCAAGGCAATCAGCTTGTTACATCATTTCACCCTGAACTTTCCGATTATACGGAAATTCACAGATATTTTATCAATAAGATTATTAAACAGAATGTATAAAACAAATCAGCTACGGTTATTTTTCGTAACCGTAGCTGATTTTTTTGCTTTGTTAAGTTGTCAGTTATTTATTATTCAATGCTTGGAATTTTCTTGTCAATATCAGTGTCGGCGTCATAGTCAACACCGTCTGCATTAAATCCGAACAGCTTGTAAAAGTCGTCCCAGTAGCCGTCAAGGTCGGTGTGCGTGTCAAGATTTTCCGTTGAAATATCGTTCCAAAGGGTATTAACCTCTGACTGAATTTCGGGCAGCATTTCCAGGTCATCAAGACGGATTCTGCACTCTGCGTCTGTCTGTACTTCACCGCCGAACATCTTTTGGTTGAAAAGTCTGTACATCTGCTCAATACAGCCCTCGTGTACATTGTGTTCCTTCATAACCTTATAAAGTATTGAAATATAAAGCGGTACAATCGGAATTGCGGCACTTGACTGTGTTACAAGTGCTTTGTTTACGGAAATATATGCTTTAATTCCGTCATTTTCGGCTGTAATTTCCTGTGCGGTTCTGAAAAGGTGGTCTTTTGCCTTTCCGATTGAACCGTCAGCATAAATTGCGTGAGTTATTTCAGGTCCTATATATGAATATGCAACTGTTACCGCATTATCGGTGATTGCGTCAGCGGCTTTGAGTGTTTCAATCCATTCTTTCCAGTCCTCGCCGCCCATAACTTTGATAGTTGCATTGATTTCGTCTTCACTTGCCGGTTCTACCGTAATATCTGATACAGTCTTTGTTTTGAGGTCTATTGTCTTGTTTGTGTATGGCTTTCCGACTGTTTTAAGTACGGAAGTATAAACCGTACCGTCAGCGGTTGTGCGTCTTGGTGCGGCAAGGCTGTAAACAACCATATCAACTTTTCCAAGGTCGTTTTTGATTATTTCAATGGTTTTCTCTTTTATTTCCTTTGAATATGCGTCGCCGTTTATTGTTTTTGCATAAAGACCGTCAGCCTGTGCAAATTCTTCAAAAGCCGCCGTATTATACCAACCGGCAGTACCTGTGCGTGAACCGTTTGAAGATTTATCAAAAATAACGCCGAGAGTTGCCGCACCAAAAGAATATGCTGATACAATTCTTGATGTCAGTCCGTAACCCATAGAAGAACCGATTACAAGGACTTTTTTCGGGCCGTCAGCCTTTGGCTGTGACTTTACATAATCAATCTGTGATTTTACTATTGCCTTACAGCCGTCCGGATGTGCGGTAGTGCATATAAAGCCTCTTACTTTTGGTTTTACTATCATTATATTAAATCCCCTTTATAACAAAATTAACCATATAATCATTCTAACATATTTTGGCTGAATTGTACATATCATTTTTTTATTTAATTTCGATATATTCTCCGCTGTTTTCCTTGTCGGCGGTAAATACTCTGTTTGTGCCGTCAACGGTGATGTAATATGGCGAAAGCATTTTTATTGAATTGGTATAATTCAGCTTTGGTGTGAATTTGTAGCATTTTATGCTTTTTAATGTCTGAATTTCGGTTTCGCACTCAAATGTATATGTCGAAAGCTCATATTCCAAACCAAGCTGACTGTCCGAAAATCCCGTAAGAGTCAGCAAAGCGTCATTCGGCAGTACCTTTGCGGACTTATATAATTCCGACGGTGATTTTTCACTTTCCGCTTTATTCTGCTGAACGGTTACATAATTTCCTGTCCAGTCTTTTTTCATAATGCCTGTACCGTCACAGGCAACAAGGCAGTTTGTACCGGCAAAAACTCTTTTACCGTCTTTTTCTATGTAAAAATCAAACGAATAATACATTGAATCTGCATATGATACAGTACCAAAATAATATTTTTTGTAATCTTTTACACTCTGAAAAAGATACAAATCCTCAAAAGCACAGCCGTCAAGCATTTCTTCCGCTTTATCAAGACTAATGCTGTTTTCAGGTGCTGAAACCTCCACACTGTCACCGTTTCTTTTTATAATCGAACCCTCATCAATTTTTGACGGATTGTCGTTATATATCAGTGTTCCGTCTGATGTTTCGTAAAAACTGTTTTCAGACGCAACATCAGCTACACCTCCGTCTTCACTCTGAGCACAGGCACAAAGCGTAAACACCATTGTAATTAACGACACAAAAATAATAATTTTTTTCATTGTAATTCTCCCCTACGCTATAAAAAATATTAAAAACAATAAAATTTATAAAAGATTTTATTAAAAAT
>JBJFIB010000222.1:0-4851 GCA_051894195.1 Acutalibacteraceae bacterium
TTTTGTCAATCTTCCGAAAATACTTATTCCCGACGCACACGAGGGAGATGTTGTTGACATCATCATAAACACTGAGGAAACATCAAAACGCAGCGAGAATATACAAAATCTTATGGACGACCTTTTTGAAGACTGAATAAAGCGGGGACTGTACAATAAAATACAGTCCCCGCTGATTTTTGGTTTTATAAGATTTTACAGTGCGGTTTATTCCGCAGGTTTAGAAGATGTGCTTGGTTTGCTTGTTTCGCCGTCGTCAAGACCGAGGAAAAGATTTCCGTCACCGCCGTAATATTTCGGCATTTCACCGTTCCATTTTTTGATGAATTCAAGTTTAATGATGTTGTCGGTTACCTGATTGTTTTTAATCTTCATAGCCTCAGCCTCACCTGATGCCTCTGTGATTGTCTGTTCAGCCTCTGTTTTAATTCTTTCGAGGTCATACTGTGCTTTGAGAGCGTTCTGTTCAGCAATCTGTTTTTCCTCGATAGAAGTGTTGAATGCTTCACTGAACTGGAAGTCAGTTATGTTAAAGCTGTCAATAAGTATGTATTTGTCTTTGAGCTTTTCCTGCAAGAGAGTTTTCATTTTTTCCGAAACCTCGCTACGCTTTGTGATAAGCTGTTCAGCGGTGTACTGTGAAGTTACGGCTTTTATACATTCTGAAATTGCAGGAGAAATAACGGTATCCTTGTAGTTGGTGCCGATATTCTGGTACAACTTATCTACTTTGGTGCTGTCAACCCTGAAATTGACAGCAATAGAACTTGTTATTGTCTGCAAATCCTTACTTGCTGAGGCATTGTCTGAGGATTCATATTTCTGTACACGGGTGTCGATTATTTCTACCGACTGAATGAACGGAATTTTGAAGTTTATTCCTTCATTATAGATTGTACCTGTTACAGCACCCATATTCATCTGTACACCTTTGTTACCGGCGGGAACGATAGATATACTTGAACCCAAAAGAACAATCAGAACTATTGCAATAACGGCAATAATAACGCCTGTTCTTATTTTTTTAGCATTCGGATTGATGTTTATAACCTTGTTTTCTGCCATTTTCTCAAAATCCTTTCATTATTTAATTTGATTTGTCATAGTTCCTGAAAATCAGATACGATAATCATAAGGTATTATCATAGCTTTGTCAAGAAAAAAGTAAAAATCAGATTGATATTGAATTTGTCAATAATTGTAGCAACAATGTCGCTACAATTATTGATTTTTTATGTATGGATTGTTATAATATAATTATATAATGATATTGGAGGTCATTTCAATGAAAAATGTTGTATCAGCACCAAAAACAGATATGTTCCGTTTGAGAATAAATCCTGAGGTTCGTTCTGAAATTGAAGAAATTTATGCAAAAAACGGACTTACACTTACTCAGGCGATAAATATATTTATTCAGCAGTCTATAAATGTCGGAGGACTGCCGTTCAGTGTTACAGAGGATAATGCCGAATATATAAAGGCTCAGTCAATGAAAAGGTTAATGCAGGAACTTGAAAACGGCAAAAACTCAGGAGAACTTATTGACGAGTCTGAGGTATGTAAAATGCTTGGGGTAGAAGAATGAAAATATATTATCGTCCTGCCGCAATAGAAGACATAAAAAGAGTGTCTGATTATATTGAAAACACTTTAAAAAATCCTGTTGCAGCACAAAGACTGAAAAGCAAAATCCTTAACAGCATATCACTGTTAAAGGAAAATCCTGAAATGGGAGTACTTTTAAAAAATAAATATGAAGAAGTTGATTCAGACTACCGATTTATCACAATAAACAAACAGTTGGTGTTCTATCAAATCAACGATGATATAATCGAAATTGTCCGCATAATAGACGGGCGGACAGATTATATGACTCATCTTTTTGAATAAGGAGAGCATCTATTCGGAGAAAAAACCCGAAAAATGAAAAAGTAACATATGAAAACCGATATAAATACAAATTGAATATAAAATGCTATACTTAATTGTGCATTTATACAAAATTTAGAAATATTAGTAAAATAAACTGTATTATTCTTTTAAAGATAATAAAATCGTCAAAATTATTTTAAACTAAAACTGAGTATATATTCCGGACAGGAATATAATCCAGTCGTTAAAATCATCATTAAATTATGGCGAAAGAGAGGAATAATATGTTGAATTTAAGAACAGGTTTCAAAAAAGCGTCAGCACTTTTGCTGTCATCTCTTATGTCGTTATCGGTATTTTCGGTATTGCCTGCCGTTAATGCCGACGCCGTTTCATATTCTGAGATGTCGGCACTCGACCAGTATGCTTACAGCGGAGATGATTTGGGAGCAGTCTATACCAAATCAGCCACAACTTTCAAAGTATGGGCACCTACTGCGTCAAGCGTTCAGCTGAAACGCTACACCACGGGCAGTGACAGCGAATCGGGTGCATCAGTTATCGAAACAAAGGATATGACAAAGCAGAGTCAGGGTATCTGGTCAATAACGGTTTCAGGCGACCTTGCAGGAACATATTATAATTATGTTGTAACAACAAGCAGCGGAACTCACGAAACAGTTGATATTTATGCCCGTTCAACAGGCGTAAACGGTAAAAGAGGAATGGTTGTTGACCTTGACAGTACGGACCCGTCAGGCTGGGACTCGGACAAGCGTGTACAATGCGATAATCAGACCGACGCTATTATCTGGGAAACTCATGTCCGTGATTTTTCTATTGCGTCAAACTCAGGCGTATCTTCTGCAAACAAGGGAAAATATCTTGCTTTTACCGAAACAGGCACAACAGTAAATAATGACGGTAAAAATCCTACCGGTATAGATTATCTTGAAGATTTAGGCATAACACATGTTCATCTTCTTCCTGTATTCGACTATGGCAGTGTTGACGAAACACAGCCCAATGCCGACCAGTTCAACTGGGGTTATGACCCGCTCAACTACAATGTTCCTGAGGGGTCATACTCAACAAACCCATATGACGGAAATGTCCGTGTAAAAGAATTCAAACAGATGGTTCAGTCGCTCCACAAAAAGAATATCGGCGTTGTTATGGATGTCGTTTATAACCATACATATGCAGGTGCAAAGCACACTAACGACTGGTTTGAATATACCGTTCCGGGATATTATTACAGACAGACTTCAAGCGGTGATTTGGCAAACGGTTCCGGCTGCGGAAACGAAACGGCAAGTGACCGTGCGATGTTCCAGAAATATATGGTTGATTCCGTTGTTTATTGGGCAAAGGAATATCACATTGACGGTTTCCGCTTTGACCTTATGGGACTGCACGATGTTGATACAATGAACAAAATCCGTGCGGCACTTGATGAGATTGACCCCGATATTCTCGTTTACGGTGAACCGTGGAACGCCGGCAGTACAGCCTCACCTAAGGCAACGGCAGTACAGTCGAATATGTCACAGATTTCCGAAAGAGTAGCGGCATTTAACGATAAGGTTCGTGACGCAATAAAGGGCAGCTGCTTTACAGGTTCTGCATCAGGCTTTATACAGGGTGCAGGATACGAGGAGTCCCTGAAAGCCGGCATACAGGCAAACTCAACATCTATGGCAGGCACAAATAAGTGGTCAAAACAGCCGTCACAGACTGTCACCTATACATCGGCACACGACAACTTTACACTTTATGATAAACTTATAAAATCCGTAAAGGGCGGTTCAGGCTACGGCAACCGTTATGATGACCTTGTTGCTATGAATAAAATGGCAGGCGGCATTATACTTACATCTCAGGGAATGTCGTTTTTCCAGTCAGGCGAGGAATTCGCAAGAAGCAAATATGGCGACGACAACAGTTACAGTTCATCAACATCAATAAATCAGATTGACTGGAACAATACAATTACATATTCCGATATTGTTTCATACTACAAGGGACTTATAGAAATAAGAAAGGCATATTCGCCGTTCCGTGACCCGACTAACACAAGTAACGGAACAATATATTTCTCGTGGGGAACAAATTGTCCGTCAAATGTTGTTGCATTTACAATGTACAACAAGATTAACCCAGACAACGAATGGAACTATGTTGCAGTTCTCCATAATGCTAATTCAACGGCAAAGGCAGTAACACTCCAAACTTATGACGACAAAATACTTCCGTCACAGTGGGTAATAATTGCCGACGGCAGCACAGCAGGCACAAAGTCACTCGGAACAACAGGCAGCATAGTAACTGTTCCTGCCCGTTCAACAGTTGTTCTTGTTGATAAAACAAGCTTTGATAATACGGTTATCTCCAAAAAAGGCACTGTAACGGTCAACCACATTATCAAATCAAGCGGAAAAACTTACAGGACAGAAACTCTCAGCGGTGCTTTGGGCAACAGTTACACAACTTCTTCCTTGCAGTCACTTCTTGACAGCGGATATAAGGTTTCTTCCGTAAGCGGCAATACAAGCGGCACATATTCATCAGAGGGTGCAGTGGTAAATTATTACTATGAACTCGATACCACAAACTACGGTACAGTTGAGGTGCAGTATGTTGATGCAGCAACAGGCGTTAGTATAGCTGACTCCAATACATACAGCGGAAAAATAGGAACATCATATTCATACAATCCAAAGACAGTTGATAATTATGAAGTGGATTTATCTCAGACAAATAATGCAACAGGTACATTCAAATCCGGTACGACAACAGTAATATTCAAATATAACTATGTTGAGCCTGCAAATGTAATTGTTCACTATTACAATTCAAACAGCTGGTCAAGCGTTGCTATGTATGCATATGACGAATCCGACCCGAATAATGTAATTCAATATACAGGTGCATGGCCGGGCAAACTTATGACAAACGACGGCAACGGCTGGTACA
>JBJFIB010000223.1:0-4707 GCA_051894195.1 Acutalibacteraceae bacterium
GTGGAGAGTGGAGAGTGGAGAGTGGAGAGTGGAGAGTGGAGAGTGGAGAGTGGAGTTAGGAGTTAGGAGTTAGGAGTTAGAAATGAGGAATGAGGAATGATTGTGACCGTGAGTTTATGCGTTAAGTTTAGTTTGTTGTAGCATTTTGTTGTTGCGTGGAATAATTGCATAAACTAATTTCGCGGAAAAAGACTTAACGGTAAGATAAACTATGAACGCGAATCGGGTGCGGCAGCTTGCCGCCCGCTTGACATTGGGGGAGATTTGAGGTTTAATATTAGTATGTGAAAGTGTAAGTGATTTTGCGGTATGCCGCATTTGATTTATTAAGAAAGGAAGATAATTATTATGGTATATGTGTTTCTTGCAGACGGTTTTGAAGAAATAGAGGCTCTGACACCTGTTGATATTTTAAGACGGGGCGGCGTTGATGTTGTTACCGTAGGTGTAGGCAAAAAGAATGTCACAAGTTCGCACAAAATTCCCGTTACGGCTGACATAACAACCGACGATATAACAGACTATAAAAATATTGACGCTGTTGTACTGCCCGGCGGTATGCCCGGAACGCTTAATCTCGAAAAATGCACTACGGTTATTGATACCGTAAAATACTGTGTAAACAATAATATTCTTGTTGGTGCGATTTGTGCCGCTCCGTCGATACTGGGACATCTGGGATTCCTTAAAGGTAAAAAGGCAACGGCTTTTCCGGGATTTCAGAAAGACCTTGACGGTGCAATACTTGATGACTATGTTTCACACGACGGTATGATTGTAACAGCAAGGGGAATGGGCGTTTCAACCGAATTCGCACTCAAACTCCTTGAAATTCTCAAAGACGCCGAAACTGCAAAAAATGTTAAGGACGCAATACAATGCAGATAAAAGATGTTCGCAGTACGAAGAATAATCTTCGTGATATGTTCAGAAATAAGCGTCTGGGTTTTACTCCTCAGCAGAAAGCAGAGTATGACGAAATGATATTTCAGAAACTTTGCGGACTTTATCAGTACAAAAATGCGTCGGTTGTGCTGTGCTATGTTTCAAAAAGCATTGAGGTCGATACATTAAAGTTTATCACTCAGGCACTCTCAGACGGAAAGCGTGTTGCAGTGCCGAGATGCATTGACGGAACAAGAAAAATGGATTTTTATTTCATAAATTCACTTGATGACCTTGAAAAAGGCTCTTTCGGCGTTTATGAACCAAAAACTGACATATGCACAAAGCTGACCGATTTAAAAAACGGTCTTTGTGTTGTTCCGGGAATGGCGTTTGATACTTCCGGCTACCGTCTGGGATACGGAAAAGGCTACTATGACCGTTTTTTGTCGCAGTTCGGCGGCAGGACTGTCGGAATATGTTACAGCTGTTGTATAAAATGGAATTTGCCGAGGGGGAAATTCGACAAGCCTGTTGATATTCTGTTGACAGAAAAATATATCAGACGAACCGACAAAAATAATTCGGCTACATAAAGGGGGATTTTCTTAATGAGCGATGAGCTTGAAAAGAAAAGACAGGAAAAAATCGAAAATTTTAAAATTCAATATGAAGATGACTTTGACATTGACGAAAACGAAGTGACAATACATGGCGGAATGGCTCAGGATTATAATGACAATATTCCGGTGAATCCTGCTACAAACGAAAATATCCTCGATGAATACAACACCGAACAAACTGAACCTGTAAGTACAGGCGAAATTGTCAACGGGGATAATTCAGCCGAAAAAAAGCCTGACGAGAGTGTAAGTATTCTCAACAGTTACAGTGAGGCACAAAAAGAAAGCACTCAGACTCCCGCTGACAAAAGTGCCTTGAAAGCGGCGAAAAAAGCCGATAAAAAACGCCGCAAGAGAAAGGCTAAGAAAAACCGCTCGATTTTCCGTACAATATGGCTTGTAATGATTTTGTTTGCGTCAATTATGCTTGGCGAGTATATTATGGTAGGCGTAAACGACCTCCTTGCAGTAGGCAGAGAACAGGCAAACACGGTTGAAATAACAATCCCGAAGGACGCAACGCTTAATCAGATTACCGATATTCTCTATGATAACAATGTCATAAAGAACAAGGGATTTTTCAAGTTTTATGCAATTCTCACAAAGTCAACATCGGGCTTTACTCAGGGAACCTTTGATGTCGAAACCAACAAGGACTATCAGGCACTCATCAACTATATGCAGTCAGATATGAACAGAACTGATGTCGTAACGATTCAGTTCACTGAGGGTATGTCGGTAAACGACTATGCAAAACTTCTCGAAAAGAATAATGTATGTTCATCTGACGCTTTTCTGTCAAAATGTAATTCAGATGATTTTGACGAGGACTATGATTTCCTTACGGGAATTAAAAACGCAAGTCAAAGATACTATAAATTGGAGGGTTATCTGTTCCCTGATACATACGACTTTTATGTCGGCGAGGACCCTGATTCAGTTATAAGAAAATTCCTTGCAAACTACCGCAGAAAAACCTATCGCACAAAGTCAAGAGTTGAAGGCTTTGAAAAGAAAGTTACCATTGAAGACCGTGCAAAGAAACTCGGAATGTCAATGGAAGATGTTATAACTCTTGCGTCGCTTATTCAGGCTGAGGCGGCTGACAAAGAAGATATGTATGTTGTTTCTTCAATTCTCCACAACCGCCTTGCAACCTTAAAGACAGACGGTATAAACGATAACGGCGAAGGTGGTCTTGATTACTTACAGCTTGACTCCACCGTTTATTATCCTTACAAAAATGCAAATCAGGTTCCGGCGTCAATCCGCACAACCTATGTCAGCAAGTACAGCACCTATAAATATAAAGGACTCCCGAATGGTCCTATATGCAACCCCGGTCTTGATGCAATCGAGGCGGCTGTTTCACCGTCAGAAACCGAATATTACTACTTCTGTCACAAAGCAGCCTCAGGCGACGAACCGGCAGTTTCCTACTACGCAAGAACCAACCCCGAACACCTTGCAAATCAGGAAGAGGCAGGACTTCTTTAATGCGTAATCTTTAATAGTTAAATCCGGACATAACACTGGATTATGTCCGGATTTTCTTTTTTGAGTAATGAATGTTGGGACTCTGTCCCAAACCCTGCAAGGACTGCTCGCCCTTGACCCCGGCAGGAGTTGAACCCCTGCACCCGCAATTTATATCATCAGAAAATAGAAATAGTATTAAATATACCGTATAATCAGGTGTTTAAAAGTGAAAACCATTCATTTATAAATTTTTACTAAAATGCATTTATATATTGAAAAATATAGTTTAATTTGATATAATAAAAGAATTGAGAGGGGGCAGTATAATGGAATCATGTTCGCAACTTTATACACGAAAAATTATTGACTCAATTGTTCACGGACTTGAACAACAGCACAGCAGTATTCTTTTTGTAAAACACTACAACACTCTTAATGTTCCTGTTGAGGATATATCAGACGCAGTTAAGGAAAGTAAAATTGATATTGAACTGCTTTATCATGAATTCAATGCCAACAGAATGCAGGAGGCTTATGAACCTTTTCTTGGCTGGATAAAACAGCTTTACTTTAAGTTTTATTATAATGTTCCCATTGACGATTTTCTTGAAAAATGTGATGTTTACTATCTCAGCCGTTCCACAATCAAAACATACATAACAACGGGACTTTGTCAGCGTGAAGAAAACATAATAGTTGTTGAGGTTGAATATGAACGAAAACAGTTTGCGGATTCTCTTGCGAAAATACTGTCGTATATTTCACAGGAACATACTCTTCTTCTTGTACTCAACAAACTTCATCTTGCAGAAAATTCAACACTGAACTTTCTTTCGCAGTTTATCACAAATACCTACAACAACATATCCCTGCTTGCAAACTACAACGAGGCTTATGTTGTGCCCTCTTATACCCTCGATACATGGAAGTCGCTTGTCAATCAGATTGAAGACGACAACCTTATGCTTGACTGGAATATGCAGGATACTCAGGCAGAGGTTAATATTGTTGAATCGTTTGAACCTGTTATCGCTGATTTCAGGGAATATCTTGTGCGTATCAACAATATGCTTTATACACTTGCAACCAGACAGGCGTTGTATTATCTTGATATACTCTACAACAAGGTACTTGTCGAAAAACTCCGTATCAGCCTTAAATACAAAATAGAATATTTTATTATCTATTCAATAGCGGCACTCTATGAACGCAATATTACCGTTGCACTTATGATGTGCGATAAACTCAAAAGCATAAATAACAAGCACCCGAATGTGAAATATACATTTATCCATTATTATCTTCTTACTATGTGTCAGATTTATGGCGGACAGCTTAATCTTGCGAAGAAGAATAACGACAAGTGCTTTGAAATATCCGTAAAAACAGGCTCGGACACTTATCTTTTTTATTCCGAAATGCTGTACTATATCCGTATCCTTGACGGCTGGACAAGTGCTTATCGCTGGGACAGGTGTGACGAACCGGGAATTATCGAAAAATTCTATGACAGGGCAATAGAACACAAAATGTATAACCATATTGCCCACATACTGTTTTTTAACTGTTGCAACAGCAGAGAAAACTATACAAATGACTCCGAAAACTGCGAAAATCAGGAAAGCTTTCAGAAAGCAATGAAAATCGCAAAATTTCTGAAAAATGAACGCCTGATGATTGCCGCATGGCAGAAAAATGTTTTTATGGCACAGGGTTACGG
>JBJFIB010000224.1:0-23423 GCA_051894195.1 Acutalibacteraceae bacterium
CGCAGGTTTGAGCGACACATACACCTGCAATTTTTATCCTCTGTTTTTAAAGTGAATAATATTACATCGAACTTGATGACAAAAAATTTTAAATATATTGCAAAAATATGTATAATATGATAGAATAATTTCAGGGTGATTTTTATGATTAAATTTGAAAATGTTACAAAAACTTACAATAAAACCGTAAAAGCTATTGATAATATAAGTCTTGAAGTCAAGGGCGGCGAAATAGTCGGATTTATCGGTCCTAACGGTTCGGGCAAAACAACAACAATGAAACTGCTTACCGGAATAACAAAAGCCGATTCAGGCAAAATTACAGTAAACGGATATGATATTCGCAAAGAACCGATAAAGGCAAAACAGTCAATCGGATATATCGCCGACAGTCCGGATATGTTCCTGAGGCTTAAAGGCACTGAATTTCTCAGCCTTATGGGTGACATCTATCATGTTCCTCTCGAACAGAGAAAACAAATAATAAGCGACCTCAGCGAAAAGTTCGGACTTACCGATGTTCTGTCATCTCCGATAATGAGTTATTCACACGGTATGCGTCAGAAGATTATGGTTGTTGCGGCACTTATGCACAATCCGCCTGTATGGATTCTTGATGAACCTATGACAGGACTTGACCCTAAGTCATCATACGAACTGAAAAATATGATGCGTGAACACGCTAAGGCTGGAAACGCAGTATTCTTTTCAACCCATGTGCTTGAAGTTGCCGAAAAACTCTGCGACAGAGTTATCATCATAAAAAACGGTCACATACTCTATGAGGGAACGCTTGACACGCTTGAAAGAAAATACGAAAATAAATCTCTTGAAGAAATATTCTTGGAGCTGACTGAAAAATGAAACTTTATCTTAAACTGGTCAGTGCTTTGCTGAAAACCGTTGAACCAAGCAGTGACGAAAAAAAATATAAAAAAGTATTCTATAACATAATGAGTATTATTGCGATTTTCGGAATTATGATACCTATGGCGTTCCTTGTAGGCGTTATAATTTACGCAATCACTTCACTACTTATACCTATGAACTCCGAACAAAACGGTATCGAGCTGTTCATACATCTTGTGTCAGTCTTTTCGTTTGTGTTCGGACTGAATGTTATTTTCAGCGTTTTCTATTTTTCGGGAGATATAGAAAACCTCCTCCCCTTACCGTTAAAGCCGTATCAGATTATAGGCTCAAAATTTACTGCCGCACTTATCGGTGAAAGCGTTATGGAATTCATCATAATTATTGCGGCATTTGCAGGATACATAATTTCCGCCGGACTTCCGTTTTATACATGGTTTATTGCAATATTCGGAATGTTCACACTGCCGGTTATACCGCTTGTTTACTGTTCGGTTATATGTATTCTTATAATGTTGCTTACAAGGGCAGTTAAAAACAAAGATACGGTAAATAAAATCACAGGTGTTCTTACGGTTCTGATTATAATAGGTCTTGCCGTTATGCTCGGAAATTCAGGCGGATTTGATACCGAACATATCGCACAGTCTATTGCTTCACCGTCAAATCCTCTGCTGAATGTGATGAACTGTATTTTCCCGCACATACAGTTCCTTGTATCTTCAATGAGCGGAAATTTACTTATAAACCTGCTTATATATATTGCGATAAATGTTGTATATGTTGTGTTATTTATGCTTTTTGCACAGGCGGTTTATTTCAGAACTGTCGCAGGAATAAATCAGTCCTCTGCCTCACAGCATCACAGCTTTTCGTCGGTAATTTCTTCTCTTAAAGAACACAGTGCGTCTTTATCTTACTTCAAAAAGGAAATAAAACTTCTTTTCAGAACACCTGCATATTTTATGAACTGTATCATTATAAATTTTCTGTGGCCCGTTTTGCTGTACTTAGTTGTAATGCTTCAAGGACAGACGAATTTCCTCGACAACTTTGTTTACGGAATACAGAGCGGCGACGAAATGAGCGTACTTATATTTATTATTGTTGTGTCTGCCCTTTCGGTACTTATAACTGCGGCAAACAGCATAGCTTCCTCAGCATTCACCCGTGAGGGCAAGCATTTTGCGTTTGTAAAATACATTCCGCTTTCATATATGGCACAGATAAACATAAAAGCACTCGTCAGCATAATCATAAGCGGAACAGGAATGTTCATCTATGTGATTGCAGCTGGAATAATGCTTAAACTCGGCATAAAGATGATAATATTCTGCTGTATAGTAAGCTTGCTTTCTGTGTCGTTCGTTTCTTATTTCGGAATTTTTATGGACTCAATGAACCCAAAGCTGATATGGGACGACGAACTCAACGCACTCAGAGGAAACTATAACATATTTTTCAATATGGCTCTTGCAATACTCCTTGAAGGAATAGTATGTACCGGTGCATATCTTCTCTTTAAGTTCACAGGCATAGGTGCATTGATGATTATACTTATTATGTTTGTTGTGCTTATGCTGCTTAATGCGGTCTGCTACCTTCTTTGCTGCAAAACAGCGTCAAAAAATATTGACAACCTGTCAATATAAAATTTATATGAGGTGATTTACTATGCCATTTATCAACACAAAGGTCAATGTTCCGATTTCTTCCGAACAGGAGGAAACTCTCAAATCAAAACTCGGAAAAGCAATCTCCATAATTCCCGGAAAAAGCGAATTGTGGCTTATGCTTAATTTTGAGGATAACTGCCGTATGTATTTTCGTGGAAACGGCGATATTCCGACAGCATTCGTTGAGGTAAAAATATTCGGCGGTGCAAGCGGAAATGTGTACGAAAAAATGACCGCAGCTATAACCGAAATTATCTCTGAGGTTATGCAAATTTCACCCGACCGGATTTACATCAAATATGAAGAAGTTGAATACTGGGGCTATAACGGACATAATTTCTGATTGATTTAATGCCAAAACAGCTTTTTGAACCTGATAATCAAAGCCTTTCATAAAGAAATTTCAATGTTTTGATAACACATTATTAACATTATTAACACTATGTTTACAAGAAATTTCATAAATAATCATTGATTAGGATATTTATCTTTGATATTATTAGAACATAAAATATTCAATGAAAGGTCTTTTGATTATGAGTAAAACAACAAGCAAAGACACCTGCCGTTCTTTTGAAGACTGTTTTAAGCGTGCAACAAGTCCTATGATGACACTTTTTCTTCTGAATGAAAAGCCTATGTATGTATATAAGCTTTCTCAGGAACTCGAAAAACGCAGCAACAGTACATACAAAATGAACTTTCTTTATCCCGTATTATATCGTTTGCAGCAGCAGGGTTATGTTGTAGAGTATTCACAGGAAATCACCGAAAGTCACCGTACAAGAAATTACTATGCTATTACCGACGAAGGCAGACAATATCTTAACGAAATGACTGCAAAATACAAAGAACTCCTTAAAGCTGTTGATACGGTTATCACCCCTGACGATGACAGTTCTGACGACGGAAACAACCTCTCATCAGCAGTATAATAACTGATGTTTTATACACAATAAAAGCAACAGCACTGCATACAAACTGATTTTCACAGTCTGTATGCAGTGCTTTTGAATTTTTCAGTCGTTGCCGACAGCATAAATGTTCATATCCCACGCAGGAATATACGGGTGCTGACGAAGATAGATTCTGTATTCAGGGTTAAGGTCGTGTATCATAAGCGGCAGGCTGAATATATCCTCGCTGCGATGATAGGCGGCAATATTCAGTTTCGGGCAATCCCGTCTTAGTGTGTTTTCTGCACCTTTCAGTGCCATATATTCCGCACCCTCAACATCCATTTTGAGATATGAAAGGTGTCTTGCACGAAAAAGCGTATCAACCTTTGTAACAGCAAGGCTTTGTCTTCCCTCACTGCTTATCGACGAACCACGACCAAGTGACGCATTAAATGTCACATCACAATCATCAGACCATATTCCCATATTAAAAAGCTGAATTGACTTCATATTTCCGACGGCATCTTTCAGCTTCTGAAAGGTCTTTTTGTCAGGTTCCAAGGCAACAATACTGCCGTAATGTCCGCCTGTATAAGACAAAAATTCCTGTATTGTATCTCCACGATATGCACCGAGGTCAAGGTAACTTTCATCACAAGAGAGCCTGATAATATCTTTGAAAACCCCGTCTTTGTCAGAAAAGCTGTCAAAAAGATATTGTAAATTTCCCGAAAGCTTAAAGCATATCTCGTTCCTGAATACTTTTTGTGACTGCTTATCTGCCATAAGGTTATATGCTTTTTCTATATCATTATAATGCGACCTGTAAAACTCCATATTGAAAATATTATCGCCATAAACAGGAACATCTGCTGAAAGTACAGTATGTTTTTTTGATATTTCCACAATGTGATTTATTACATCAGGTCTTGAAGTACCGAATGCCGTAATAACGATAAAATCATCAAGTTCTTTTTCTGTATCCGAAAGTTTTTTTACCGTAAATCCACGAAAACTCTGCCCTCTCACAAAATCATCGCTTGCAATAACTCCATATATTTTTATATTGAGTTTTTCAAACTCATTCAGAATTTTATCTGCACCGTTGCCCATACCGTATATTATCAAAGGTTTATCGGTTTTCTTCAAAAAAGTCCATACATCATCTTTTATATCAATATTCAAGTTTTCAACTCCCATAGCAATTTTAAACAGCAATACGAATTTGAATACAAAAACAAAATGGTATCCGCAAAATGCGAATACCATTCAAAGTCCATAGCCGTAAAAGAATATATTCAAAAATCAAAAGGCAAAGGGAATATATTTTGAAATTACAGCGATAAAAACTTGGTCCGAGTGACAGGAGTTGAACCTGCGGCCTCTTGAACCCCATTCAAGCGCGCTACCAATCTGCGCTACACCCGGAAATCAATAATAGTATTATATCATATCTTTACACAATATGCAAGGAAATATATTAAATATTTTTAAAAAATTTTAAATATATTTCTGTAAAAAAACCAATTTATTTGACATCTTAGTATAAATATGTTAGAATGTTATTCACAAGGTGTTCTATCGAAATGGTAGGCGGTGAGTCCCCGATTTTTTAAAGGGGGCATGCTTTTAACGCCCCCGAGTAAAATACAAGGGGGTGATTGTATGGTAACTTATGAGGGGATTTTTCTCTTTACATCAGTAATAATTGATGTAGTCGGCGTTTGCATTGCAGCTGTCGGCTTGATTGTAGCTATACATAACAAAAAGAAGTAGCCGCCCTGCTCCAAAGGTTCGGCTACTTCTTTTTTAACCGATGGGGACTAACTGTTTATCAGATAGACCACCTTGTACTTTTATTATATATCCGATTTTTAATATTGTCAAGCATTGTTTATTTTTTCTTCTTTTTGCCTGATGCAACAACCAAAACTATGATAACAGCAAGTGACGCAGCAACAACAACGCCTATAATAATATATTTTGCGGCATCGTCACCTGTGATAACAGGATTTGACGGCTGAGCTGACGACTCGTCTGTTGACTGGCTTACTGATGAACCCTGAGATGAGGATTCAGTTGAAGGTTCTGACTTCTGATTTGATGCAGGAGAAATTATTTCATACTTTGCAACGGCAGAAACATCATATTGATAATTTCCGTCATTAAGGTATGGAATTGTTACGAATGTTCCCTGAATTTCAACAAAATCCTGATTGCTTGTCTGAACTGCAAGATACGCTTTGTTAATATCGAGTCCTCTGAAAACAGCAAGACCGTCGCTGTCAACCTCTGCACGCACGCCTTTGATTGACGGATTAGCAAGAATATACTTTTGTAGTTTATCTATTGCCTTGCCGGCGTCGTCAGAATTTTTCAGTCCGTTAAGGTCAACATCAACTGACGCAAAATCATTGTTTATAAAATATTCCGAATTTTCGTAGTCAGCAATATTATAGAGTGTCAATTCAGTACCCTCAGCGTCTGTACAAACCTTAATTGTGAATGAACCGGTCTGTGAGTCCGTCGCATATACGCTTAAAACAGATGTAAAGCATATTGCCGCAAGCGTAAGACTCAAAGCCATTATTTTTCTGATAAATTTTTTCATAGAAAATTCCTCCCCTGCAAATTTTCATTTATTTTGTGTTGTGAGATTTTTTCTTGTGCTTTTTTCTTTCAGGCACAAACAACACCAACAGAATTATCATAACAACTATTATTGACAATCCGATAATTGCATAAGTCAATATTGTATCAATCGGAATTCTGTCCTCTGTCGTATTGTTCTGAACAGGCATATTGTTTACAATATCATTATCTTGTTTATCATAAGGGATTCGTGTGCCACGAACAAGCAATCTGTGGTCATTTATGCCGTAAGGAGTACATGTAAGCAAAGTTACATAATCTTCACCCTGAAAAATCTGAGTATCATCAGTTTCATCGGGCAGAACCACCTTTATCTGATCGACCTTATATGCAAGAATTTCATCAAGAACATGTATATAGAAAATATCGCCTTTTACGAGCTGATCTATGTCGGTAAATATTTCAGCAGTAGGCAAGCCTGTATGACCTGCAATAACCGAGTGCGTACTTTCACCGCCAACAGGAAACGATGTTCCTTTCATATGTCCGACGCCCTGTTCGAGTTCCTCGTCATTGGTTCCGTGAAAAATAGGAATATATACATTTATCTTAGGAATATCAATATATGCCATTGAACCGCTTATCGAAAGAATTCTGTCATAATTAAACTTTTTAAGTTTATTGCCGTCATTTTTTGCAAGAGCCTTGTTATATTCCTGAGCCTCTTTTATAAGTTTATCTTTGTCGGTATTATCAAGCTGCTGAACCGCTTTATCGTATGAACAAATTTCAGTTTTTGCTGTATATACCGAAATCCAGTTACTTACTTTCGGGTACATAAAAAGCCCTACGCCCATCATAAGCAGAATAAGTATAAATAACAAAGGCAAACGGCGTTTTATACGCTTTTTTACACCTGCCATTATAACCTCCGATTATCCTGTATTATGAGTATTGTCCTCATTTTTTTCATTTCTTTTCTTTGAAGCAATATTAACCCAGACAACCGCAATAACAAAAACCACTATTGCCGCCACCGCTATACCAACTATAATCAATATCTGATTGATTATAGTCTGATCCATACCGTTTTCTGACGACGGCTGAACTGCTGTGGGACTTGCGGAAGTTTCGGAATCCGGCGTATATGGAATTCTTGTTCCACGGACAAGCAGTCTGCGGTCATTGATACCGTAAGGTGTACAGGTAACAAGAGTCAGGTGATCCTCACCGTCAATTATTTTCAGGCTTTCTGTATCATTCGGGAAAACTCTGTTGACATTGTCAACCTGATATGCAAGAACCTCACCCAATATATGTATATAGAATACATCACCGTTCTGTATTCTGTCAAGTTCCGTCAGCATTTCTGCGGTAGGAAGCCCCGTATGACCTGAAATAACACTGTGAGTGCTTTCTCCGCCTATGGGTAATGATGTATTCTGAATATAACCGCAACCTTTTTCGAGAACTTCGTCGGAAGTACCGAAATAAACAGGAAGATAGACATTGATTTTTGGTATTTCAAGATAGCACATAATGTCGTCAGTACCGTTAAGGCACTTTTCGAGGTCTTTGTCAACCTTACCCCTGGCAAGTTCGGAATTGAACTTATGGGCATTTCTGAACAAATCCTGAATATTATTTTCAGGCATTTTTGCTATCTGTTCTTTATACTCTGCGATAGTCGTACTGGCTGTAAACAATGAAAGCAAGTTGCTGAAAGACGGATAAAGTATTGAGGCAACACCGGCAAAAAAAAGCAATCCAATCAGCAGAAGTACCCATTTATGTTTACTTTTTTTATATCTCAATTTCAGCTTTCCTTTCACAAAAGCTTTCCGAAAGGTTCGCCCGTAGTGACCGAGCCTTTCGGAAAACCCGCTACCACCCGTAAATACGAGCGATAGCGGACTTTTCAAAGTCAGAATGACTTAAAATTCAGTGATAATTATTCAGCTGTTCTTCTTCTCTTCATGTAGATTGTAAGCATAGCACCTGCAACTACTACAAGAGCGATACCGCCGATTGTGAACATTGTTGTACCAACGCCACCTGTGCCTGGGAGCTCCTGACCAGGAGTATTGTAGATTTCTGTTGAGAATCCTGTATCGTTGTGGTCAACATTAGATGTAGTAGTAGTGAATTCTACAGATCTGTCTGCTTTATCTGTACCAACTAATGACAAAGCTGCATCTATTTTGATTGTATAAACAGTTGTATCCAACTTATAGCCAGCAGGAGCAGCTGTTTCAACTAATTTATATGTACCTGCACTCAAACCATTGAATGTCAATGTACCATCTTCGCCTGTTGTCTTTGTCATTTTAAAGCTTGTGTCATCTTGTGTAAGATCAAATGTTGCACCTGAAAGAGCCCTACCATCTTTATTTGTATCCTTCTTTGTTATTTTAAGTGCAGTAGTATAAACAGTTGTATCATCTTTCTTAGTCTTAGATAAACCACCTGTTGAGTAATCATTTCCGTATGTAAGTGTAGCGTTATTATCATTACCTGCACCTTCTACTGTTGCACCATTGGTAAGATTAGCACCAAACTCAACATAAATCATTTTACCTGAGTTATCAGCTATACCGTCAGCAACATCAGCATCTGTATCATTGTTCTTTACATCAGTAAGTATAACACTCGGATCAATAACAATAGATATTCCTGTTTCATCTCCAGTAATTTCGTAATCTGTACCCTTTGTCAATGTAGTAGTACCAAGTTTAACTACAACATTTGCAAAATCATCACCTGTTACAATTGTCTGATTTACTGGTGTATCAGCGATAGTGAATGGAACATAAGTAACACCATCATCTGCTGTAGTGTTATTTTCGATTGATGTTAATATTGCAGGGTCATAGTTAGGAATCTGTGCTGTGAGCTTATAGTTAATCGTATCACCGATTTTTACCTGTGCAACATCTTCGTTAGATGTACTTCCTGTACCGATTTGAGTTACGCTTGTAATCTCTTTTTTAAATTCGATTGGTTCACTCTTTACACTAGCAAGTTTTGCTGGTGCAGCAGCTGTGTTATCGTTTGTAACCTGAAGCAAGATAGGCTGATAAACTACATCTGACTTTGTACCTGAAGTAACTTTGATAAGATAATATCCTTCTGCAAGGCTGCTAATTGTATTACCAGCGTCTTTATCATAATTCACTTCTGTTCCGGTAGCAGTGATGTTTCTTGCTAACTTTGCAGCAAGCTGTTTTACTTCTGCTGAATTACTTGTGTAAGTAGAAACAACTGAGTCAAGATCAGGTAATGTTTCTTTAACCCCTGTTTTAAAAACATCGTCCCAAGACCATTCATATCCACCAACTGATTTCAGTGTAGCAACCTTATAATAGGTTATTTTGTCGCCTTCCTGTAAGCCTTTGCTAGTTTCAATCTGAAGATTACCGTTTGCCTCGGCTAGTGTAACAGCTGCGAAAGCTACTGTTGACATCATGCTTGTTGCCATTATAGCTGCGATGGCTGTGGCACTAAGCACTTTAAGGAACTTTTTGCTCTTTTTCATAATTTTAACCACCTTTATAGTTTTTTGTTTTTTGTGCGGATTTTTTAATACAGCTTGTCGTTCCGCACTGTTGCGGCAAGATGTATGTTTTGACTGTTTTAAATACACAATGTGCATTGAGCTGATTTTTTAATCTTCCCCTACCCGAACGGGAGTTCCGCTGTGAATGTTTACACTGCAACCAGAGGACTGCTCTGCCCTTAATGTTCCTCCTTTTCTCTGATTTTAAATTTCTGGAAACAATTATAATTTTAATAATTGTAACATAAATTTTTTGATTTTGCAATACTTTTTTAACAATTTATCCGTCATTATCTATAAAAACTTTATCATTGATACATCAAAAAATATCAATGTTTGCTTTTACAGAATATAACCTTGCGGTTGAAAACAAGGAATGCTGCACCGGCAATCATTATTACCGCCAAACCGATAAACATATAGTTTGTTGTGTCTGAACCTGTGCCGCCTGTTGACGGGAGGACTATCTTGTTGTTCGTAATTGTATTTCCACCAGTCAATGTTACAGTAGAACTGTTTACTGTTACCGTTATAACATCACCGTTACTCTGATAACCGCCCGGTGCTTTTGTTTCTTTCAGATAATATGTACCATACGGAATATTGCTGAATGTTGCTGTACCGTCTGTGCCAGTAGTTTGCGGTTCGCCATATCGGCTTGTACAGGACGGATTTTTGTAAAGCGTAAACTCAGCACCACTCAACTTTATACTATTATCATCTGCGTCAACCTTTGTTATGGTGAGTGAACCGGTTGGAATTTTTAGTTTTTGGTTGGTTATAGTGATAACCTCACTACTCTGCGATATAATATTTTGCCAAGGATCTGTCTTAATCGTGCTACCAACCTTTGTTGAATAATATTGATAGCCGTCATCAGGCTCATCTTGTTCAGTAACCGTGTACTTTGTACCGTAAGGTATTCTTGTAATCTTTACAGGGTGATCAGGATAAACTTCAAAAGTTGCTCTATATGTATTGGTTTTATCTGCAACCGGTGTCCATTCAACATCAGTGTTATCGTAATCCACCCAATCTGCAACTGTACTGATATTTGTTTGTCCATCCCACGCATACATAGTTTCCCAACATTGTACAGATTGCTGACTATTGCTATTATACGATTCAAAGTCCACGCCATCAAATTCAAATTCAACAACAAAGTCAAAATGATAATTTGTTCTATCTATTGGTAAAACAGGAGTTGTTGTTTCATCTTCCGCAATAATATCCTTTACCAATATAAGTTGACCTGATGTTATACGCTGGTTGGTAACTGTTGATGTGCTTGGTGTATCAGCTGCTATAACGCCGGTACTGCTTGTTATGCCCTGATTTGTAAAGTAGCTGTGTGCATCTTCAATTATTTCGTAATTTGTACCGACAGGAATACCACTGATAATTGCGGTTTGGTCTTTTTGTATATAGATAACTCCATATCCATTGTCATAACCCATAGATTTACTTTCGCCATTTACTGTATAAGTGGTATTCCAATAATCAGCCTGTTCAAAATCAACATTTTCATTTCCAAAAATATCAGTAAATTTTACTTTGATTGCGAACTTCTGAGTTGAACTATCCCAGCTGTCTGCCAAAGTTTTTGTAATCTGCAAAGAACCTACTTTGGTTACATTAGTAAATTGCACAGTGTTTTCAACACCAACAATATCTAATATTTCTCCTGATGCTGTTTCATTGCTGAATTTAAACTTATCAGAACCATCTGTTGTAACTCTGCCATCTGTAACAATATTATTAGTACCACTACCTAATGTTTTGTTATCAGTATCAGTTAATACCCATGATGTAGTATAATAATCATCAACATTACGGGCTGATGCACGGGTAGATGTCTGTGCTTCTAATGTTTTACCAAATGATGAATCTGTACCATTTTTATTAAGTTCTTTTAAAGCATTTTGCTGTTCAAGATACATAATACTGTTTTTAGCAAACTGCTTTCTGAACACTGCCGTCTGACCATAAAGCAAACCAAAATTACCTGTGCTGTCAGTAGTACCAACAAGTTTTGGAATGACAAAATCATCATAACGCTCAAATAATGTATCTGACACATTATTTAAAGTACCAACTGTTCCGGTATAGTTTCCGGTTTTTGTAGTGCCGTTCTCTCGTTTTTGAGACAGGACTGTTGTGGTTTCAGCCAAAGGTCCACTCGTTCCCAGTACGCCACTGCTGCTTGTAATATTTACTATTCTGTTATTATCTTCATTAACAGGATATGTAAGACCGTTGCCTGATGTATCTGTGAGTGAATCACTCAATGGATTATTTTTTATTAAATAAGTAAATACATCATCATTGGCAGCCACATATGTTTTATCAACAAATCCGGGATTTGTGTCTTGATGAACCTGAACCTGATTCTTAACAACAAAGTTATTATTCAGTGAGAAGTTAAAGCGTACAAACAAGTCAGACTCAAACATACCACGCTCCATATAGAACATTGTGAGGGTATGCTTTGTTTTTGTATCATACTTACCCGTTTTTGCATTATAGCTATCAGCAAATATTTCTGTTATATCTGTAACAAGTGAACTTGTATTTGCTGCAAGGTTATCAGCAGCAGGTGTCACAGTAGAACCATCCAATTTTTTATTATTGGATATGTCAACACTACTTTCAACGGTTGATTTTCGGGTTGAAAAGTCAATTTTTCCGTAAGAGTCTTTATGAGCACCGCCCATATCAAGTGCCAATTTACCGTCAATAAATACCCACACATCATCGTCACCCATAAATTCAAAGGTGGTTGGGACATTACCGATTTTACCGTCTTCTGTAAGGGTAAATTCAATATTAAATTTTGTACCAAATGCTAAATTATTTTTTGGGCTATTGTTAGTTTTATTAAAAGGATAAAAGCCTCTTGTCTGACCTGTCGTATCGGTGTTCTGACTCATTATAGCCGTCGAATGTTCAACAAGTCTGTTATTATTTGTATCAAGATACAGACTGACATTGTCACGGGAGTTAAACTGATAATACACAGGTTCTTCACCGGAAGCATAAGAATTTCCGTTGTTATCTTTATTTATTTTAACCTGATAGAACGGGAAACTTATGTTTTTCCAATATTTCGCAACAGGGGTGTTTCCTGTATCAGTTATAGTTTTATCATAAGATGTACTATAATCCAATATAAGTTCCCACTTATACTGATTATCAACTTTTGTCATTTCATAATAAGTAGTGGAACCATATTTATTTTTTAAGCCGATTTCAACTTTATCAGGATATTTTCCCCAATTTTCAATAGTTAAACTGAAATATGTTTTGTCGCCGTTATTATAATCAGCATTCCAGTATGTTCCATCGGCACCTTTATTAACCACAGTCAAATCCTTACCGGTTGTTCCGTGAAACCACACTTCATACTTTTTCTTTATTGTGAATGTTTCTCCGCCAGTGCTAAAATTACCCTCTGAATTGTTTGGCATTATAGTAGTGCCGTTGATTTTATAATTTACTATCTGCGTATCCGAGAAAGAGGACTGATTACCTGTATTTACTAAATTTTTATCAAACCATTCCGAACTAAAATACGGAAGAACCTTGTTATTCTGAGTCAAATCCCCCTGAGAGTTAAGCTGCTTATCAACCAAGCCACTTATTGCTGTTGTCTGATCGTTACGTTTGGATATATTTGAGAGCCAGTAAAAATTATTATATTGCGTACCTTTGTTTGATAGAATTGTATTTTTGTTGTTTGTAGTGTAAGTATCATTATCATTACCGTCACTACCTGATAAGTCATAATAAAAACAGCCAAAGTACAATGGATATGTCAAACCGTAAGATGAAATAAGATTGTTAAACTTTTTATTCTGATCTGTCCAACCACTTGAACTACTGTCGTTAATATTGCCATATCCGCTGTCGATTTCATAATCTGATATATAATCATAAAAATCTGCCATATATGTAAGGTACTTTCCTGTATAGCTATAGTTGCCTACCTTATATGTTGCACGACTAACAGAATTGTCTATGGATATACTAGGGCTGCCTTCTGACACATCAACAGTATAGCTTTTACCTACTTCAATAGTCTGACCGCCACTTGAAGGATATTGACTTGTTGCAGTACTACCATTACTGGAAGAGGTAAATATTATATTTAAAGAATTTATATTATAGGCCGCAGAGAAATTGATAATTAAGTTGTCGCCGCTCTCTGTAACCATACCAATGTCCTTAAATTCTTGTCCGGGCCAACCATTATTTACTTGTCTTGCACTGGTACCGCTGCCAACTGTACCATACCAGTACATACGATTATATTCATTATTTTTTTTATAATTTTTTATTGTAATCTGATAGTTAGCATTTACATTGTCGTTAGACTGGGTTGTTCCGTTTGTAAATATTGAACTGTCATGATATTGTTCCTGAGCTGTTGACGGCTTTATAGCATTAGTAGGAACATCACTGCCGCCAATAACCTGACCTATCGAGGCATCTGTATATGTTAAATCAAATGTATTTCTAGTATCAATGCTTGTTGTACTAGAACCATTCCATGAAAAAATCTTGCCATTGGCAGAAGTTGGAACTGACATCTGGTTAGTGCGTCTGTAATCTGCTAACTTAATATATCCGTCCCAATTAAGTGTGTCTGATTCAGAAAGTACAAAAAACATACTCATTCCGCCATAGTTATAACCTGAACCCATCTGTACTCCGTAAGTAGTTCCAACAATATGGTTAAGCTTAAATGTAGTATTCCAACCGTCACTTTTGAATAAATAAAGAAATATGTTTTTATTTTCCCATTCATTTCTATTTTTATCGTCAGTAATATTAGATATATCAAAATATACATAGTCGCTTTGATATGTTTCCCCTGCCGCATCTGCCCTGTTATTTCTGAACACGCTTGTCGGCAGAATACCTATCAAAAGCATAAGAGTACATAATAACGCAACGCCTGATATAATTTTTTTCTTGATTGTTGTTGTCATATCTTCCTACCTCCACAACGATAGTAATACAAGACCATATAATTTATTGTTTGCTAATATTTTATAAAAAAATCAGTATAAAATTTATCTTTGCATTTATTATACATAAAATACCATTTTAGAATAATAATGTCAACCGTTAAAATGTATAAAATTTATTTACAATTTTATTCCTATTAAACATTTAATTTATTGAATAGTGGCGTAACAATAACATTCATTTTAATAAACAACTGACAGCCATATATGCTTTTGTGATTTTAAAGTCATATAAAGTCGAATTTTGGAAATTCCTACATTATATATAATAAATTGAACACTGTTTAATTTATTGGTTCATAAGACAACCGTCAATAATTCATTAACCTGAAATTGTCAAGCAAAACTATTTACATTATTAAAGTAAAATAGTAAAATAATAATAATAACACCGACAGGATGTGATAGTATTGCAAAAACACATAAAACTTGCGGCATTGATTATTGCCGTGCTTTCAGTTATGCTTTTTTCAGCATGCAACAAAACCGAACCCGAAAATGTAACCCTTGAAACCGCACTTTCGGTTGACAGTTCTTTTTCGGGCAAACGCACAATCGTCTGTAAATTTCCACGCAGCATTATTCCTGCAAATTCTCAGCAGGAAACAAATCTCGACAAGGTAATTCAGAAATATTGCCCCGATTCGCTCGATTATACCAAGAATATTTCCGAAGACAGCTTTTCTTACAGTTTTCAGCTTAAATTCAATTCCGCAACGGATTATATCGACAAAGTTGATGATATAACAGGCTTGCAGGTTGCCGTCAGCTTTTCAAATCCCGATACGATTCTCACAAGCGGCTGGAAAATTGAAGAAAACTTTGAGAGTTCACAGCTTTTGAAGTGGATTTATGACGGAGCAAAACAGGAAAATTTTGACGGCTTTGACTTTAATGTAAAGGAAACCAAGACCACCGCCGCATTAGGTGACGATATTCATACATCAGACCCGATAATTTCAGTCAATAATCTTTCGGGCTATCCTATCGAAAAAATCGTGATTGATACCGTCAACAAGAAAAATTCAGTCTATGACCGCACATTTGTCTTTACAATATCGCAGACAACATTCGATAAACTCGGCAACAAGGTGTCAGATTATTTCAGGAGTATTACGGATAATTCCGCATCATCTGCCGAATGGCTTCTGGAAAATAATTCCTACCTTTATACTGTAAAATTCACCGATGTTTCTCTCAAAGAACTTGAAGGCTACACAAACAAGCTCCTCAGCTCCGTTTACAGCGATATAGCCTATGAGGACAAATCAAAGGGCAGTACGCCTCTTGCCGAACAGAACTGTTTTTATGAAACGCTCGATTTTTCAAACTATGTCGGAAACAATAACGGTAATGTTCCTGTTGAATACAGCTATTCCGCAGACGGTTCAGCCGAACTTGATGAATGTATGATTTTCAAGGATTGTGAGTGGATTCCTGCAACGGAACTTCTCAGCACGAACATCTACGGCAAAAAGGTCGCAATAAAAAACTCCGATTCACTTCTTCAACTCAAAATTGCCGACGGCAAGCAGTACACAGCATCATCAATAGATGTAAAAGTCACTTCCACAGATAACGACACTCTGCAAAAGTCAATAACATTCCGCTATGATATTGCAACAGGCGGAAATGAAGCGTCAGATTATACAAAATCATACTTTGACAATCTTAATATAGGTGCCGTTCAGTCCGTTGAGGGAACACAAAATACCTGCACAATAACATTCAGCGGCACAGACACAGAAATAAACTCCGTTATATCGACAATATTCGGCAGTAATAACAATATATCACATTCATTTTCAAATCAGCCTATGACACTGCGTACATTAAGACAGTTCACCGACCATATTGATTTTTCATCAATACTTACCGGCAAAAATACAGACACTCCCGTTAATTATTATGTAACCGCACAAAACGGCGATATTATAAAATCACTCACCGTCGAAAACAATTCACAAAGCGAAAGTTCAGCTCCCGAAAGCTCAACAGCATTTTCTGATGACGGCAACGGCACTTACAGTATAAGGCTTAACAGTGCCGTAACAGATGTAAAATTTGACATATCCGTTCCGAACACATCGGATATTGTGGTTTTCAGCGTGTTTGCTTTTCTTATAATTGCCGCTGCGATTGTAGTAATATTCCTGCTCAAAAACAAAAAGATATTCATATCATTACCTCAGTCTGAGCAGAACAAGGCGTTTTCAGACAAAAATAATAAACTCGCAAAAAGAGAAAGGAATAATAAGAAATGACAAAATTATGTATATTTGACCTTGACGGAACACTGGTAAATTCACTCTATGACCTTGCCGACGCAATGAATTACGCACTTGTAAAAAACGGTTTTGCACCACACGACCGTGAAAAATATCGTTTTATGGTAGGCAACGGTGTTTCATCTCTTGCCGACAGGGCTATGGTTATACCAAAGGGTATGGCAACAGACGAACAAAAAAAGCTGGTTCTTGCGGATTTTAACATCTATTACAACGAACACTGTATGGATAAAACCGTTCCATACGACGGCATAAAAGATGTTCTCGACGAACTCGACAAACGAAATATTAAATATGCGGTAATGTCAAACAAGCCTGATGAATTTGCAAAGATTATCGTCGAAAAACTTTTCCCCGAAAACAAATTTGCGGCTATATGGGGCAAGCGTGAAAATTATGAACGCAAACCATCTCCGCAGGCGGTTCTTGCACTTATTAAAGAGGTCGGCGTTGATAAAAGCGAATGTCTTTATATCGGCGACAGTAATGTTGATGTCTTTACGGCACAAAATGCCGGACTTAAATGCTGTGCGGTAAGCTGGGGATTCCGTCCTGAACAGGAACTTTCAGACGCCGGTGCAGAATTTATTGCCGACAAGCCGTCAGAAATTCTTACTCAGCTTTAAACGGTGACATTCTATGAAACAAACACCGAAAATAAACTATCAGCTTGAACTCGACAAAAAGCTTAAACAAATAACAACTGAAAATATCCGCCCGAAACTCCTGATACACAGTTGTTGTGCCCCTTGCAGCAGTTATGTTCTGGAATATCTGACGCAATATTTTGATATTACGGTTTTTTATTACAATCCGAATATTTCTCCCGAACAGGAATACCGTCACCGTGTTGAAGAACAAAAGCGGCTTATATCCGAAATGTGTCCAACCGTAGAATTCATTGAGGGAACATACGAGCCTCAAAAATTCTATGAAATGGCAAAAGGTCTTGAAAATGAACCCGAGCGTGGTGCAAGGTGTCTTAAATGCTATCGTATGCGTCTTGAAAAAACCGCAGAAGTCGCTAAAAACGGGAATTTTGATTTCTTCACAACAACGCTTTCAATAAGTCCTCAAAAAGATTCCGCTGTTCTCAACGAACTTGGCAGACAGTTAAGCACGGAATACAACATTCCCTATCTGTTTTCAGATTTTAAAAAGCGTGGCGGCTACAAGCGTTCAATCGAACTTTCCGCACAGTTCAATCTTTACAGGCAGAATTTCTGCGGCTGTGTTTTTTCACGAAACAACAGATAAAATTCAACACCCGATAACCGCAAAATATCAAGGTCATCGGGTGTTTTTGTTTTCTGTTACTCCTGTGCAGGCTCAGGAACATAAATATCCTCCACAAAAAATTTAATAAATATATGTATTGACTTTTTGCCGTAAAACATATAAAATAGTGTTGTTGCAATTTTTAAATTGAATATATGGAGAGTTATCGAAGTGGTCATAACGGGACTGACTCGAAATCAGTTGTACCTCACGGTACCGTGGGTTCGAATCCCACACTCTCCGCCAGTCGAGTACCTCGACACGCAAATTGTGTGCGGGGTACTCTTCTTTTATGGATTTCTGACAAAAGAAAGCATCTGTTTTTGCTGATGCTTTTTTGTTTTTATTAAGGGTTTTCAGGAAAATGCGGGTGAATAATATAATCATCAGCACCGTTTATATATTGTTCGTAATCAATCCGTACGGCATTATCGGCATTACTATGAAAGCACATTCTTCCAACAAACCCGACAAAACAAATTGTCCCGTCAGCTTTAAGTGCCATAATTTCGCTCGCAAGGCGTTCGGTTGGTTTTACATTATCCGCAAATGTAATGCCCTCCTGCTGTGCGTCATTCATAAACTGATGTCGTATGGTATCATTCGGCAGATAAATGTACACTTTCTTTTCGTTGTTAATAAGGTTTCTGATTGTTCGCATAAAAAACGCTCCTTTTAAGTTGATTTTTACCCAAAGAGAGCGAAAAAAGCAATCCCATCGTCACGACAGGATTGCTTATATATCATATAACTACCCTATCGTTCAAGCTTTGGCACCTTACCATTCGGCAGGTTGTCGGCGGTCACAGGGCTTGTCCCTCACGCACTCTTTATAGGTTGACTATATCATAATATATAAAGTTGTTTTTGTCAACAGTCAGAATAATATCAAAAAAAATATTTATAAAATATTCAAAAAAGATATTGACTCTTCCGTTGCGTCATAGTATATACTCATAATCAAGGGAGGCGATAAAGTGAAGCTACGAATAAGAGAATTCGCAAAACTTACAGGAGTGAGCGTACGCACATTACACTTTTATGACGAAATCGGACTGCTGAAACCGTCTTCTGTTGACGAACAGAACGGATACCGCTTTTATGATGAATATGCCCTGACACGAATGCAGGAGATTTTGTTCTACCGTGAGCTTGATTTTCCTCTGAAAGAAATCCAGATGATTTTATCATCTCCCGATTATGACAAACAAATTGCATTGAAAGAGCAAAGACACTTGCTGATACTGAAAAAGGAGCGTCTTGAACGACTAATTTCGGCTCTTGACGGTGCAATGAAAGGAGAAATTGTTGATATGAATGTTTTTGACAACAGTGAATTTGAAGCTAAGTGCAAGGAATACGCAAATGAAGCAAAAGAAAGATGGGGCAACACTGATGCTTATAAAGAAAGCACAGAAAAAACCTCAGGCTATTCAAAGGAGAAGTGGAATCAGGTAAACTCTGCTATGAACGAAAGAATTGCAGAATTTGCAGATTGCAAGAAAAAGGGATTTGCTCCCGACAGCCACGAGGCTCAGGCTCTTGTGAAGAAGTGGCAGGATTTTATCACCGAAAACTACTATACCTGTACAAATGATATTCTCGCCGGACTTGGCGAAATGTATGTTGCCGATGAACGATTCCGTGATAATATAGACAGACATGGCGACGGCACAGCACAGTTTATGAATAATGCGATAAAAGTATATTGCAAATGATTTGCAGGTAATCGCACTGGAATTTAAATACCCAACTTCTTTGACAAAAATGTCTGTTTTTGTCAAAGAAAAACCGCTGTACTCCAAAACGAGATACAGCGGTTTTTTATTTTAACTAACGGTTCGCATAAATAATTACGAATTACGCATTACGAATTACGAATTATTGTTTATCTCTTACTCTTACAGCTTCTTCGTCAGCGTGTCTTATCTGGGCACGCTTGATTTTTCCGCCGACAGTCTTTGGAAGTTCATCAACGAACTCGATAACACGGGGATATTTATAAGGTGCAGTGGATTTCTTGACATGCTCCTGCAATTCTTTTTTGAGTGCCTCTGACGGTTCATAGCCTTTTTTCAGCACTATTGTTGCCTTTACAACCTGTCCTCTTACAGGGTCAGGTGCACCTGTAATAGCACATTCAACAACGGCATCGTGTTCAAGCAACGCACTCTCGACTTCAAACGGTCCTATGCGATAGCCTGAACATTTGATAACATCGTCATTTCTTCCGACAAACCAGTAATAGCCGTCTTTGTCACGCCAAGCCATATCGCAGGTGTTGTAGTATTTTCCGAGCAATTTTTCGTTGGTCATTTCAGGATTAAGATAATAACCTGTAAACAGACCAACAGGCGGATTGTTCTTTACATCCATAACGCAGATTGAACCCTCTTCGCCGTCCTCAACAGGATTTCCGTCATTGTCAAGAAGCTGAATGTCATAAAGCGGTGACGGCTTGCCCGTTGAACCGATTTTAATATCGTCCCACTGGAAATCAGCAAGAAGAACACTGCCCTCAGACTGTCCGAATCCCTGATAAATATTATGTCCGGTGAGTTTGAACCATTTTGAGTTTACCTCAGGGTTAAGCGGTTCGCCGGCTGTTGCCCAGTGCTGAATTGACGAGAGGTCATAGCTTGCAACATCTTCAAGAAGCATAAATCTGTACATTGTAGGCGGTGCACAGAATGTTGTGAGTTTATAGTGCGACATTTTTTCAAGGAGCTTTGCCGGAACGAATTTATCCATATCATAAGCAAAAATAACCGCACCGCAAATCCACTGTCCGTATATTTTGCCCCAGCCGAACTTAGCCCAGCCGGAATCCGTAACGCTCATATGCAGCTTGTCTTCCTGAACCTGCTGCCAGTATTTTGCCGTAACGATATGACCGAGAGGGTGAGCAAAATTATGCTGAACCATTTTCGGCATACCCGTTGTACCGGAAGTAAAGTAAACAAGCATTATGTCATTCCACTTTGTAGCCTCGTCGCCTGTCGGACGGTCAAATACATCGGAGAACTTTTCGATTTCGTCCTCAAAAAATTCCCAGCCTTCCTGCTTTTCTCCTACTATTATTTTGTGTTCCATTGTCGGAATTTCAGGAATTGATTTTTCAACCTGTTCAATTACAAAATCATCGTGTACACATACAATAGCACGAGCCTTTGCCGCATTTGCACGGTAAACAATGTCTTTCTTTGTAAGCTGTAATGTTCCCGGAATTACAACAGCTCCTATTTTGTGAAGTGCAACGGCACATACCCAGTATTCCCAGCGTCTTCTGAGAACAAGCATAACAACCGAGCCTTTCTTTATACCGATACTCTTAAAGTAATTTGCGGCTTTATTTGAAAGACGGCTGATGTCCTTGAATGTAAAAATCTTTTCTTCGTCGTGGTCATTACACCATACAAGTGCTTTTTTGTTTTCGTCCTGCTTTGCCCACTCGTCAACAATGTCAAAACCAAAATTGAAGTTTTCAGGTACATTTACCTTGTAGTTCTTCTTGAAGTCCTCGTAGGAATCAAACTCAATGCGTGGTAAAAATCGGTCAAGTAACATTTTTCTGCTCCTTCTTTTTTATTATTTATTTTTTAAATAAATTACAGATACAATATAGAACATAGTAGTACAATAATATCTTTTTATTATATAAAAATATTTTTTGTCTGCGGTTGATATGATAGCACAACATTGTCAGAGTGTCAAATACATAATTGGATTACTCAAAGTCAGTATTGTACTATAATGACCGTAAAACAAAATTTTCACACGCCGTTCAATAATCTTATGTGAATTTTTTCATAAATCCGTCCATAATATTTTCGCTCAAATCTCCGCCTATTACCCTGCCGTTTAAGACAATAAGGTTTAAATTTACATCATCATTATCGGGATAATTCAGAACCTTAAAGCTGTATTTACAACATTCTTCGCCCTTATAATCGGACAAATCCAGCCCCATTTCTTTTTGTATAGCATTATAATGCTCATAAACATCATTAAAATATGTCGGAATGATTATATTTGTTACTTCTTCCGGCTGAGATTTTATTATCCAGCCGAACTGTGACGCAAAATTTCTTATATCCTCAGCACTTTCCGCCTTTGTACTGTAAAAACCTCCGTCATATTTAACTGTTGTATTATTCTTTTTAAGATTAAAAACAAAAATTAAAAGCATAATAAAAATAAATATAATCAACAAAAAAATAATTATAAATTTTTTTTGAATTTTTTTCGGACTTATCGAAAACACAAACATATTCACACACTCCCCTTTTTACATATATATTTTTGTAAGTATATATTTATCCGCAAATTTTTTCTATGATTTACGAATATTTATAAACAGAGGAATATTACAGGGTCGCATATTCATATAATATCTGAGTGAGGTGAATTATTTAATGACAAGGAAAAAAGACCCTTTTAATAATACAAGGGAAATAGGTGTGCCATTTTATCCCACAGGTAATGAAAAATATCCCCTGAACCCAAACGCAAGAATTATTCCGTCGCAATTTAACTTTCCGATTACGCCGATGAATTATATGGTAATACGAGATGTATCCGAAAACGATGATGAACCGTTCAAAGATTAAGCGGACAAGATTATATCCCGTGAAATACTCCTCCACCTACAAAAATGGAGGAGTATTTCATCTTTTACTTTACTTTTACGCATAATAATACAGTGAATTTACCACAATGGAGCTTACTCAGAAAATAAACTTTAAAAATTATAAAAAAAAAATTAAAAAAAGTGTTGACAAATGTTTTTTGATATGATAATATATAGAAGTCGTCAGGAAAACCTGATAAAACACAGCAAAATATGCTGGTGTAGCTCAGTTGGTAGAGCAGCTGATTTGTAATCAGCAGGTCGGGGGTTCAAGTCCGTCCACCAGCTCCACAAATAAGCCTATCTCATTCAGGTAGGCTTTATAATTCGGGAGAGTTCCAGAGCGGTCAAATGGGGCAGACTGTAAATCTGTTGCTTCGGCTTCGGTGGTTCGAATCCACCCTCTCCCACCAATATTTACAACAGGCAAAGAGTTTATACTTTTTGCCTTATAGTTGTATATGAGGATTATCCTTTGATAAACATATAAATTCGTTTATACATTTATCAAAAGACAATCCTGTGCGTGAGGATTGTCTTTTCAAACCAGTCAAATTTTTAGTGGTATGCTAAAACATAAGCTCTTTGTTGCCTAAAACAAAGT
>JBJFIB010000225.1:0-4631 GCA_051894195.1 Acutalibacteraceae bacterium
GAAAACACGTGAGGAAAGGGGAAGCTTCATTCCTGTGACTCATCATCACAGCGCCGAACTTTTCGGCAAATTGCCATTTTGCGTGCCAACAAAAGAAACCAAAAAAATAAAAATAAAAAATGGGATGAAGTTTTGAAAGGGCTTTGTCTCGATAAGGAGAAAACGATGAAAAAGAAAGGTTTGATTATTTCAACAGTCGTCATGGTTGTTGTCTTGATTGCATCTCTCACCACCGCAACTTACGCTTGGTTTACATCAAACGGTGCTACAAGCGTTACACCTATTGAATTTAGTGTTACTTCATCAGCAGACCTTCTTATAGGTGTTGAGAAAGATAATACGGTTCAAAGCGCGCCTGCATGGTCGGATTTCTATAGTGAAGGAACAACTTTTACCGCAGATGGCGGTGCGCGTGGCACTTGGACTGGTGATACGAACGGTCTTGGCTTGAATATTAATACTGGTTTGAGCTTGAATGATATGCAAAAAGCGTTGTATTCTTTCACCAGCGTAACGACTGCTGAAGAAACCGGTAAAGTTACTGGCGCTACAATTGATGACTATGAAAGAGCAACAACTGGTAATGGAGTGACCAAAGGCTTTAATGTCGCACATACAGCATTGAAGGCAGCTGGCACCGGCAACAAAGCTGATGCTACCACTTATGAAATGGCTATTCGCAACCAGGACTATCTTGATGTTGTATTTGGTGTTGCGCCTGCTACATCTGAAGTAAAAAGCTATGGTTGCCTTGTGACAGTAAAGAATACCAGCACTTTGAACTCATTAGGAATGAACGCTGCAATTCACGTCGCATATTCATTTGATGGTGCTAATTTTACAGAGGTTGATGTTTATGGTTTGAATCGCGCTGGTGACCAAAAATCAAAAGCCAAAAAGCCTACTGCTCCTACTGAAACTATTGGAGCTAAAACTGTCAGCTATGAATCAAAAGTCGAAAATCTCGCTGATGGAGATGCAACTGTATGGATTCCCCTTCACAAGGTTGAAGATGCAGCCAGTGTCCTTCCTACTGGTATTGATGGCTTGAAACAACTTCATTTGGTTATCTATATTTGTGGTCCGGACAGTGACTGTGTTACAGGTGCTGCAGGTCAAGCAACCATAACAATTGAGTTTTTGTCAATTAACAATGGTACGTATAACGCTGCTGCAGCTGCATAAGAGAAATAATCAATCACAATATAGCAGTTCTTCAAAAAAAATACGGCTCGAATGAGCCGTATTTTTTATGCTTTCGGACAAAATTTGACAATCCGCCAAATCGTGCTATAATTCTTTTATCATCTTCATAAAAAGGGATGGATTGGCTGACAAATGTAATTTATTTCCAAATTCAATTGACATATTTATGAGCCACTACTAAAATATAATCATTAAGTATTTGGGGGTATAAAAGCCAAAAAAAGTCATAATTTGATGAATACATTATTGACAAACAGCATAAAATAATAGTGACAGGCGGCAATATTTGAAAAACCCTTGACAAGTTTTTCTTGTTTTGCTAAAATGTCCTTACAAATGAACAATACGTTTCGTGTTGCACATTTGTAAGTACGAACCGCACGATACGCTATATGCCAGTATCGTCAAGATAAGCCCGACACTATATGTGCCCGGCTTTTCTTTTTATGACAGATAATTTTCAAAAACCATTCAAAACGATTGATGAACAAATTGAAATTCTCAAAAATAGGAATTTGATTATAAATAACGAAGATGTTGCCAAGAAGACTTTGCAATCTTTGAGTTATTACAAAATTATCAATGGCTATCAAAATCCATTTTGGGCCAAAACAGATTATTTTCTAAATGGCACTTCATTTTTTGATGTTATTTTGTTTTATAAGTTCGATACCCTTATGAGAAATAATATGCTCAATTGTTTCTTAACACTTGAGACAAAAATAAAAACAATTATTTCTTATGAGTACTGCAAAGAGTATGGCGCACTCGGTTATCTTGACAAAAACAACTATGCAATCAAAGCAAATGTGACAAAGCTGGATAAGTTTATGGAAACTGTGGAACAAATCAAAGCTGATTCCATAAAAGATTTATCCAATGATTTTCAAAACGAACATGCTCAACCTAAATACTTCAAGTATATCCCTGTGCGGCACTATATACAAAAATATAACAATGTTCCGCTTTGGGTTATGATGGAAAGTTTAACACTTGGAAATGTAAGTGTGTTCTATGAGTTAATGCCAAAAAAAATTCGTATGAATGTTGCAAAGAGCATATCAGAGCTGTCGCAAGTGCAATATAATGAACGGGACATCACGACTATACTTTCTTCAATGACGATACTGCGAAACACTTGTGCACATGGTAATACCATTTACAACTTCAAAATAAAGAAAAACCTCACCGATAACTCGTTTGTGAAAATCATCAAAAATGATTATCAAAATTTAAACACAAACAATCTTTCGCTTGGTTTTATTATTCTCGCATCAATACTGCCGAATACGGAAGTTAAGATGATGTTTGAGTTGGTTTCAAAACTCTATAATGCATGCGTCCAAAATTATCCGCCGCGTGTAATTGAAAAAATTGAACACGCAATGGGGTTTGATCTTTGCAAACTGTTAGAAGTGCTTAAAAGTCACATGCCGCAAACCATGCCATATTAAAAAATCACGGCTCATCCGAGCCGTGATTTTTTATCAATCTGCCAAACAAATTGCTAATAAATGATTTTCTCTTTCGAGATTCTTTTTATGTATGGCTTGATTTCGTAGGCAATAATTATATTGATTTTTGATTGTTGCCCAGTGGTCGGCGAAGTTTTATTATTAAACATTTTTAACATAAAATGATAGTCAACATTGCCATCATAATTATTGTGCGCGTTTGGTTTAAACACATCATGTTCAGCCATATACTCTATCAACTTACGTGAAAAGTATTCAGATGTCAATTCAATACGCTGATTGCTTGTTATTGCATGTATCAATTTAAACAGACCTTCTTGCACAAGTATTTGCTCGTTCAATTCTTGTCTTTCAAAATTTCGAATACAACTACTTCCAATTGGAGATAGTGTGTTGCCGTTGCGAGTGTTTTGCAATGTGTATAAATATCTAATATTCTCTTTTCCGCAAACACAAGCTGACTTGCAATGTATATCTTCTTTGGCATCCACTATGCGCCATTCTTGCACGGCATAATACCAATTTTGAGATACCGATTTTTCTAAAACTGCATTGATTAAAACTTCGTTGTTTTTCATATTAACAACTCCTTTGTAATAGTATTTGTAAACCCAATGGTTTTTACGGCTTACATTACTATAATATAAAGATTTTTTAAAATTATTACTATTTGCAATTTTTATAAACACATGCAAAAAAAACACGCCTCGATTGAGCCGTGTTTTTTACGATTAAATAGATGTACTAGTTGTTAGGTTAGGGAGTTTGAACTTCTTGTGCACCAAAGAACAGACCAATTCTTACCATACCATTTTTTGCTGCGTCAACACAGTCACTATCAGCACCCGCAAGATAGATAACAAGTTGGATTTGATCGAGCGGTGCGCTACCAGTGCCATTCCACTCTGAAAGTGTAATGGGAACAACAACTGCACCGGTAAATATTGTTTGGAGTGTATCGCTGTCATACGATCCACCTGTGAAACCATCTGCAGAATGATAATCACCATATATAACTGCACTATTGCCATTTCTCGGTTGTGAATAAGACTTGTGGTCTTGTTCTGCTACCTCTGAAAAATCAACATCGGTCCAGTTTTCTGCAGCATTTACCTTGTAAGCAACGTGAATTGCAGCCGCTATACCATTTGTAGTACCATTGCCTTGCGGTTGTATCACAACATACAGTCGATTTGTGTTGGTTTGAATTGCTTTGGTAGGTTGTGCTCCAAGGAACATGTAAACAAAGTCACCAGCTTTTCCATCTGAAGTAACATTTGCATTTGCGTATTCTGCAACACCTGTAAACTTCGTAGAGTCACCATTTGCTTTTACCGCATGTGTCCATGACGGTTGTGTTATTAACTTGGTATTAGCAAATGTTGCATTGGCAGCAGAATCACCTACGGCTGCATCAGAAGAGAAACCTACAGCTTTTTCTTGATCACCCCACATAATATTATGGGTAATTGTGGATCCAAGAGATTCAACTTCGCCAGTCCAATACCCAGCAGCAAATTGTCCAGCAGTCGAATCACTTTGATATTCGCAATTTCCTGATACGAAACTATCTGCCGTTGCAGAAGCATTATACGAAGTATAGCCTTGCTTATTTAGGCCGATGTTCATAACGTTTCCTGCCGCGACACTGACAGCAAAACCTTCAATGCTTGTTGATGCGGTTGTCGTAAACCAAGCGTAAGTTGCGGTGGTGAGAGATGCAATCAAGACAACAACCATGACGACTGTTGAAATAATCAAACCTTTCTTTTTCATCGTTTTCTCCTTATCGAGACAAAGCCCTTTCAAAACTTCATCCCATTTTTTATTTTTATTTTTTTGGTTTCTTTTGTTGGCACGCAAAATGGCAATTTTGCGACGACAAAGTCGTCGCAGTGGCTCGCTTCGCTCGTTATATCACGTGAAAACACGACAAAATCGCGCGATTTA
>JBJFIB010000226.1:0-4590 GCA_051894195.1 Acutalibacteraceae bacterium
TTTTTATAAAGTGTAAACATCTATTTTAATATTTTTAATATTATTGATAACTATACGGTTTTTTCTGCGGGGTACGGGATTTTTGTCGAGATTAGCAGTAGTTTTAATTTTTCCGATTAACTCAGATATTTCCGAAATCTGTTCAATCATCTTGCTCGTAACAGAAAACGGCGGTTTATAATCACTCATACTTATACCTCAATTTCTTTATTAACTAAGCCCCACGGCAAGCCGTGGGGCTTAGTTAGTTATTTTTACATAAGATCCAGTTTGTTTTTATCGCATTTGTAACATCTGCCTGAAAGCATTTCACCTAATTCACTTGATTCAGATGCTACTTTTGCAAATCGTTTTGCGGCAGGATCGTTGAGTCTGAATATCATAACATCGTTTGTATTCATAAAACTGCTGTAAACGCACCGCCCATAATTGATGACATTTTTTCAGCCACACCCGGATAGAACAAAGCCATCGCACCGTTAGTAACCTCAAATGTTGACAGAAGAATCGCATTGTCCATTGCTGAAATGTCGTTTTTTGAACAATCCTCCTGCAAAAAGTCTATATTCTCTTTCCGTCTTTTGCTGTAAACGCATGCCGGGAAAAGACGGGCTGTGTTTTTGAGAGCGTCCTGCATAACTTCTTCCACTTTGTCTTCTTTGCCCCATTTTTTTAATTCGTCTTTTTTAATCTTGCTTGATGTAAGTACATTGCCGGATTTTCCGACAAACTGATACAGGGCCAGTACGAAATCTCCTATTTTCTTGTAAACGCATCCTTTCAGCTCACCCATATGCAGTCTATAATTGAGCGGACGAAGTATCAGCTACTCACGGATTTTTTCATAATCTCCATCAGAACGGTTTTCAAAGGCACCGCTATGTACCAACATCGGTTGTGCGTCTTTAAATTTATTTATGGTGTCGTCAAGTACGGTATCCGTTCCTTTTTTCAGCGAATCCTCATATAACCGTCTTATTGCCAGACGGTTATGAGCCCTGCCATTGCTTTCAGGAACAGGAAAAATCATAAAGTCCGAAATGAGAGAATCACTTTTTTGATTAAAATACTTACCATTTATTTCTTTAATCATAGTTTCTTTTTCGGGATCATCTGATGTAAATCCTGCCGGTAAAAATTCAATCGAATCATAATCGACTGCAAGTTCGTCGTGAATTTTTTGTTTTGCATACTCTACAAATTCTTCATAAGTCATAATTTACCATCCTTTTTGATTTTATTTATCCGAAAAGTTCATCAAGTTTTTGGCTGAGTGTGCCGTCCTGTGCATAAACCAAAGCGTCAACCTGTCTGAAATTATGATGTTCAATCTTAATTTCATCGCTGAAACCGAGAATGTAGTTCATCGCAATCCGATATATTATTTCTGTCGGTGCAAGACCGTAAACCTGTTTTTCAAAAATATGATTAAGGCGGTCTTTGTCGTCAGGATATAGTGCTTTCATTTTTTCACTGCGGTAAAGCCGTTTGACAATTTCGGTTATGTACATACCAGACTTCATATAAGGGTCAAGAAATGTCTTGTCGGGGTCATCAAAGCAGTGCGGGTTTTCTTTTTCAAGTTCGTCAACCATTTTCTGAACTACCCATTTCGGTGTGAAAATCTGGTTTGTTTTCTGCGGCGGAATGTAGTCGAAAATATCTTCTTTATTTTCGGGGTCAAAATAGTTTGCAAGTTTCTTTTTTAAACTCAAAAACTCACGGACTGAATCATTGAATACAACAGGGTCAAAAAGCTGTCCTTTGAAATGTTCCGTCTGTCCTGTTTTTTCGTCGGTATAGTCGCCGCCGTCACGCAGGAATCTGAAATTGTCAAGACTTATGTTTGTAACTTCTCTGAATACATCATCAGGAATAATCTCATCAAAATTTTCAAGCGTGACATTTTCATCTCCGTAAGCCATAAGGAATGACGGAATTGTCCTCGAAAAGCCTCTTAAACGGTCTTTTATGTCTGTTTCAATATCGGCTTTTTCACGCTCTCTCTTGTCGGTTTCAACAGCCTCGACAATGTGTCTGCCCGAATCTTCAACGATAGTGTTGATTGTATCGGTGAGAGATTGTCTGAAATCGTCTTCAAGCTGTTTTTTCTGTTCTTCAAACTGTCTGTTGAGTTCGGCTTTTTCTTCTTCCGTTGCGGTTTTGATTTGGTTTTCGTGTTCCTGTTCAAGAGTTTTTGTATCAATAGAATAACTGCCATATGCCTGTGTAAGTGCTTTGTCGGCATCAGCTTTAATTTTTGTTTCAAGCCGGTTTTGTGTGCCTTTGGTTAAAGCACTGCCATAATTATTCTTTGCTGTTTCAAGCAGCCGGTTTGTTATCGGGTTTAGCTGTGCCTTTAATTTTGCAAGAGTGTCGTCTTTTGGCTTTTTTTCTTCCTGAATGGTTGTATTGTCAATTACTTCTTGCAGGTCGTCCTGTATTTCATAAATCTTGTCGCCGAAAATATCCTGTGCCGTGCCGATAATAAAATTATCGTCGAGTTCCACTTCTCCTTTATCATTAAGTGAAAGGTCGTCGCCGGTTTCAGGGGTTATGTTAAGCGAATTTTTCGGTTCTTCAACGGGCGTGAAATTCTTTATTATGTCGATAACTTCCTGTGGTGCATGGAATACATTTGAAATATTCTGGAACAGGAAATTGCTCATAAATCCACGACGGACAACTTCTTTTGACTTGATTTTCCGTGGAATGGAAAGAACCTTTTCAGCGTCAAGCTCTATCATTCTGCCGTTTTCGTCTTCACCGATAACAGGGAAAAAATTAAGCAGTTCACGGACATTCTGTTTTCTCTGGTCGGAACTTCCCCGTCCGTCCGATGTTTCCGACGATAAATCGTTTGCAAATTCCTCAAATATTGTCAGTGTTCTTGCAGGGTCGAAGTCAAAGACATAGGCATTCTTTTTGCGTAAAAATTCCGAACCGTTCTGAAAAAGATGAGGGTTCTGAGCCCTGAAAGCCGCTTGCATATACAGAGCCGGACTTTTAACATTACTCAGCATAAGCACTGCCGTCCATTCAGGGATTGTAACACCGGTTGTAAGCTGTCCTACGGAAAGTGTAATTGTTTTGTCGTTGTTTTTGATTGCTTCGCATACTTTGTTGTATGATTTTTTTGTTTCTTCGTTTTCGTCAAGTCTGCCGTCACCTGCGGCAACAATAATTTTGTAGCTGCCGAAAACAGGGTGTTCCTGTAATTTTTTTGCAAGAGCCTTTGCACTGTCAACACGGTTCAAAAGCCATAGTGTGTGTTTAAGTTCATTACGCAATTCTTCTGTTGAGAACGGGAATTTTTCCTGTTTTGTAAGTGCGTCAAGGAATTTGTCAACGGATTCCTCGTGTACGAATTTATCGGAACTTTTTGTAAGGAAAAACTCGTTAAGGTCAAAGGCATATTCCACTGTTTCGCCGTCAAGCTCCTTGCCACGACTGAGTTCATCACAAACAATCTCCGACATCTGATATGTAAACATATTGAGCTGTGGCAATTTTGCATAAGGGTTGTCCGGACTGTCGGCAAGTTCATGCTTTTTTCGCTGTTCATCGGCATAAGTCCAGTTATAGATTGCGTCCTGTTCAAACTTATCGTTTGCAAGTGCCTTGAACGGTGTACCTGAAAGGTGCAGTGTATGTTTGCGTTTTATTTTTGTAAAGGCAATATCCGTTTTGCTTGTGTCAACGCCCTCGTGTGCCTCGTCAATGACAAGCAAGTCCCAGTTTATGTCTTTTACCTCTTTCAGTTTGTCGTATTCTCCGCCGAAATATATTGAACCCTTTAAGTCCTGCAAGCTGACAAACTCAATACAGCCGAGTTCATCATCCATCACAACATCAAGATATTCCTGTCGTGAGAGAACATATTTTTTTCCTTTGAGTGATTCGGTTGAACTCACAAAATGAAAACCCGACTCAGTACCCATAAATTTTGCATAATCTTCGTACCAGCTGTTTGCGATAGCGGGGCGGTTGGTGACTATGAGTACATTTTGTGCATTAAGCTGTTTGCATAAGTCATATACTGACAAAGTTTTTCCGAATCGTGGCTTACAGTTCCAAAGAAATTCACCGTTCTGATGTGATAAAAAATATTCTTTTGCTTTTTTCACTGCCTCAGCCTGTTCATCACGCAAGCGGTATTGTTTGACATCATCAAGTGTTCTGAGTATTCCACGGTTCACTCTGAAATCAATGAACATCTTGTGAGATGTAGAACTGTCGGTGTAAAACCATTCCGTACCGGCTTTGCGTTCAATATCGTTTTTTGTGAGGTATGCGTGAAAATCCGAGTCGTGAAAAGTTTCGCCCGTGCCGTCATCAAACATTGCACTGCCTTTCCATTCGACCTTGTAGTCAATGTCGGCGGTGTGTGTTTGTTGTTTCAGTCTTTTTTCGACTTCCTGTTCGGTGTAGCCTATTTTTATCCAACCGTCGTGTTTTGGTATATCGGGTGTAGTGTAGGCATAAATCATAGGTACAACTTTTTTGGCGGTATTTATTTTTATTATGCCCATATCAGTTCATCTCCTTAACATGGCTTTCAATAAACTGTATTTCTGTTTCATCAAGACC
>JBJFIB010000227.1:0-22978 GCA_051894195.1 Acutalibacteraceae bacterium
AAATTCCGAGCTGTTGTGTTCATCAACAACTCGGAATTTTTAGTTATGTCACTCCTGAAAGGATAATGAAAATGTACAGAAAATTCAAGCAAAGGATTTTTGAAATAATAGAAGTATCAAAAGACGGTAACAAAGCAAGCAAAATCTTCGATATATTTATAATGGCTTTAATTATCATAAATACAGTTTTAGTAATTGCATATACATTTGATATTCCGTTATGGCTCAAAAAGTACTTTGTATATATTGAGATTTTCTCAGTAATAATTTTTACAATAGAATACTTACTGAGAATTTATACTGCCGATTTGCTGTACCCCGAACTCTCACCTGTTAAGGCAAGGCTGAAATATATATTCTCGTTTATGGCAATCATTGATTTGCTTGCAATACTTCCTTTTTATATTCCGCTTATTATTCCGATTGATTTGCGTGTATTGCGAATGATAAGAATTGTACGGTTATTACGGATATTTAAAATTCATCGTTATACATCTGCACTGTCAACTATATTGCAGGTATTCAAAAATAAAAAACATCAGCTTATATCTTCAATCGTTGTTGTATTTATACTTATGATAATAGCGTCGGTACTTATGTATAATATTGAACACGAGGCTCAGCCTGATGTTTTCAACAATGTTTTTTCGGCACTATGGTGGGCTGTTGCAACATTTACTACTGTTGGATATGGTGACATTTATCCTGTAACGGTATTAGGAAAAATTCTTAGTTCAATAATAGCTCTTCTCGGTATCGGGCTTATAGCTGTACCTACTGGTATAATCTCAGCAGGCTTTATGGAAAACATTGATAAAAATAAAAACGATGAAGATTATGAAAAATGCTATTGTCCATATTGCGGCAAAAAAATAAAATAAAGACATAAAGAACAGAAATAAGGTATGAATTATGACTTGCTTTTATTGTAAAGGAAATATGGTAGAAAGTACTACAACCTATATGGTTGATTTAGGAAAATGTATTATTATAGTAAAAAATGTCCCCTGTAAAAAATGTTCTCAGTGCTGTGAAATCGTTTTTGACGGAAAAGTTTTAACTAAACTTGAACAAATTACGGAACAGCTTGAAAATATTATGACAGAAGTAGCTGTTGTCAACTATCCTGTAAATGTTGCATAAACTTAAAAGCCGAAATCCGAATAAACTCACCTCTTGCACAACTCCACACTCCACTCTCCACACTCCACTCTAATAAAAAAGTGACTGAGATACATTTCTGTACTCAGTCACTTTTGATTTATAGGATTATTCTGTTATTACTGCTGCTGAACAGAAACAGCTGATGCGTTAGGGTTATTTTCCTCAATTTCAACATCACTGTAACGGTGCATACCTGTACCTGCCGGAACAAGTTTACCGATAATAACATTTTCTTTGAGTCCCATAAGCGGGTCAACCTTACCCTTGATTGCAGCGTCAGTAAGAACTCTTGTTGTTTCCTGGAATGATGCGGCTGAAAGGAACGAATCCGTTGCAAGAGATGCCTTTGTGATACCAAGCAGCATAGGAGTGAATGTTGCCTCAGTGAGTTCATCTTCACCGTTTGCAATTCTTTCACGAACAGCCTCATTTTCAGCATAAAGCTCGCTCTTGTCAACAAGTGAACTCGGAAGGAGATTTGTGCTGCCTGCGTCGTCAATTCTGACTTTCTTCATCATCTGACGGACAATAACCTCAATGTGCTTATCGTTGATATCAACACCCTGCATACGATATGCACTCTGAACTTCTTTGATAAGATAGTCCTGAACGGCTGCTGTACCCTTGATTGTAAGTACATCGTGCGGATTTACTGAACCCTCAGTGATGAGGTCGCCTGCCTCGATAACCTTTCCTTCTTCAATTCCGACTCTTACTCTTGAACCGAACGGAATAAGGTATTCTTTCTTTTCGCCTGTTTCGTTATTTGTGATAACGGCGTGACGGTTATTTTTTATATCCTGGAAGCTTACCGTACCGGAAATTTCACTGATGATTGCAAGGTGTTTCGGCTTTCTTGCCTCAAACAGTTCTTCAACTCTCGGAAGACCCTGTGTAATATCCTCACCGCCTGCAACACCGCCGGTATGGAAGGTTCTCATTGTAAGCTGTGTACCCGGCTCACCGATTGACTGTGCTGCGATAATACCAACAGCCTCGCCGATTGTAACAGGCATACCGTTTGCAAGGTTTGAACCGTAGCACTTTTTACATACGCCGTGTCTTGCACGACAGTCAAGGATAGAACGGATTTTAACCTGCTGAACACCTGTTGCAACAATAAGGTCAGCGTCGTGTGTATCCATCATCTTTGTTGCGGGAACGATAACCTCACCTGTTGTCTGGTCAACAAAGTCATCGCAGAGATAGCGTCCGATAAGTCTTTCGTGCATTGTTTCGATAACAGAGTTGCCCTCTTTGATGTCGTAAACAATAATGCCCTCTTTTGTGCCGCAGTCCTCTTCCCTGATGATAACATCTTGTGAAACATCAACAAGTCGTCTTGTAAGGTAACCTGAGTCGGCGGTACGAAGTGCTGTATCGGCAAGTCCCTTTCTCGCACCACGAGATGAAATAAAGTATTCGAGAATATTAAGACCTTCACGGTAGTTAGCCTTGATAGGAATTTCGATTGTCTTACCTGATGTGTTGGCGATAAGTCCACGCATACCGGCAAGCTGTCTGATCTGGCTCATAGAACCACGGGCACCTGAGTCAGCCATCATAAAGATTGGGTTGTATCTGCCAAGGTTGCTTTTCAGTGCTGCCGTAACATCATCGGTTGCGTCTTCCCAGATTCTGATAACCTTTTCATAACGCTCCTGATTAGACATAAAGCCTCGTCTGTACATTTTTGAAACCTTGTCGATTTCACTTTCAGCCTTAGCAATAATTTCTTTCTTCTTCGGCGGAATTTCAGCATCGCATACTGCGACGGTGATTGCACCCTGAGTTGAATACTTATAACCCTGTGCCTTGATTTCGTCGAGAACGACTGATGTCGGCTGTGTGCCGTGAATTCTTATACATCTGTCGATAATCTGACCAAGCTGTTTTTTGCCGACAAGGAAGTCGATTTCATATTTCATAAAGTTATCGGGGTTGCTTCTGTCAACAAAACCGAGATCCTGTGGGACAGGTCTGTTGAAGATAATGCGTCCGACTGTTGTGTCGATAAGCCTTGACTGCTTTTCTCCGTTGAGAATACCCTCACGGCGAACCTTGATTTTTGCATGAAGTCCGATAACCTTTGCATCATAAGCCATAAGTGCTTCGTTGGTATCCCTGAATATTTTACCCTCACCAAGTTCACCGTCTTTGTCGAGTGTAAGATAGTAAGAACCGAGTACCATATCCTGTGTAGGAACGGTAACAGGACGACCGTCTGACGGTTTAAGCAAGTTGTTTGACGCAAGCATAAGGAATCTTGCTTCTGCCTGAGCCTCTGCCGACAGCGGAACATGAACAGCCATCTGGTCGCCGTCGAAGTCGGCGTTGAATGCTGTACAAGCAAGCGGGTGAAGTTTGAGTGCCTTACCTTCAACAAGTACAGGCTCAAATGCCTGAATACCAAGTCTGTGAAGTGTAGGTGCACGGTTAAGCATAACAGGGTGTCCCTTGATAACTCTTTCGAGAGCATCCCATACCTCAGGTTTAGCTCTTTCAACAGCCTTTCTTGCGGCTTTGATGTTCTGTGCAGAACCGCTTTCAACAAGGATTTTCATAACAAAAGGCTTAAAGAGTTCGAGTGCCATTTCCTTAGGAAGACCGCACTGATACATTTTGAGTTCAGGACCTACAACGATAACGGAACGACCTGAATAGTCAACACGCTTACCGAGAAGGTTCTGACGGAAGCGTCCCTGCTTACCTTTAAGCATATCAGAAAGTGATTTCAACGCTCTGTTGTTCGGACCTGTTACTGCACGGCCCCGTCTGCCGTTGTCGATAAGTGCGTCAACAGCCTCCTGCAACATACGCTTTTCGTTTCTGATGATAATATCAGGTGCAGAGAGTTCAAGAAGTCTTTTCAGACGGTTATTTCTGTTTATTACACGGCGGTAAAGGTCGTTAAGGTCAGATGTAGCAAATCTGCCGCCGTCAAGCTGTACCATAGGACGAATATCCGGCGGAATTACCGGAATAACATCAAGTATCATCCACTCAGGACGGTTGCCGGAAAGACGGAATGCCTCAACTGCTTCAAGGCGTTTGAGTATTCTTACTTTTTTCTGTCCCGATGCACCTTCAAGTTCTTCTTTGAGTTCAACGGAAAGTTTTTCAAGGTCGATTTCTTTGAGAAGTTTCTGGATAGCCTCAGCACCCATCATAGCCTCAAAATCGTCCTCGTACTTTTCCTTCATTTCTCTGTATTCTTTTTCGGAAAGGCACTGCTTTTTTGAAAGTTCTCTTGCGGCATCGCTGTCCTCTTTGATGTCGGTTACGATATACATCGCAAAGTACAGAACTTTTTCGAGAGTTCTCGGAGATATGTCAAGCATAAGTCCCATTCTTGACGGAATACCCTTGAAATACCAGATATGAGAAACAGGAGCAGCAAGCTCAATGTGACCCATACGCTCACGGCGAACCTTTGAGCGTGTGATTTCAACACCGCAGCGTTCGCAGACTCTGCCTTTGAAGTGGATTTTCTTATATTTTCCGCAGTGACATTCCCAGTCCTTCATAGGACCGAAGATTGCCTCGCAGAACAGACCGTCTTTTTCAGGTTTAAGAGTACGGTAGTTAATGGTTTCAGGCTTTTTTACCTCACCGTATGACCATTCTCTTATAAGGTCAGGGGACGCAAGTCCGATTTTTATTGATTCAAATTCATTGAATTCCATTAGTCAGTGTCCTCCTCTCAGTCGTCTTTGCCTTCATCAAAACTATCTATGTCAAAGATGTCATCGTCACCGCTGCCATAGAATTCATCGTCGTTACTGTCGCCGTATTTATCGTCATCATCGGCAAAAACTTCGTCTTCACCGTTTTCATCTTTATACTGATAGCCGTCATCGTCAGTCATAACGCTCTTTTCGTCGAATGATGCATCATCAGGCACAATATCATCGTCAAGATCCTGTTGGAGATTGATTTCGTTGCCGTTCTTGTCAAGCACCTGAACATCAAGTGCAAGGGATTGAAGTTCCTTGATAAGAACCTTGAATGATTCAGGAATACCCGGCTTAGGAATATTCTGACCCTTAACGATAGCCTCGTAGGTCTTTACTCTGCCGACAACATCATCGGATTTAACAGTAAGGATTTCCTGCAAGGTGTATGCGGCACCGTATGCCTCCAATGCCCAAACTTCCATTTCACCGAAACGCTGACCGCCAAACTGTGCTTTACCGCCGAGTGGCTGCTGTGTAACGAGTGAGTAAGGACCTGTTGAACGGGCATGAATCTTATCGTCAACAAGGTGGTGGAGTTTGAGGTAATACATATATCCGACGGTTACAGGGTTATCGAAATATTCGCCTGTGCGTCCGTCTTTCAGCCAGATTTTGCCGTCTTCGCTTATGCCTGCGTCCTTAAAGCACTGGAAAATATCCTGCTCGTGTGCACCGTCAAATACAGGAGTCATAATCTTCCAGCCGAGAGCCTTTGCGGCATAGCCGAGGTGAACTTCAAGTACCTGTCCGATATTCATACGAGAAGGTACGCCCAACGGGTTAAGAACTATATCAAGCGGTCTTCCGTCCGGCAGGAACGGCATATCCTCCTCAGGAAGAATTCTTGAAACGACACCCTTGTTTCCGTGACGACCTGCCATCTTGTCGCCGACCTGAATCTTACGCTTCTGTGCGATATAGCAGCGTACAACCTTGTTTACTCCCGGCGGCAGCTCGTCGTTGCTGTTTTCTTTTGTGAATACCTTTACATCAACGATTATACCGTATTCACCGTGCGGTACTCTGAGGGAGGTATCTCTTACTTCTCTTGACTTTTCGCCGAAAATTGCACGGAGGAGTTTTTCTTCCGCTGTCAGTTCGGTTTCGCCCTTAGGTGTAACCTTACCGACAAGAATATCTCCCGGGTGAACCTCTGCACCAATGTGAATAATACCACGCTCGTCGAGGTCTTTGAGCTGGTCGTCGCCGATATTAGGTATATCTCTGGTGATTTCCTCAGCACCGAGTTTTGTATCTCTTGCTTCGGTTTCGTATTCTTCTATGTGGATTGATGTATAAACATCATCACGAACAATCTTTTCATTGATAAGAACGGCGTCCTCGTAGTTGTAACCTTCCCATGTCATAAATCCGATAAGGGCATTTTTACCGAGGCTGATTTCACCGTTACTTGTTGCAGGACCGTCGGCAAGAACCTCATTCTTTTCAACACGCTGTCCCACATCTACAATCGGAACCTGATTGATACATGTACCCTGGTTTGAACGCATAAACTTTGTTACCTTAAAGGTCTGTGTTCTGCCGGAGTCATACTGTACTGTGATTTCGTCGGCACTTACATATTTAACTACGCCGTCTTCTTCGGCAAGTATACAAACGCCCGAGTCAACGCCTGCCTTGTATTCCATACCTGTGCCGACAATAGGAGATTCGGTAACAAGCAGCGGCACTGCCTGTCTTTGCATGTTTGAACCCATCAATGCACGGTTTGCGTCGTCGTTTTCGAGGAACGGAATCATTGCCGTAGCAACTGATACAACCATTCGTGGCGAAACATCCATAAAGTCTGCCTTTTCACGCTCAACCTCAACGAATTCGTCCCTGTGTCTGCCGACAATCTTCTTGTTGACAAAGTGACCTTCTTCATCAAGCGGTTCGTTAGCCTGTGCAACGATATAGTTATCCTCGACATCAGCGGTCATATAGACAACTTCTTTTGTTACAACGCCTGTTTCCTTGTCAACCTTGCGGAACGGTGCCTCGATAAGTCCGTATTCATTGATTTTTGCAAAGGTAGCAAGATAAGAGATAAGTCCGATGTTAGGACCTTCAGGGGTTTCGATAGGACACATTCGTCCGTAGTGTGTATAGTGAACATCACGAACCTCAAATCCTGCACGATCTCTTGAAAGACCGCCTGGACCGAGGGCTGAAAGACGCCTTTTGTGTGTCAGTTCGGCAAGAGGATTGTTCTGGTCCATGAACTGTGAGAGCGGTGATGAACCGAAAAATTCCTTGATTGCCGCAGTTACAGGACGGATATTGATAAGGGCATTAGGCGGGAGATGTGCAAGGTCCTGTGCCTGCAAGGTCATTCTCTCTCTGATTACTCTTTCAAGTCTTGCAAAGCCTATTCTGAACTGGTTCTGCAAAAGTTCACCTACTGAGCGGATACGACGGTTTCCGAGGTGGTCGATATCGTCAGTTGTGCCGATACCGCATGCAAGAGAGTTCATATAGTTAATTGTTGAGAATATATCGTCAACAATGATATGCTTAGGAACAAGCTCGTCCTTGCGTTTTTTGATTTCTTTTTTGAGGCTTTGCTCGTCCTGACAGCTTTCGAGTATATCTTTAAGAATTGTGAAACGAACTTTTTCGTTAATTCCACATTCTTCTTTTGCGTCAAAGTCAACATACTTTGATATGTCAACCATACCGTTTGAAATAATCTTTACAGGTCTTTCGTCAGCACCCTTTACGAATGCGATATTTACACCTGCGTTTTCGATTTCCATTGCTCTTTCCTTTGAGATGAATTCTCCCTCATCGGCAAGAATTTCACCTGTCATCGGGTCAGCAATAGGCTCGGTTATTACCTGATTTGCAAGACGGTTTGCAATACCGAGTTTCTTGTTGTATTTGTAGCGTCCTACTCTGGATATATCATATCTTCTCGGGTCAAAGAACAGCATATTGATATGCTGCTGGGCACTTTCGACTGTCGGCGGCTCGCTCGGACGGAGTTTTCTGTAAACCTCTTTGAGAGCGTCCTCCTGATTGTCTGTTGTATCCTTGTCGATTGTTGCAAGAATTCTGTCGTCAGGTCCGAAATAGTCGATTATTTCCTGATCAGTGCCGAGTCCGAGAGCTCGTATAAACACGGTTACAGGCAGCTTGCGGTTTTTGTCGATACGAACATAGAAAACATCGTTGATATCGTTTTCGTATTCAAGCCATGCACCTCTGTTAGGAATAACGGTTGCACTGAAAAGCTGCTTACCTGTTTTATCATAATCCATCTTATAGTAAACGCCCGGCGACCTTACAAGCTGAGAAACAATAACTCTTTCAGCACCATTGATAACAAATGTACCGCTTGGAGTCATCAGCGGAAAATCTCCCATAAAAACGGTTGATTCCTTGATTTCTGATGTTTCCTTATTGAGCAGTCTTGCTTTTACTTTAAGCGGTGCCGAATATGTGGCATCTCTTTCCTTACATTCTGCAATGCTGTAATTCGGGTGGTCGGTTTCAAGAGTATAGTCAACAAAGTCGAGGACTATATTTCCCGAATAATCAGTAATTCCCGAAACATCCTCAAATACTTCCTGCAAGCCCTTTTCAAGAAACCACTTGTAAGAGTCTTTCTGAATTTCGATGAGGTTTGGCATTTCAAGCACTTCGTCAATGTGTGAAAAGCTCATTCGTTCGGTTTTTCCAAGACGCACGGGTTTGACGTTTACCATAGAATCACTCCATTCAATTTGTTGCTTTCTGAATATTTTCAAACAGAACATACAACCGCCGTATTCAGAACCCGACAGTAATATGTTGCTGACACCGTAAAACTCACAGTGTTTGCACCAATGAAAATTATACTTGATTTTTTTCTCAGAGTGTGCTAATATTTTTTCAAAGTTAGTGTCTGAGTGGCTAAAAAATCAGACTTTTTCACGATTGTGCATTATATAACTATACTACCAAAGAAGTCGCCTGTCAAGTATTTTTCGGCGGTTTCTTTATTTTTTTGCGATTTTTCAGAATTTTTAAAATTCCGTTCAGATTTTAATTCTTTTACCGAAATATTCCCAAAAAGAAACACCCGACAGCGTTGATGAAAAGTGTGGAGTGTGGAGTTATTTTATTAACCGTTACTTTTTTCTTTGAGGTTAGTTACTTATAAAGGTAACTTTTTTGCAAAAGAAAACCGCCCTGTCACACAAGGCGGTTTAAAAACAATATTATTGCGTTTAAATTGTACACAAAAGTAAAATTATGCAAAACACTTACGGCTCACACAACTACACACTCCACTCTCCACACTCCACTCTGAATTAAAGTCTTGCTGCTCCGATAATGCCGGCGTCGTTGCCGAGTAAAGCCGTGCAGACTTTGGTTTGTTTTGCGTTGTGTTTGGTGAAACGCTCAGCTTCAACAAGCTTCATAAGCGGTTCGAGGAGATAGTCGCCCTGATTGCTTATTCCGCCACCAATGCAAAGAACATCAGGCTGGAAAATATTGATTACATTTACGATACCGCAGGCAAGATAACTTATGTAGGTATCAACAACAGCCTTGCCGACAGGGCAGTCGTGACGCTTTGCGTCAAAGGCGGTAATACCGCTTACTTTTGATACATCACCGTCAACGGATTTGTAAAGGTATGAATCCTTGTTTTCAGGATTTTCGATTGCCTCTTTTGTCATATTGATAAGTCCTGTTGCCGACGCATAAGCCTCCCAGCAGCCTTTTCTTCCGCAGCCGCACTGACGACCGTTATGTTCAATAACAATGTGACCGAGTTCAGCACCCGCAAAATTTGAGCCGCTGTAAATTTTGCCGTCGATAATAATTCCGCCGCCGACACCTGTACCGAGAGTGATTGCAACAGCATTTTTTGCATTTTTAGCCGCACCTGCAAGATATTCGCCAAAAGCCGCAGCGTTTGCGTCATTTTCAACCTTAACTTTTTTATTAAGGCGTTCTTCCATCATTTTTGCGATTTCCCAGTTATGAGCGTCAAAATTCGGTGAAAATTCAATTACGCCCGTTTCACTGTTTACTGCACCGGGTGCACCGATTCCGACGAATGATATATCGTCAAGAGTTATTCCGGCTTTTTCGAGTGCTTTGAGTGTAACAGCCGCCATATCGTCGCAGATTGCGTCTGTCGGTCTTGGCAGATTTGTTTTACAACTTTCCTTTGCAACGATTTTATAATCTTCGTCAACGACACCTGCAACTATATTTGTGCCGCCAAGGTCAATTCCAAGATAATACATATTGATTTCCTCCATCAAAAAAATTTATATGTACATTATATCATATTGTACAAAATTATAAAAGTCAATTAGCAAATTTTTCAAATTTTGTCGAATGTCATAATTATTCATACTCCAAAATAGGCAAATTGTCTATTGACAGCGGCGGAGTGCCTCCGCTCCCGATTCGCGTTCATACTTATTGTTACCGTTAAGTTGGCTGCTCCGCGAAATTAGTGCATTGTATTATTTCACGCAACAACTGACTGTTAAATCAAGTTAAAGTCCAACGCAACAACTTAATATGACAACAAATTTTATTTCAACGCAAAAACTCACCGCAACCACCCATTCCTCATTCCTAACTCCTAACTCCTAACTATTATCATTAAATGTTCCGTATTTTATTGACAAAATACTAAGGTCGTGTTAAAATATTTTTGATGATTTAAAGCATTAAATTTAAATTAAAAATTTTAAAAAAGAATCGGGGTAAATTTATGAAAAAAGTATGTAAACTCACATCTGCACTTCTTGCAGGAATAATGGCACTCGGCATTTCCGCAGGATGCAGCAACTCAAACAGCGGCTCAAACAGCAGCACACCGGCTGAATCAAAGGCTTCAACAACAGAAAGCACAGCAAATTCCGCAATTCCTGAGGGCAAGGTATATAACATTGGTATATGCCAGCTCACACAGCATGTTGCACTTGACGCAGCAACAAAGGGATTTCAGGACAAGCTTACTGAGCTTATGGGCGAGGAACATGTTAAGTTCGACTACCAGAACGCACAGAACGACTCTCCTACATGTGCAACAATCTGCAACCAGTTCGTTGCGTCAAATTATGATTTGATTATGGCTAACGCAACAGCTTCATTACAGGCAGCAGCAACTGCAACATCGGATATTCCGATTCTTGCAACATCAATAACCGATTATGCAACTGCTCTTGATTTAAGCGACTTCTCTGGCACAACAGATATGAATATTTCGGGTACATCAGACCTTGCACCGCTCAGCGAACAGGCTGATATGCTCCACGAGCTTTTCCCTGATGCTAAGAATGTAGGTATTCTCTATTGTTCAGCTGAGCCTAACTCAAAGTTCCAGGCAGCAACAGTTACAGAAAGCCTTAAAAAATTCGGCTACGAAGTAAAAGAATATACATTCTCTGATTCAAACGATGTTGCGTCAGTTACACAAACAGCATGCAACGAATCAGATGTTATCTATATTCCTACCGACAACACAGCTGCTTCAAACGCTGAGGTAATCAACAATGTTGCCGAACCTGCAAAGAAACCTATCATCGCAGGCGAAGAGGGTATCTGCAAAGGCTGCGGTATTGCAACACTTTCAATCAGCTACTATGACATAGGCGTTAAGACAGGCGAAATGGCTTATGACATTCTTGTAAACGGCAAGGATATCAAGACAATGCCGATTGAATATTCTCCGTCACCGGTTAAGGAATATATGGCTGACAGAGCAAAGGCTCTCGGTGTTACAATTCCTGACGGTTACACAGAAATCAAGGTCGAGTAATCTTATAGCTGAATAAACTAAAACGAATTTCGGGGTGCCGATGACGACATCCCGAAAAATTTTTTAAGATGGTGAACTTATAATGAATTTTTTTGATGTACTGGGGTCATATTTTTCTTCGCTTGACCCTATGGCTTTTTTACAGGCTTTGCCCGGAAATATCGCACAAGGCGTAATATGGGGCATAATGGCACTGGGTGTATTCATTACATACAAGCTGCTGAATTTTGCCGATTTGACCGTTGACGGCTCGTTTGCAACAGGCGGTGCAGTAACCGCTATGATGCTTATGGCAGGCTGTCCGATATGGGTTGCAATGATTGTTGCGGTAATTGCCGGACTTCTTGCCGGATTTATTACAGGTGTTCTTCATACTCTGCTCGGTATTCCCGACATTCTTGCCGGAATACTCAGTCAGATTGCACTGTACTCAATCAACCTCAATATTATGGGACAGGCAAACAGAGTTATAAGCGTAAACAAATATACGCTCGTAATTTCACTTCGTGATGTCAATATGGCGATTTTAATCGGTCTTGCATTTGCCGCTGTAATTATTATGCTGTCATACTGGTACTTCGGAACGGAACAGGGTTCCGCAATAAGAGCAACAGGCTGTAACCCGAATATGTCAAAGGCTCAGGGCATTAACATCAATGTTACAAAGCTGATTGCACTTTCGCTTTCAAACGGTCTTGTTGCACTTTCAGGTTCGCTTATGTCACAGTATCAGGGATTCTCGGACATAAATATGGGTCGTGGTGCAATCGTTATTGGACTTGCCGCAGTTATTATCGGACAGGTTCTCGGCGAGGCAATACTCCGCAAGCACTTTAACTTTGTTGCAAAACTCATATTTGTTGTAATCGGCGGAATAATCTATTATATAGTAATCGGTATTGTTCTGTGGCTGAAAATGCCTACTGACGATATGAAACTCTTTACCGCTGTAATAGTTGCAATATTCCTTGCTGTTCCTTATCTGCAAAAGAAATCAAAGAATTCTTTCAGAAAAGTTGCAAAGCAAAACGCAAAAAACAGCACGGCTACGGAGGACAGCAAAAATGCTTGAAATAAGAGATATTTATAAAACCTTTAACAAAGGTACAATAAACGAAAAAAGGGCTTTAAACGGTCTTTCACTCACGCTGAATGACGGCGACTTCTGTACTGTTATCGGCGGAAACGGTGCAGGAAAATCAACTATGCTTAACGCTATTGCAGGTGTGTGGCCTGTTGACAGCGGCGTTATTTTCATTGACGACAAAGATGTTACGGGACTTTCGGAACATCAGCGTGCAACCTATCTCGGACGAGTTTTTCAGGACCCTATGACAGGTACGGTTGCCGATATGGAAATAATCGAAAACCTTGCAATAGCCGCAAGGCGTGGCAAAAGGCGTGGACTTCGCTGGGGTGTTACAAAAGCCGAACACGAAACCTACCGTGAACTGCTCAAACAGCTTGACCTCGGACTTGAAGACAGAATGACCTCAAAGGTAGGACTTCTCTCCGGCGGTCAGCGTCAGGCGGTAACACTTCTTATGGCGACAATCAAAAAGCCTAAGGTTCTTCTCCTTGACGAACACACTGCCGCACTTGACCCGAAAACCGCCGCAAAGGTGCTTGACCTCAGCGACAAAATAATCGCCGAAAATCATCTTACCGCCATTATGGTAACCCATAATATGCACGACGCTATTGTTCACGGTAACCGCCTTATTATGATGAACAACGGCAAAATCATCTATGATGTATCAGGCGAAGAAAAGAAAAAGCTGAAAACCTCTGACCTCCTCGAAAAATTCTCGCTTGCAAGCGGTCAGGAACTCAACAACGACAGAATGTTGCTTAATCAGTGTGGAGAGTGAAGAGTGGAGAGTGGAGTTATTATGACCACGACTGCATTTCTTGAATTGAATCATTTAAAAAGATAACTTTATTAAAAATTTAACCGCCTTTTTGAAAAAGGCGGTTTTATTGTGTGCGGAGTTTATACAAAAGTTAATGCGTAAAAGAATCTACGGTTTATACTTATTGACAGTGGCGGCACGACACCACAATTACGAATTACGCATTATGAATTACGAATTGTTATAAGGGGTGTTTTTGTGCTTAATGTTACGATAATATGTGTGGGAAAACTTAAAGAAAGCTATTGGCGAGAGGCGGTCGCTGAATATTCAAAGCGTATGCGTACATTCTGTAATTTCAGTATTGTTGAGGTTGACGAGGAAAAAATTGCAGAAAATCCGTCACCGTCACAGATAAGAACAACAATAACAAAAGAGGGCGAGCGGATTATTTCAAAAATTCCGCATAACGCAAAGATTATTTCTATGTGCATTGAGGGCAAACAGCGTAGTTCAGAAAAACTTGCACAGGAAATTTCCGATATTGCCGTCAGTGGTTACAGCAGTATTGCGTTTATTATCGGCGGTTCGTGGGGACTTTCTGACGAGGTCAAGCGTATGTCGCATATACGGCTGTCAATGTCCGAAATGACCTTTCCACATCAGCTTGCACGGGTAATGCTGTGCGAACAGATTTACAGGGCTTTTCAAATCAACATCGGCGGAAAATATCATAAATAACGAAAAAATCCCGATTTTTATGTCGGGATTTTTTTATTGAATGATATATTAAGTTATGTATCAGTATATTATTGAACCTGAGAAGTTTTCAACAGGTGCAACCGAAATCATAAAGTCAATATTTCGTTTCATACCGTTGCTTTCAAGGTTACAAAGTGATGTTTGAAGTGCAAGTTCGGGCATATTGTTTTCACGGCTGAGATGTGCAAGCAAAAATCGTGTTGTGCCGCTTCTGACAAGTTCAAGCAGTTCATCGGCACAGCTGTCGTTTGAGAGATGTCCCTTGTCCGAGAGTATTCTGCGTTTTAATATATAGGGATAAATGCCGTTTTCGAGCATTCTTACATCGTGGTTCGACTCAATCACAACAGTATCACAGCCGCAAAGTGCTGATTTTATATCATTTGAAATATAACCCGTATCCGTCGCAAAGGCTGTTTTGCGTCCGTCGGAGCTTTCGACAACATATCCGAAACCCTCACAACAGTCGTGCGATATTCTGAACGGCACTATATTCATTCCTGCCGCCTCAACGCCGTCGAATGTAATCGGCGAAATGTCAACCTTTTCATTTATGAGCTGTTTTTCTTCAAGAGCCGAAATCGTACCCATTGACGAATAAACTTTGATTTTATGCCGTGAGGCAAGCACACGCAAGCCTTGTATATGGTCGCTGTGTTCGTGCGTGACAAAAATTGCCCTGACATTTTTTATATCAAGGTCGTTTTCTTTCAGTGCATTTTCAATCTGTTTTGCACTTCTTCCTGCGTCAATCAGTATTCCGTTATCCGCCGAACCTATATAATAGCTGTTTCCAGAACTTCCGCTGAACAGCGGACAAAGTCTTGTCATAATATCACCTAAAAAACTTCTCTCAGCACATCAGACTTACCGTATGAACAACTCCACACTCCACTCTCCACACTCCACTCTGTATTCAGGCTGTCTGTACAACGGGGTCGTTGGAATATACACGCTTGATGTCGGCACCGAGAGCGGCGAATTTTTCGACTACATCTTCATAGCCACGCTCAATATGCTGAATATCCTCAATATATGTTGTGCCTTTTGCCGCAAGAGCCGCAATAATCATAGCTGCCCCTGCACGGAGGTCGGTAGCCTTAACCGGTGCACCGATAAGCTCCTTTACACCCTCGATAACAGCAATTTTTCCGTCAACGGAAATTTCTGCACCCATTCTGCGAAGTTCCTCGACATATCTGAAACGGTTGTCCCACACTGCCTCGGTTACAATGCTTGTACCGTCGGCGATAGAAAGCAACACGGCAATCTGCGGCTGCATATCTGTCGGAAATCCCGGGTGAGGCATTGTCTTGACATTACAGCGGTGAAGTGCTCCTGTTCTGCGTACACGAACAGAGTCCTCATATTCATCAACCTGAACATTCATTTCTCTGAGTTTTGCGGTGATTGATTCAAGGTGCTTTGTGATAACATTTCGTACAATGACATCTCCACCTGTTGCCGCTGCGGCTACCATATATGTACCCGCTTCAATCTGGTCGGGAATAATCGAATAGGTTGTGCCGTTAAGATGCTTTACACCATTGATTTTTATAACATCTGTTCCTGCACCACGCACATCTGCACCCATTGAGTTAAGGAAATTCGCAAGGTCAACGATATGCGGTTCCTTTGCGGCGTTTTCGATTATTGTTTTGCCCTCAGCCTTAACTGCTGCAAGCATAATATTGACTGTTGCACCAACAGAAACAACATCAAGATAAATATGTCCGCCGACCAACTTATCAGCCTTTACATTTATCATTCCGCCGGAAACGCTGTGTTCAGCACCGAGTATGCCAAAACCTTTGAGGTGCTGGTCAATCGGTCTTACGCCAAAATCGCAACCACCCGGAAGTGCAACCTCTGCCCTTGAAAACTTGCCGAGTAATGCACCGAGAAGATAGCACGACGCTCTCATATGACGAACAAGCTCATATGTTGCAACAGGATTCTGTATATGCGTTGGGTCTATTTCAAGAGTGGATTTATTAACTCTTGTGATTTTTGCACCCATTTCGTGCAAAATGGTCGCAATAATATTTACATCCATAATATTCGGGATATTTTCTATTCTGCATACGCCGTCCGAAAGAATAACGGCAGGTATAATGGCAACGGCTGCATTTTTTGCACCGCTTATATGAACTTCACCGTGAAGCGAATTACCTCCGTGGATAACGAATTTTTCCAAGTTACAACACTCCTCATAATGCTTTTGTATGAGTTAAAAATATATAAACATTCTTACATTCGTATTTTTGGGATTCAAAACTTTGATAAAGCACTTTAAGTTCCCATACTTTTACAGATTTAGAAATATTGTGTAAATCGCACTAAAAACAACTATAAATTTAATACAAAATAATTTTTAAATCCTGTATGATAATAATACAAAGACCGCCTCTTGTCAATAACAAAAACATCATTGTAACTTTATTGTTACTGAACGGTAAATTTTTGGAATAATTCGTATAATAAATTTATAATCCGGTCGGCAAAAGTGTTGATTTTTAAGCTGTAAAGCATTGATTTATCTGCCGTCTGTTGTCAATAAAAATCTGCATTTACTTATTTCTGAATCCGTCATACAAAGACATTACTTTGCCGCATAGAATGATGCTATTGCACGGTAGGTCATATAGACATCAATCTTTGAAACAACCTCAAACGGTGCATGCATTGAGAGTACAGGCACACCAAGGTCAACAACATCAACATTAAGGTTTGCAACGAACTTTGCGATTGTTCCGCCGCCGCCGCCGTCAACCTTTCCGAGTTCGCCTGTCTGCCAGAGTACGCCGTTTTCGTCGAGAATTGCTCTTACTTTTGCCATAAATTCGGCTGTTGCCTCAGAAGTGCCGCTCTTTCCTCTGCTGCCCGTATATTTTGTAATAACAGCACCGTTGTTGACATAGCATGAATTATTTGCTTCATAAGCACTTGCGTAGGTCGGGTCAAATGCAGCGTTTACATCTGCCGAAAGGCAACTGCTCTTTGCCATAACATGTCTTACTTCCTCGCCGTCTGCCTGTGCAAGGTCGGCAATAAAATCAATCATAAATGTTGACTTCATACCTGTGTTGCCCTCACTGCCGATTTCCTCACGGTCAGTGAGTACGGTAATTACTGTTCTGTCGGGAGTTTTTGCGTCAAGTGCCGCCATAAGTGCGGGATAAGCACAAACTCTGTCATCGTGACCGTAGCTGCCTATCATACTTCTGTCAAAGCCTATATCCTTTGACTTGAACGCCGGAACCATTGTAAGATCTGCCGAGAGAAAATCTTCTTCTGTAATTCCGTATTTTTCAAAGATAATGTTCATAACATTGAGCTTGACGCTTTCGCTTTCCTCATCTGTACAGAACGGACGACTGCCGATAAGAACATTCAAATCCTCACCTGTAACAGCCTTGTACATAGGTTTGCGAACCTGTTCATCAGCAAGGTGCGGCAAAAGGTCAGTAACACAGAAACATGGCTCGCTGTCCTTTTCGCCCATTGTTACATCAACGGTTGTGCCGTCTTTGAGTGCAACAACGCCATGCAATGCAAGCGGAATTGTTGTCCACTGGTATTTTTTGATACCGCCGTAATAATGCGTTTTAAAGAGTGCAAGGTCATTTGTTTCATAAAGCGGATTAGGTTTAAGGTCAAGGCGAGGTGAGTCAATATGTGCAATACCAAGTCTTACGCCGTCTTTTGTGCCGTTTTTGCCGATAACAGCAAGCATAACGGATTTATTTCTGTTGTTGACATAAACCTTGTCGCCTGCTTTGTATTTCTTTGTACGGTCAAATTCCGTAAAGCCAGCTTTTTTTGCGGCTTTTACAGAATAAGCGACAGCCTCACGCTCAGTTTTTGCCTTATTTAGAAAATTCTTGTATTCTTCGCAGAAAGCGTCGGCTTTTTTGAGTTCGTCGGCACTGATTTTTTTTGCACCGCTTTCTTTTTTGATAAGTATTTTTTCTTTAAGCTGTTCAGCTTTTGATTTTGTATCGTTTTTCTTTGCCATAAAAATCTTCCTTTCTTTTATTTATCTGAGTTTTTACTGTTTTCGTTCTGAAAATAGAGTTTTATATAAGCGTTTTTGTTTTGCTGTACTTTATGGCGATAGTTTTCGGTTTCTTCAATCGGCAAGGTTTTAAGCGTTTTGCCGTCGTCGGAATACTGCTTATCTTCAAGCCAGCCGTCAACTCTGCCGATACCTGCATTATATGCACAAATTGCCGTATCCTCGTTGCCGTACATATCCATAAGTATTGACAGAATGTGCGTGCCGTAATCTATGTTGACGCTGTAATTTTTTAGGTCATCTACGGTATAGTCGTCGTCCTTGTAGTATGTCTGAATCCACTCGAATGTTTCGGGGGTAATCTGCATAAGACCTATTGCACCGGCATGTGACACGGCGTCAGGATTAAAGTTGCTCTCGGTTTTTATTACGCCGTAAATAAGTGCCTCGTCAACATTGTATTTTTCGGAAGCCGCCTTTACTTCGTCCTGATATTTCAGCGGATAACTGCCGTAAACATACCGTTGATACGCATATTTCAACGCAAAAGCCGCACCGAAAAGCATAACAACAATAATGCTTATACTTATAATGATTTTTATATGTTTTTTCATCATACACCTGCTTTTCTTATTTCGGCAATAATTTCTGTCACCTTTTCTTTCACCTGTTCCAAAGGCTGTGAACCGTCAATGACATAATCGGCTTTTGATGTATAATAGCTTTCGTCAAACTGAGCGTTTATACGCAAAAGTGCCTCGTCTTTGGTTATACCGTCACGGTTCATTATCCTTGACAGTCTTGTTTCAGGCGGTGCTGTAACCGAAACGACAAGGTCACACATTTTTTCACCGCCGCTTTCAAAAAGCTGTGGAGCGTCAAATATAATTATGTCACTGCCGTTTGATTTACATTCGGAAATATATTCCGCTGTTCTTCTGAGTATCCACGGGTGAGTTATGCTGTTAAGCAAATCCGTTGATTTTCTTGACGAAAACGCCTTTTGTGCAAGACGCTTTCTGTTACAGCTGCCGTCGTTATTTATTATATCATATCCGAAACAATCTGCAAGTCTTTTCAGACATTCCGAGCCTGTCTGTGTTGCCTCTCTTGCAATTTTGTCGGCACTTATGACGGTACAGCCGAGATTTTTCATAATTCCGGAAACAGTGCTTTTGCCTGCCCCTGTTTGTCCTGTCAGTCCGACAACAATACTATTCAAGGTCAATCACCTCAAAACCTGCCGCACGGATAATTCTGTTATAAACCGCAAGTCCGACGCCCTCAGTTTTCGGACAGTGAGCATAAATTGTTTTGTAGCCGTTTTCGTCGGCTGTTCTCAGTGCCGTAAAAAGTCTGTGTGCCTGTGTTTCGTAATCATCACCACAACCTACCGAAACAGTAGGCACATCAAGTCTGCCCAAATCCTCATCATAGCAGAGTGCCGCAACTCCGTCGGATTTATGATTATTGACATATTCAACAAAGCTGTCGTCGGAACCTTTGATAAGTATAACATCGGCTTTCGGCGAATAGTGTTTGTATTTCATTCCCGGACTTGATACTTTTTGTCCGTTTTTAAGCGGGTGCAGAACAGCGTCGTCAACAACGACCTCTCCGATAGTATCACGCAACTGTTCAAGCGTAATTCCGCCGGGTCTTAAAAGTCGTGGCGGTTCTGTCGCAAGAGTTATTACGGTAGATTCAACTCCGACATCACATTCTCCGCCGTCAATTATAGCGTCAATCCTGCCGTTCATATCGTCGGCAACATGCTTTGCATTAGTCGGACTCGGACTGCCCGACAAATTCGCCGACGGTGCGGCAAGCGGCGACGAAAGTTCAATCAGCCTGTGTGCAACAGGGTTTGACGGAAACCTCACGGCAACCGTATCAAGTCCTGCACTCACCTCGTCGGGAATTATATCCGATTTCGGCAAAATTATCGTCAAAGCACCGGGCCAGAATTTTTCCGCAAGTTTTTTTGCTTTTTCAGGGAAAACGGACACCAGCTTATATATCTGTGAAATATCCGAAATATGCACAATAAGCGGATTGTCCATAGGTCTGCCCTTTGCCCTGAATATTTTTTCGACAGCTTTTCCGTTCAAAGCGTCAGCCGCAAGTCCATAGACCGTTTCGGTCGGCATAGCAACCAAGCCGCCGTTTTTTATAATATCTGCCGCCGTCTGAACCTCGTCGGCTTTAAGCATAAGAGTTTTCATAAAATCCTTCCTTCGCTCCAAAATTGCGGCGGAGTGCCTCCGCTGTCATTTTCACATTAAAAACGATGAGTAATTATTTACGGAGCGGAAACCAGCTACCCCATAACAATAACCATGAACGCAATTACGAATTACGCATTACGAATCACGAATTATTTTCGTCGTTTTCCTGTTCCTCATAGCCGACATAGAAAAATCCCTCGTCACTTGCACCGCCGTCATACATTTTTTTGTTTTCAAGCGGTTCATCAGGAGTCAATTTAACTTCGGGTTGTATTTTTCCCTTTGATAATTTAAAAGAATAAATACAGTCAACAACAACCTTTTTCAAAAGCATAAACGCAAGAAACAGCATAAGTGCCGCCATCACAAACGCTCCTAAAATAGCATTTGTGTTTGAACGGTCACTATATTCCGTAACACTGATTTCCAGTGGTATAATGTGGTCGTTGAAATCGCCTTTCATTCCGTTTTCTAAAAGAATATTATTAGTGAGTGCATAAAGACCAAGTGACTTACGGTCATTTGAAGAAAGTGTATTTACATAGCCTTTGTAATGCAGTGTTTCGCCCGAACCGTTCAATATACTACGCATTTTGTTGTCACAAGTGCTGCCGAGTTCTGTTTTGAATGTTATAATTTTATCGTCGGATTTAACAAGATAATAGGTTAAATTATTTCCTGCTACATCATCACTTGTCTGATATTCACAGACAACGGAATCTATTGTTCCGTTTACCTGTTCACCGACAGAAAGTGTTGCGTAGTCGGACGGCGTTATTTCTCTGCCTATACCCTGATTAGTGTTGAGTTTAATATAATTAACTCCGCAGTATATCATATATGCCGCAAAAGCCAATGCACAAATTGCCATTATAACTTTTGCCATAGCCCATCTTTGTCCTGCAACTGAACTTTTGAACATAGAACTTTGCCTCCGTGAAAATAAAATTATGTTTCTGAGTTTTCAAGCTGTGACGCTCTGTCGGCTGTGATGAGTGCATCAATTATTTCGTCGATATTTCCGTTGAGTATATCCTCAATTTTATAGAGTGTAAGTCCTATTCTGTGGTCTGTCACACGCCCCTGTGGATAATTGTAGGTTCTTATGCGTTCACTACGGTCACCTGTTCCGACCTGTGAGCGTCTTTGCTGTGCGACCTCGTTGTGCTGTTTTTCCCTTTCCATTTCGAGCAGACGGGATTTCAGCACTTTCATAGCCTTGTCTTTATTTTTATACTGACTTCTCTCGTCCTGACATTCGACGACAAGACCTGTCGGAATATGTGTAATTCTTATTGCGGATTCAGTTTTGTTGATATGCTGACCGCCTGCACCGCTTGAACGGTAGGTGTCAATTTTGAGGTCTGTGGGGTTAATGTCAACCTCAACATCTTCCGCCTCTGGCAAAACCGCTACCGTTACAGTTGATGTGTGTATTCTGCCCTGTGTTTCGGTTTCGGGAACACGCTGTACACGGTGCACTCCGCTTTCATATTTAAGTCGTGAATATGCACCGCTGCCGTTAATCATAAAACTTATTTCCTTATATCCGCCGAGTTCGGTTTCGTTTGCATTTATTATTTCCGTGCCGTATCCTTTTTTGACGGCATACATACTGTACATTCTGAACAATACGGACGCAAACAGTGCCGCCTCTTCGCCACCTGCACCGCCTCTTATTTCGACAATGACATTACGGTCGTCATTCGGGTCTTTCGGCAGAAGAAGTATTTTCAGTTCTGACGAGAGTTGTTCTTTTTTTGTACGGGTTTCGGCAAGCTCAGTTTCTATCATAGCTGACATTTCTCTGTCGGACTGATTTTCCCTGAGCATAGAAGTATATTCCTGTTCATCGGAAAGAGCCTCTTTGTATTCACGGTATTTAAGCACAACAGGCTCAATATCCTTGTATTCTTTCATAGTTTTTGTGTACAGTTCCGCCGACGAAGCAACAGACGAATCGCACAACTTTTCAGAAAGTTCATTATAACGGTTTTCAAAAATCTCTAATTTATCAAACATAGCAAATTCTCCCTTATAGTAATAATTTGTACAGAAGATTTATGCTATTGTTCGCTTTCGGTCTGCTCTCTTATTACCTTTTTGATATTTTTTTCAGCTTTTATGCGTGGAAGCATAAACTCGTGATTGCAAGCCATACATCTGAGTCTGAAATCCATTCCGACACGCAGTACAAGAAAATTTTTATTGTTTTCTTTTCCGCACGGGTGCGGCTTTTTCATCAGAAGAATATCACCGACACGAATATCCACATCTGCACCCCCAAAAATTTTTGCTGTTTTATAATTATATCACCTGTATACCGTTTTTGCAAACAATACAAAACGAGAGAATATGAAATTATGCAAAATATTTACAGAATAAATCGTTAATTCCCAAAGTAAATTCCACAGTAGGAAAGGAGTGGAATTTAAGGAGAG
>JBJFIB010000228.1:0-22870 GCA_051894195.1 Acutalibacteraceae bacterium
ATCAGGCAGACCACCTTGTAATTTTATTATACAGTTAATTTTGATTAGTGTCAAGGAGTATTTTACTCCTGCATTTTTTTTGCGTAGAAAAAATCAGCCTCAGCACCGTAAGGGTGAAATATAATTCCCGTAACATTCTTTGCACTTGCATAGTAACGGTTTTCGAGATACAAAGGATAAAATATGCCGTTGTCGTTAAGATATTTTTCAGCGTCGATTGTTGTTTTAAGCGAAAGTGCGTCAGATACATTTTTTATTCTGTCGATATATCCGTCATAAACGCTGTCAGAAAGCTGTGCAATATTATCCGTGCTTTTTGACGAGAAAAGTTCCAGCGTATCAAGAGGACTTTCGCCGTCAACAGTCAGCGGTGCGATTACAACCTGATAATCTCCCGATGAAATTATATCGTCAAGTTCTGTGCGTGAAACAGGATTTTTGTTTACATAACTGCCTGTGAGTTTGTTCCATGTTTCGATTATATTGTTGACGATTGACTGAGTGGCTTTGTCGTCTGTGCATAGAATTGTAATTTTCGGAAAACTGTCGGCTTTGAGTGATTTAAGACCTTTTTGAAGTGTTGTTTTTGCACTGTCGGACTGCTTTATATAAAAATTACTTCCTGCCGCTGAACGATAAGAACCGTCGCCGAATTTTGCAGTTTCGGGGATAATGTCAGACGCAGTAACGCAGTTATCGGGGATAGATTCAAGCACATAATCCCTGTCGAGTGACGAGAGCAAGCCACAACGGACATCTTTATTTTTGAGTATATCGTCTTGTGTGTTGAAAGATATTCCCCATATCGTGTCACGGAATGATGTAAGATTAAAGCCGAGCTCCTGTGCTTTTGATACTTCGTTTCCGGGTAGGGCATAGCAGTCGATTTTGCCGTCGCTTATTGCCTGAGATACATTTTCGGGACTGCTGTCGATAGTAATATTCACTCCTGCCGGAATCGGTTTGTCATTACCGCCGTAATCCGAATTTTTGCGAAGATAGATATATTCACCATGCGACCAGCCTGAGTTACGCACATAAAAAGCACCGTTTGACAGAATCATATCATCATCACGCCCGTACTGACCTGCGGTTGAATCAAAGAATTTCTGATTGCAGGGCATAGCAGGCGGTGTTGCAAGAATTTTCAGGAATTCCGCATAGCTATGCTCTAACTTGATTGTCAGAGTGTGGCTGTCTATTGCATTTATTCCAAGATTTGATATGTCGGAAAAGCCTTTTGCGACATTTTCGGCATTTTTTATGCAGTAAAGCGTTGAGGCAGTAGGTGATGATGTTTTCGGGTCGAGTGAACGCTTTATGCCGAACACAAAATCGTATGCTGTAACATCTGTGCCGTCATTCCACTTTGCGTCACTGCGGAGATGAAATGTATATAATGTACCGTTTTCTGATATGTCCCAGCTTTCAGCAACACCGGGAACAGCGTTTCCGTCAGCGTCAATACGCACAAGTCCCTCAAAAATATTCATTATTACAAGTCTTGCCCCCGAATCGTTTGCGATTTGTGGGTCAAGAGTTACAGGTTCATTCACAATATTATAATATATTATCTGGTCTTCGGGATTGTTTGCGTCATCAGAACACGCCGAAACCGAAAAAACCATAACACAAGCCAAAATAATACATAAAATTTTTTTCAGTGTTTTCAATATATAACCACCTTTAAAATATTTTTCCGGCAACTGATTTATGTTATTTTAATCATATTATTAAGGCGGAATAAAGTCAACAGTAAAAAGCTGAATTTTCGGACAAAAAATTCATACACAAATACATTGATATTATTTGGCAGATTATGTTATAATTCAGATATAGCCAGTAAGAAAGGTGAGATAAAATGATATTCACTGATACAATTCATGCAGAACGGGACAGTGTGTGTATGGGTGATGATTGTAATGCCCCTAACGCAAGAGATTTAAAATATTCAAAAAATGAACTGTTGTCTGAATTTATGAATTCTGTGGCAAAATATGTACCCGCTATGAAAAATATCGTGTGGAATGTATTGTGTAAAGGTCAGACGATTGCATATTTGATGTTTGATGAAAATGCCGAATATAAATGTGAGCTTACAATACCTGATATGAAAGTATCAGAACTTGCCGAGAAAAAAATATATTGTTATCATTATTATAAACATCAATTATCTGAATAAGTTCAAATGTTTGTTGGGTTGTATCAAAAATATAAACCGCCGAAAACCTTGATTTTACTGAGGTTTTCGGCGGTTTTGGCGTTCCCGAGGTGATTCGAACACCCGACCTACCGCTTAGGAGGCGGTCGCTCTATCCAGCTGAGCTACGGAAACATTTATAATCTGTTCAATTCAGTTACAATGAATATTTTACATTTTTTATTATCCTTTGTCAAGCGTGTATTAAACTTAAAAAAATTTGTGCATTTCAGAGTATTATTAGTCCCAAAAAATACCCTGATAAGTAATCATATAATTGCATTATATATCCGATTTGTGCTATAATCAGCAAAAAGCTAAGAAAGGAAATCGAAAATGTCAATAACAGAAAAAGATTTTACAGAATTTAATGCAGTAGAGCCAGCTGTAACGGCTGTGGATACACCGGAAAAATTCATTCCTATGATGAACGAGTTAGTACCTTTTCTTGTGGGTTATCTCAGAAAGCTGTGTCACATTGAGGAGGAAACATTACTCGAAAGTGATGAGATAGACAAAAAAAGAGGCGGCAGGAATACCTGAATGGCAAGATGTTCCTGAAAGCGAGGAACTTTTTAAGACATACAGAGAGAAATACGGTGAAATTGCAAAGCAATTCTGTACCGAAAAGCTGCTTTCAAGAGGTTACGGCAATTCATACGGTGACCCGGCAGAATACGCTTATCTTAATACAGGCTGTGAGCTGTTTTTTACAATGAAATCAGCGAAAAGAGCCGTTGTTGTATCACATTACGAAAGCGGAATTGAAAAAAAGCACAAATTTGTCCTCATAAGTAAGGAAGACGGCTGAAAACTCGACAGCGTAAGTTACAGCTTTGGAACAAATGACAGTTGGCATAATCATTATATCTGATTTAATATACATATTATGAGATACAAAGGCACTTTGCAGTAATGCGGAGTGCTTTTGTGCTTAAAAAATAATTTTTTGTTCGGTTTGATTTTTTGTTGATTTGTGCTATAATTGAAAATATACAAAATATTGCGTTATTAAACGAAATTATTGTTTTGAAATAAGACAAAATGCTACATTAACTCAAACGGAGGTATGCTTTATGGTTATTACAATCGCAAGACAGTTCGGAAGTGGCGGCAGAGAAATAGGAAGAAAACTTGCCGATAAACTTGGAATAAAATTTTATGATAAAGAGCTGATTTCACTTGCCGCAAAGGAAAGCGGAATGAGTCCTGAAATTTTTGAAAGTGTTGACGAAAAAGCAACAAACAGTCTTTTGTATGCACTTTCTGTCGGTGCTGTGACAATAGGCAATAACTTTTCGATTGTGCCGAATGTTCCGATGAATGACCGATTGTTTCTTTTACAGCACGATATAATCAAAAAAGTGTCTGCTGACCCATGCGTTATCGTCGGCAGATGTGCGGATTATGTTCTCAAAGACAGAACGGACTGCGTAAAACTTTTTATTTATGCGGATTTACAGCCGAGAATTGAATATGCCGTAAAGGTTCACAATGTGCCTCGTGAAAAAGCACCGTCAGTTATTCAGAAAACAGACAAATCAAGGGCAAACTACTATAACTACTATTCAACTGGCAAATGGGGTGACCCGAAAAACTACGATTTGTGCATAAACAGCGGCAGTCTTGGCAGTGACAAAAGCGTTGAACTGATAGAATTCTATCTTAAACAGCGTGGAATGATTTAATGTACGGAGAGTAATATGCTTAAAAAATTTTTGATATTGTCTGTGCTTTGTGCCTGTGTTTTATTCTTTAATGCGTGCAGCGGTCAGGGTGAAAGCGTTCCGAATGATGAAGTCAGCGGAGTTTCCGTCAGTGACAGCTTTACCGACAGCGTAAGCACACTTATAAACGATTATTTCGACGCACTGAAAACTCACGACCACAAAAAAATACTTGAAATTACAACAGAGGATTTTCAGTGGAATTATGACCAGACGGACTTTGAAAATTCTGTAAAGTACATAACAAATGCGTCACTTGATGAAGTGGAATTCGGAAGTGTTCAGAATGAGGGAAACGCTTATACTGTTCCCGTAAAATATACGCTTGAATATTCCGAAGAAAACAGTGACGGCGGAAAATACAGCTATTATGACGACTTTGTCATACAGGAAAATGACGGAACATACAAAATTTCCGCAACACTACACAAGGGTGCAGGCTGAAAAGGAGTTTAAAAAATGACGGATTATACATTTTTAGGAAAGTCAAACGGAGTAAAATTCTGTATTGAGGGAATAGATGTATTTCAGTATAAATGGTATGCACAGGGTAAATGCGATATTGTCCTCGAACCTCAAACGAAAAAACCGTACAGCTTTTCAATTTATGAGGTTGACACAGGCAGTAAAAAGATAACATTTCTTGCCGGTAAATTTTCCGATGGCAGTTGGGGTTTTTACAAGAAAAAAGGCGAAAACTTTATGTTTTGATTATTTGGAGGCTAAACTATGTACGATGAATTAACAATACAAAATCTTCTTGATACAACAAAAACCATAGCGTCAGAAATTTTTGACGGACTTACTTATCCTTGGGAGGCTTTGCCGAAAATTTCGGATTTTATTATGAAACTTGGTGCGACACTTCCGAAAGACGAATACGAACAGCGTGGCGAAAATATCTGGGTTGCATATTCAGCAAAGGTTGCACCGACAGCGTATCTTAACGGTCCTCTTATTATATGTCAAAATGCCGAAATCCGTCATTGTGCGTTCATCAGGGGCAGTGCGATAGTCGGCGAGGGTGCAGTTGTCGGAAACTCAACCGAACTCAAAAACTGCATTATCTTCCAAAATGCACAAGTGCCGCATTATAACTATATCGGCGATTCAATTCTCGGATACAAGTCACATCTTGGTGCAGGTGCAATCACTTCTAACCTTAAATCAGACAAAAGTATCGTAACAATTCCGACTGCTGACGGAAAAATTGACACGGGACTTAAAAAATTCGGTGCAATAGTCGGCGATAATGTCGAGGTCGGCTGTAATTCGGTGCTTAATCCGGGTACAGTTATCGGCAGAAATACAAATGTCTATCCGCTTTCAATGGTGAGAGGAACAATCCCACAGAACAGCATTTACAAAAAACAAGGCGAAGTTGTTGAAAAAATTTCAAGATAATTATTTGCTGTCCGATAAATGAAATGTCGGACAGCTGTTTTATATGATATGGAGAAAATTATGGAAATATTTGATTTATACGATAAAAACAGGATACCGACAGGTGAAACCGTTGTGCGTGGCGGAAAATTTGACAGCGGAAAATACCGTGTTGTAGTGCATATATGCATTTTTAATTCAAAAAATGAAATGCTTATACAGCACCGTCAGCCGTTTAAGCACGGTTGGTCGGATTTGTGGGATATTACAGTCGGCGGTCATATAATCAGCGGCGAAACAAGCAGTCAGGGTGCTGAGCGTGAACTTCATGAGGAAATTGGTCTTAATATCAGTCTTGACCGTCCGTCACTTACCGTCAATTTTACATCAGGCTTTGATGATATATATCTTGTCAAAGCAGATGTTGACATAAATACACTTTCTTTGCAGTATGAGGAAGTCAAAGAGGTAAAATGGGCAACACTTGACGAAATAATTTCAATGATTGACGACGGCACTTTCATTCCTTACCACAAAAATTATATCCGCCTTTTATTTGATATGAAAGACTATATGGGAGTGCATAAATTAGAGTGGAGTGTGGAGAGTTGAGAGTGGAGTTGTTGTGACGATTGTATTATTGTTGTTTTGTCAGTATTTTCACTTTCTGGTTTATATATTGAAAATTATTTTTAATGTTTTTGTATTGAAAAAAGTTCTTGCGGATATTATAATAAATATATCTTAAAAAAGAAAGGATTTTTATTATGGCTAAAATTACCAAAGATACTATTATCGGAGATATTCTTGATATTGACAGCACAACAGCACCGCTTTTTTTGGAGATAGGTATGCATTGTCTTGGCTGTCCTGCATCAAGAGGAGAAACAGTTGAACAGGCTTGCGAGGTTCACGGCGTAGATGCAGACGCACTTGTTGAAAAACTCAACGCTCACATCGAAAACAAACAGTAACAGAGTGGAGTGTGGAGAGTGAAGAGTGGAGTTGTGCAGACGGTTAGTTTGTGCGTGGGAGTTAATTTTTTGTAGCAGTAATTGTTGTGTGAAATGATAACATTAACTAACGATGCGGAAAAGGATTTCCCGATAACAATAACTTTGAACGCAATTCGACAGCGGAGGCACTCCGCACGAATTAGTACAGAGGGTGGTATGATGTTCAGACTTGATGAAAGACTGGCACTTTGTGCGTCTTTTGTGAGAGAAGGCACTAAACTTGCCGACATAGGAACAGACCACGCTTATCTTCCTGTATGGCTTGCGAAAAACGGAAAAATTGTTTCAGCCGTTGCCGCAGACATAAGACCAAAGCCGCTTGAAAATGCAAAGGAAAATATCAGACGCTATAATGCCGAAAATATGGTATCAACCGTACTTTCCGACGGACTTGACGAGATAGAACCGTCACAGGCACAGGATATTGTGATTGCAGGAATGGGCGGAGAACTTATCGCAAAAATTATAGACAGACCGCAGTGGCTTTACGACAGCAGCCGAAGACTTATTCTTCAGCCTATGACCCGTGCCGAGTCACTGCGTTTGTTTTTATGTGAAAAGGGCTTTAAGACGGAACAGGAAAAAGCGTGTGTAAGCGGAGGAAAAACATATTCCGTTATGGTGTGTTCTTATGACGGAAAGGTGAGAGAGTGCAGTAATGAATTCAAATATGCAGGACTGCTTTTGAATGACAATTCGCCGGAGGCAAAACAATATATATATAATGTAAACGAAAAACTGAAAAAGAAAATAAATGCCTATGACGAAAATTCAGTGGAAAGAGCGGAAATGTCAGCACTGATTGAAAAATTTGAGAAAATAGTAAATACATAACAGTTTTGATTAAATCGACAGACAAATAAAAATTTTAACGGCGGTGATAGTATGACAACGGCACAGAAAATCTATGAATATATTGACAGTATTGCACCGTTTGAAACGGCAATGAGTTTTGATAATGCGGGACTTCTTGTGGGAAATCCTCAGCAGACAGTTACAAAGGTGCTTGTGACGCTTGATGTTACATCAAAGGTTGTTGACGAGGCGGTAAAAAAGGGAACGGAGCTTATAATAAGCCATCACCCTGTGATTTTTAACCCGATAAAAAATGTCTTGTCCGACAGTGTGCCGTATCTTGCCGCAAAGAATAATATTACGATTATATCGGCTCACACAAATCTTGATGTTGCACGAGGCGGCGTTAATGACAGTCTTGCCGAAAAAATCGGCGTTAATATTGACGAATTTTTTGATGAAGATTGTGCGGCTTTCGGACATCTTGAAAGTGAGATTGAAAGCACTGAATTTGCAGGACAAATCAAAACACAGCTTGAATGTAACGGCTTGCGTTTTACAAATCGTGACGGAAAAATTAAAACGGTTGTTGTTTCGTGCGGTGCAGGCGGCGATAATATTTTTCTTGCAAAAAAACTGAACGCCGACGCTTTTGTAACAGGTGAAATCAAACACCACGAAATTATCTTTGCAAACGAAAACAATATCGCCGTATTCGACCTCGGACATTATCAGTCCGAAAATCACATAACGGAAAAATTAACGAAAAAACTCAGCGAAAACTTCCCCGATGTCCATTTTGAAAAATCGGCTGTTTTCACTGACGGAATACAATATATATGAAATCGTAACAGGAGAAAAAAATGGCACTTGACGGAGCATTTTTAAGACATATAAAAAAAGAAATTGAAGAAAAACTGCTTAATACAAAGGTTGATAAAATTTATCAGCCGTCAAAAGATGAGATTATACTCTCAATGCGTTCAAGAGAGGGTACAAGCCGCCTTTTGCTGTCGGCAAGGGCAAACAGTCCGAGAATAAATATTACATCTTATGCCCCCGAAAATCCGAAAGTTCCGCCTATGCTTTGTATGCTTTTGCGGAAAAGACTCTCGGGTGCAAGACTTCGTGCGGTTCGTCAGCCCGAACTTGAAAGATTGTTAATGCTTGATTTTGAGGGTACAAACGAACTCGGCGACACAGTTATGATGACTCTTGCCGTTGAAATTATGGGACAGTACAGCAATATAATTTTTGTTGACGGCAGCGGAAACATCATTGACGCAATAAAGCGTGTTGATGCAACAATGTCCTCACAAAGACTTGTCTTGCCGGGTATGAAGTACGAAATGCCGCCGAAACAGAATAAAATGTGCGTTCTTGAAACTGACGCTGAGGAGATTGTAAAGGCGGTTGAATTACTCCCGAAAAATCAGCCGCTTTCAAAGGCACTGTTGTCGGTATTACAGGGGTTTTCGCCGATTATATGCCGTGAACTTGAATATCTTACGGGCAGAGGGGCAGATGTTTTTTCGCACGAATTAAATGACGAACTTCGTACAAGACTTCTGTATTTCCTCAAAAGAACAATAAACTCAATCCGTGACTGTTCGGGCAAGCCTTATATCATAATCGACCAGAGCAAAAAGCCTATTGATTTTACATTTGAGGATATTTCACAGTACGGCAGCGGCAGAGCGTTCAACGAAACCGAAACATTCTGTGAATTGCTTGACAGGTATTATTCAAAGCGTGACTCAATGGAGAGAATGAGGTCAAAGTCCGACGACCTCAACAAACTTCTTTCAAACACAGCGTCAAGACTTTTGAAGAAGATATATGTTCAGAATGATGAACTCAAAGCCTGTGCCGACCGTGAACATTACAGGATATGCGGCGACTTGATACAGGCAAATCTCTACCGTATTCCAAAAGGTGCGTCTGAATGTGAGGTTGAAAACTTCTATGACGAAAACCTTTCAAAGATAAAGATTAAGTTAAATCCGGCACTTTCGGCGGCGGCAAATTCACAGAGATATTACAAAAATTATCAGAAAGCTAAAACCGCCGAACAAATGCTGAAAATTCAGATACAAAAAGCGGAGGAAGAACTCGACTATGTTTCGTCAGTTCTCGACAGCCTTTCAAGAGCCGAAAGCGAGCGTGAACTTGCCGAAATCCGTCTTGAACTTACCGAACAGGGCTATATAAAGTCAAAGGGCAAAAAACAGCGTCAGGAGGCTATGTTGCCGCCGCTTGAATTCGTGTCGGAAAGCGGCTTTAAGATACTTGTCGGCAGAAACAACAAACAAAACGACAAACTGACGCTGAAACAGTCCGATAAAAACGACCTTTGGTTTCATACAAAGGATATTCCGGGTTCGCATACCGTTATTGTTACAGAGGGGAAAATTCCCGATGACGACACAATACTTTTTGCGGCGGAACTTGCGGCATATCACAGCAAGGCAAAAGAGGCAGGCAAAGTCCCCGTTGATTTTACAAAAATACGCTATGTCAGCAAGCCGCAAGGCTCAAAACCCGGTATGGTAATATACACAAATCAGCAGACAATGTTTGTTGCACCGAAAAATAAGCAGTAATATTTTATTCCGTGAAATTTCTTGGGAGGATAAGGGAGGATAAAATGAGAAGTCAGATTGTTGAGAGAATTATCCGTTCGGCACAGCCTATAATAAACAAACTCACGCTTGAAAGTCAGCGTTCAGGACAAACAGCTTTTTTCAGAATGAAACCTCACCCAAAGGGCATAGAATATACTCCCGTTGATGATTTTTCTATGAAAGCAGAATGGGTTGTACCCGAAAACGCCGATAAAGACAGGATAATATTTTATACTCACGGCGGCGGCTACGGAATGGGCGACCTTGTTTCGTCAAGGGCATTGATTGCACCGGTTGCGAAAAAATGCGGAATGAAAGCGTTTTCGTTTGAATACCGTCTTGCACCCGAAAGTCCGTTTCCGGCGGCACTTGAAGATTCGCTTGCGGCTTATGATTATATACTTGAATGTGGCTATAAGCCCGAAAATATCGTTATTTTCGGTGAATCAGCCGGCGGCGGACTTGTGTTTTCAACAATGCTGTCACTCAGAAAACAGGGTAAAACACTTCCGGCTTGTGCAGTTGCGGTTTCACCGTGGGCAGACCTTACAGAAACAAACCGTTCATACATAAAAAACGGCGACAAAGACCCCTTACTGTCTGCGGAAAATCTCTCAAAACTTGCGACGGCTTATGTCGGTGACGACTCACCATTAAATCCGCTTATTTCACCGGCTTTTGCGACTTATGACGAAAACTATCCGCCTGTGCTTATTCAGGTCGGCGACAAAGAGGTGCTTTATGACGATTCAATCGCCGTGCGTAATGCACTTGTAAACGGCGGCGTAAACACCGAACTTGAAATTTATGCGGATATGTGGCATGTTTTTCATATATGGCAGATTGAACAGGCTGACCTTGCAATACAGTCTATCGCCGATTTTATCCACAAACACAGCGGGAATGAGGAATTAGGAATGAGGAATTAGGAATGAGGAATGAGGAATTACTAATTTTCAACTTTCAACTTTCAATTTTCAATTTGAATGCAACTCCACTCTCCACACTTCACACTGCTAAAAGGGTTGGTGCTGATTTTGAAACAAAAAAGATGGTATCGTCTTGACAATGCCGCAAAAATATATCCGGCGGTACGAACAAAAAAATGGTCGGGAAATTTCAGGGTATCAGCAACACTTAAAGAAAAGGTTGACCCTGAAATTTTACAGCAGGCACTTGATGATGTAAGAAAAAGAATAGTAAATCTTAATCTTGAACTGAAAACGGGATTTTTCTGGTATTTTTTTGAAGAAACGGACAGGGAAGTATTGGTCGAACCCGACAGTCAGAACCCGTGCAATCGTATCGGCGGAAAGCATAACCGTGATATGCCGTACAGAGTGAGGTATTATGACAAACGAATTGCCGTTGAAGTTTTTCATGCACTTGCCGACGGCACAGGCGGAATGATTTTTTTGAAATCAATCGTTGCACGGTATCTGTTTTTGAAATACGGAGTAAAAATTCCTCCCGACGATGAAATTATTTCGTGCGACAGCGAGTATAATGCCGAAGAAATGGAGGACGCATATAAGCGTTATGCAAAGTTCCGTACACTCAAAAGCCGTAGTGAAACAAAAGGCTATCACTTTAAGGCGACGGCGTTGCCCGATGAACAGATAAGCGTTATTACCGGAATTATTCCCGTTGATGACATATTGAAAAAATCAAAGGAATACGGCGTTACGCTGACGGAATTTATAGTTTCGGTTATGATTGAAGCGTTTATGAAATGTCAGGCACAAAGCAAGTCGAAAATTGAACGCCCGATAAAAGTCAGCGTTCCGATAAATCTGCGGAAAATTTATCCGAGTAAAACACTGCGTAATTTTTCGCTTTATATAAATCCGGGTATTGAACCACGCTATGGAGAGTTTACATTCAGGGAAATTACTGAGGAAGTACATCACTTTATGCGTATGAACAACAAGGAAAAATATCTTAATGCGATAATGTGCAAAAATCTCAGCGACGAAATAAATCCGTTTTTAAGAATTGTGCCGCTCGTGTTCAAAAATATTGCGATGGCTACGGCATTCAGAATGTACGGTGAAACATTGGTGTCGTCAACATTTTCTAATCTCGGCAGAGTGAAAGTGCCGTCTGAAATGGAAAAATACATTGAGCGTTTTGAGTTTATGCTCGGGCGTTTTATGGCTGGAATGCCGAGTGCGGCGGCGGCAAGCTTTAAGGATAAGCTGTACATCAACTGGACAAGCGGCATAAAAGAAAAAGATGTTGAACGCAACTTTTTTACCTCGCTTGTAAAGTCGGGTATCCGTGTTAAAATCGAAAGCAATATGTGCTAAGGGGGAAAAGTAATGTCATACTGTGTAAACTGCGGAGTTGAACTCGAAAAATCCCAGAAACGCTGTCCGCTGTGCAACACTCCCGTAATAAATCCGAATGAAACAGAAATTACCGCCGAAATTCCGCCTTATCCTACGGATAATGTCGTTGTTGTTGTGCGGAAATTAAGGCGAATGGCGGCACTGCTTATCAGCATAATACTTTTTGTGCCGTTTTTGTTGTGTCCGCTTTGTGATTTTCTTATTACAGGAAAACTTACATGGTCAGTATATACAATGCTGTCGATAGAACTGGGCTGGATATATATTATTCCGCCGATTTTGTTACGGCACAATACGGTACTCAAATGTGCGTGGATAGATTATTTTTCAACCGTAATATTTTTGTACTGCATAAATATGATATTTGACCCAAAACACAACTGGGCTTTGGAGATAGCATTTCCGATTTTATCATATCTTATGGCTGTGGTGCTGATTTATGCTGTGTTTGCACGGCGGTTCAACATAAGCGTTATTATGTATATTGCAACAGGTTTTATATTTGTTGCCGTTATGAGTCTGCTTATCGAATACATCATCAATTCTTACAATAACATAAGCGGTGGTTTTGTGTGGGCAGTTCCTGTTATGATTTCGTGTCTTGGCGTTGCGTTAATTCTTATCGTCATCTCAAAAATGACCAAACTCAAAGCCCTCATCAAAAAAATAATGCACACCTGAAAGCAGTGTGGAGAGTGGAGAGTGGAGAGTGGAGTTGTTTTGAGATAGGGGAGTTTGTGTATTGATTTTGAGTTTGTGATAACGGTCAGTCCGTGTAGAAACTTCTTTGCCAGCAGTAAAATTGCTTGTGGCGTGGAGTTATCACAACAATGTTGCCTTTATAAAAACTCAACTCAGCAAAAACAACAGTGGTTACAACAACTCCACACTCCACTCTCCACTCTTCACTCTGTTATGTAAGGATTGTGTGTTTTTTGTATTGCGTGTGTAAAAAAAGCCAAAAAATAATTTAACTATTAAGCTATTTTGTCGCTTTGAGAGAAAAACATATTATTCTTTAAAAGAATTTTGAAACGACAACAATGTAATATCATTAAAATGTACAGGCAAAAATAGAAACAGAAAAGAAAATATCAGGAGGATTATTTATGTCCCTCGATCAGACTACAATTTCTAACATTCTTCTTGCGATGGGCGGTTTGGGACTTTTCCTTTACGGAATGAAGCTTATGGGCGACGGACTTGAACTTGCCGCAGGTTCAAGACTTCGCAAAATGCTTGAAAAGCTGACCACAAACCGTTATCTTGGTGCATTGGTAGGTCTTGTTGTTACGGGTATTATTCAGAGTTCAACGGCAGTATCCGTAATGGTTGTCGGTTTTGTTAATGCGGAAATTATGACGCTGAGTCAGGCAATAGGCGTTATTATGGGTGCGAATATCGGTACTACCGTTACAAGTATCTTGCTTTCTTTCAAAATTTCGACTTATGCTCCGATAGCGATTTTCATAGGAGCGTTTATGGTTGTTCTGTGCAAGAAAAACAATCATAAATATGCAGGACAGATTATTGCCGGTTTCGGAATACTGTTCTTTGGTATGTCAACAATGAGCGGCGGACTTGAACCTCTGGCGGATTCTCCTTTTTTCAAGGATATACTGACTTCCGTAAGCAATCCCTTTGTTGGTATTCTTGTCGGTGTTATCTTTGCCGCAGCAATCCAGAGTTCTTCGGCATCAGTCGGTGTTTTGCAGGCACTCGGTGCAGTAGGTGCGTTGGCGTTGCCTAATGCGGTTTATATCATTTACGGTCTTAATATCGGTGCATGTTCAACGGCGGTAATTTCATCTATCGGTGCAACAAAAGCCGCAAGACGAACAGCTATGGCACATGTTATTTTTAACACTCTCGGCACAATTCTCTTTACAATCATTACACTTTTAACACCGTTTATATCATGGGTTCAGCAGTGTACGGACTATGTACCGCTGCAAATATCCATTGTGCATATCGTGTTCAATGTTCTCTGTACGCTTTTGTTCTTGCCTATGAGCAACCTTCTTACAAAACTTGCGTGTATTATCATTCCGGGCGAGGACGAAACAAAAGAGGCTTGCCGTCTGAAATATATTGATTCAAGACTTTTGCAGACTCCGCCTATCGCAGTTTCTCAGGTTACAAAGGAAATCGAGCGTATGGGCAACCTTGCAAAGAAAAATTTTGGTATGGCTATGGACGCTTTACTCAAAAAAGACACCGCTATGATTGAAAATGTCGAGGCGAATGAAGATGTCATTGACTATCTCAATCAGGAAATCACAACATATCTTGTAAAAATCAACGGACTTAATCTTGAAGACTCCGACCGTGTTATGATAGGTTCATACTATCATGTTGTAAGCGATATGGAGCGTATCGGCGACCACTGTGAGAATATATGTGAGCTTGCCGCTATGGAAATTGCAAAAGGCGAATCATTCAGCGAAACAGCATTAAAGGAAATTGCAGAAATGCAAAAACTTGTTTCCTCGATTATCGAAAATTCTCTTTTTATGTTCTCGACACGCCAGTATGACAAAAAGATGATAAAGGTTGTCAGCAATACCGAACAGGAAATCGACAACTGTACAAGTCTTTACAAAGAGAACCATATTGAGCGTCTGAGTAACGGCGAATGTGACGCAACAGTCGGCACGCTGTTTATGGAACTTCTGACAAACCTTGAACGAATTGCCGACCACAGCACAAACATCGCTTTTTCAATGTACCCGAACCAGAAAGTTCCCGAAAAATCACAACTTCCACAAAACACTAACGCTTAATCAGTGTGGAGAGTGGAGAGTGAAGAGTGGAGCTGTACTGACCGTAGGTCTGTACGCTGAGTTTAGCTTATTGTGACATTCAGTTGTTGTTTAAAAATACAGAGTGCAGAATTATTCATTTAGTAAAAATTTAATGCCCGTGACCGAAAATGTCACGGGCATTTTTTCTGTCAGGATTTCACACGGAAAAGTTACCTTTATCAATAACTCTGTTCATCGAAAACAGCAACGGTTATAATAACTCCACTCTCCACTCTCCACACTTCACTCTGATGAAAAGTGCTTTTTGAGTTCGTCAACGGTTTTTACGCTGATGAACGGATATTTCTCACAAAGATGACGGCATATTTCTTTTGACTCGTCATTCATTCCGCAGTCAAGGCATATTATCTGTTGATTTTTGCCGATATTCAGCCAGCGTGTTTTTGCGATTGCACTCCGCACAAGAAATTCTGTATTATTACTGTCAGCACCTATCGGAACAATAATCGCAGAATTGTTTATTTTCGGCGAAAAAAGTGCAAGCGACAAAAACTTATAAAAATCAATCATTCCGAATATCGCAAACGAAACAACGGCTATTCCGCATACAGTATAAAGCATTTGAAAATCGCCCCTGTATATATTTTATGCAACGCCTGAATAATCCGGAATTATGAATTTTTGTGCGGAAAATAATGTAAAAGTCAGCGGTTAAGAGTTGAGTAAAATTCCTTTGTTTCGGGAATACGCACAACCTCTGATTTGTGTTTTTCGAGCAAAAGCGTTATTGCATAGAGGTCAATCCATATCTCGTTGTCACATTCTTTCTGACTTTCGTCAAAGATAAGCTCCATTCCGAAATGAAGATGACTTGTTTCAATATTGTTGACATTTTCCTTTGTGCTGTAACCGGTTCTTCCGACATATCCGATTACATCACCTGCATTGACGGTTTTGCCCTCGTATAAATCACAGTGGTACGGTCTGTTCTGACGCAGGTGTGCATAATAGTAATAGCGTTTTTTGTCAAAACTGCGGATACCTATCCGCCAGCCGCCGTACTGATTCCAGCCCATTACCTCGACCGTTCCACTCTCAACAGAGATAACAGGCGTTCCCGTAGCGGCGAGAAGGTCGTGACCGAGATGATTTCGTGCATAGCCGTATGTCCTTGACGCACCAAAATCGTCATAGTGTGAGTAAGGAAATGTCTTTGCAATAGGTGAATATACTTTAAGACCGTATTTTTCGTTTGTTGTCTTGTTGCCGTTTTCGTCGGTGACGGTTTCTTTGTATTTTCCGACAAAGCCGTCAAGCACAGCACCATAAACCTGACGGTAATATGAATAGTATTTCATATTTTGGGTAAGGCTGTCAATTTTTTGTCCGCTTTTGAGTTTTTCGATAATGCTGTCCATATCAGACGCTTTATACTGCGAAAAATCACCGCCGTATTTTGCACCGAGATATGCAAGAACATCAATCCAGTTGATTTTTATTTCTTCACTTTGTGAGTTTATGTCAGCATTAAGAGCCTTTTCGAGTGCGGGATATGTAACATTGAATTCAGCGTATTTAATAAAATCATTCTTTTTTGAAACCGTCGCACCTGTCATAGCCGCAATTATAATCAAAGCACCGCAAGTTGCCATAAGAAACACCGCAATAAATCTTTTCATTCATTTCACCCGACACATAATATGCGGAAATATGGGGAATAATTCGTGATTGGTTTAAAGATGATTATTTTGAGTTTAATCAGCAGATATGTTTGAAAGTCGGACGGATAAAATAAGAACTCATTCAAAAATATTGCATAAAGTTTACAATTCACTTGAAAATCACAAGAAAAAAATGTAAAATAATTATAATATATAAAAAATTACATATCAGGGAGGAATATATATGAAAATGACATCAGCACAGGCGGCAAAACTGCTCCGACAACTCAACGATGAACTCAGAGCCTTGCAAAGACGGGAAACAAGTACAAAAACTTTTCTTGCATCAATCGGAGAAGATGTCGAATCAGTAAGACCTGTATATGACTATGTTTCAATGCAAAAAGAACAGACTGAGCTTGAAACAAAAATCCGCAAGCTGAAACACACGCTTAATATTTTCAATACAACAACGGTAATTCCGGAGTTTGAAATGACCATTGATGAAATGCTTGTATATCTCCCTCAGCTTACACAGAGGAAAGAGAAACTTTCGGATATGAAAGACGCACTTCCAAAAGAGCGTGAAATCGGCGGATATGGTCGTAATTCAAATATCATAGATTACCGCTATGCAAATTATGATATTGATAAGGTAAGTGCGGATTATGCGGCAATTTCTGACGAGCTTTCAAAGGCACAGACGGCACTTGATTATATCAATAGCACAAAAGAATTTGAAGTAGAACTTTAATTATTTTTCCGTTCGGACAATATATATATAACCTTCAAGGATAATATTACATTGTGTTTAGTGTTTATGTTTTCCGTTATATGTTATTTTATATTTGCCGGTTATTTGTTTTTGTTTATGGAATAATAATAATGCAAATGAAAATATTTGTTTCGACATATCATTGTCCGGAAAAAATCTTATGGCGGCGGAGATTCGGTTTTATGCCGCTGTATTTTATTTAAAATTTAAGGGAAACATTGATAAAGTGAGATTTTATCAGTGTTTCCCTTGTTTTATATTATGCATTTTATTTTTGTAAAGCCGTATTTTTTCAGCAGTTCAATAACCTCATTGTCGATTATTTCACCGGGCATAACAACAGGAATCCCCGGCGGACAGGGACAGGCAGTGTCAGCGGCAATACGACCAAGTGCATTTTCAAGTAATATTGTTTCATTTGCTGAGAACATCGCCTCACGGGGTGAAAGGACTTTTTCCGGCAGTTCTGAAACCGAAAAAACCGTTGACAGATTTTTGCTGACAGGCATATTTTTAATCGCATTTTCAAGACGGACAAAATCACGCTCGCTGTTAAATGGCGTACAGATAAATACGGCATTTTCGCCGTCGCAGAATTCACAATCAATACCGTTGTCCTCAAAATACTGCTGTTGTGCATTTCCGATAAGACCGACAGAGGCGGTATTGAGGCAAACTCTCAGATTGTCGCACAGACCGTCAGGCTGTATTATGCCTTTGTGTGCGGCAAGCTGTTTTATTTTTGAAATGCGTGATTCAAGCTGTCTGTAAGCATTTATACCACCACGATTCTGCATATAGTCAGTGCAGATGTCTATTGACGACATAATCGGATATGACGGACTTGTTGAGCCGAAAAGTGCCATAGAGTCCTTTGCGTTGTCAGTAAAACGGCTGTTCCCGATATTAAGCACAGCACCGCCTGTAAGTACGGGCAGAGTTTTGTGCATAGAACATGCACTCATATCGGCACCGAGATGAACAGGGTGCAGATTTTCATTCATAAAGGCAAGGTGTGAGCCGTGTGCATTGTCAACAAGGAGTATTGTGTTGTATTTTTTGCAGATTTTTGCGATAGATTCAATGTCGCTTATTTCGCCGTAATAATCAGGGCTTGTAAGGTAACAGGCTGAAATTTCGCTGTCATTTTTCAGTTCCTGTTCAATATCCTGCGGACTAACCCGACCGGTAAAAAGTCCGTTTTCGCTTTTTGGAGCAAGCCACACAGGTTCAATTCCAAGTAATGCCATAGTATTGACGGCACTGCGGTGTATGTTTCGTGCAAAAAGCATTTTGTTTCCGTAAGGAAGTGCAAGCCGTAGCATTGTCTGTATTGCAAGAGTACAGCCGCCCGAAGAAATTATTGAACGCTTTGTGCCGAAAAGCTCCGCAAGATTTTTTTCTGTTTCAAGGATAACGCCGTCAGCCTCAAAAAGTGCGTCAGTGTCGGGCAGTTCGGTATAGTCAAGTTTTAATAAATCGTCAGGGAAAAAGTCAGCACATTTGTGTCCGGGAGTATGAAATGACGAGCGGTCAAGACTGTTATGCTGAACAAGTCTGTTATAAAGCGGAGTGTTATTGTACATTTTTCAAAATCCTTTTTGTTGTGTTTTGTATTTTTGATTATAGCATTAAGTTTTTTCATATTCAAGTTATGCAAAAATCAGAAAATAACAAATAATTTGATAACAGGTTTGAAAATACGCCTTATAATGATTATAATAGATAAGTAATCATAAATTATAAGGAGCAGAAAAGATGACATATAATGAAGCAGTGGAAAAAATAAATTCGCTTTTGGTGTTCGGAAGTAAACCCGGACTTGAAAGAATATCGGAACTTGTAAAGCGTATCGGCTCACCCGACAAAAAGCTGAAATTCGTTCATATAGCAGGAACTAACGGCAAAGGCTCCACAACAGAGCTTATCGCAAACACTCTCACAAAGGCAGGCTATAAAACAGGAATGTTCATTTCGCCGTTTGTGCTGGATTTTCGTGAGCGTTTCCAGATTGACGGAAAAATGATTGATGAAGATGAGCTTGCTGAAATCGTTGAAAAAATTTATCCCGTTGTTATGCAGATGAAAGACGAGGGAAAAATCATAACCGAATTTGAATTTGTTTTTGCGATAGCACTTGTGTGGTACAGCAGTAAGGAATGTGACTGCGTTGTGCTTGAAACAGGACTTGGCGGACGCTTTGACGCAACAAATATAATAGATACGCCGCTTGTATCGGTTATAACATCAATTTCGCTTGACCATACGGCAATTCTCGGCGACACCTACGAAAAAATCGCCTTTGAAAAATGCGGAATAATCAAACCAGACGGCTATACCGTTGCATACGGCGAACAAAAAGACGGCGTTCTTGATGTTATAAGAAATTCTGCACAAGAAAAAAACAATAAGTTATTTATTGCCGATGTAAATTCCGTAACAAAAAAATCATCGTCGCTTGACGGCTCGGAATTTTCCTTTTCGTGCGATATGTTCAGCATAGATGACCTGAAAATCCGCTTTATCGGCGAACATCAGCTGAAAAATGCCGCAACAGCACTTTATACAATCGGCGTACTGCGTGAGCGTGGATATAATATTCCCGACAGTGCAATACAAAACGGCTTTAAGACGGCGTTTTTTCCTGCAAGACTTGAACTTCTCGGCAAAAATCCGATTGTACTTCTTGACGGAGCACATAATCCTGGTGGAGCAGACGCACTTTCAAGGGCAATAAAAGACAATCTCATCGGTAAGAAAAAAACAGGCATTGTCGGAATGTTGGCAGACAAAGATGTTGACACGGCACTTTCAATGCTTTTGCCGCTGTTTGACGAAATAATTACCGTCAGTCCGCACAGTCCCCGTGCTATGAGTTCGGAAATGCTTGCACAGACCGCAAGGGAATACTGCAAGAATATAACTGTTATGAATGATTATGACGAGGCATTCATAAAAGCCCTGTCATATTCAGACAGCGACAGTGCGATTGTAATATTCGGTTCACTTTTTCTTGCGGGTGATATGCGTAAAGTCATACTTAAAAGGCTGAAACCCTAAAAATTTTCAAGCCTGTGTTCACATACAGGAAATTTATGATTTAACTGTAAATCAGCGGTAAAAAAAGTTTAAAATGACAAAAATCTCCTTGTTTATTTTGTAAATATGTGCTATAAATATAATTGTAATCCGTTATATGAAATTTCTTAATAAGGAGGAGATACTTATTATTGCGATGACATCAACAAAGTCATGGCAGTCCTATGAAACCCTTTGTAATGTTCTGGAAAGGAACGATATTGACTACGAGCGTAATGACGAAAACCTCTGCGTCAGATGCAGTGCAAGCGGAAAGGATATTCAGCTTAATTTCGTGTTTGTAATCAATCCGTCAAAAATGCTTGTGTCGCTTTATTCGCCCGTTCCTGTTGAAATCAAAAAAGAAAACTTTTCAAATATGGCTCTTGCTGTGTGCATAATCAATAACGGACTTACCGACGGAAACTTTTGTTTTGAGCCAAGTGACGGAACAGTTTTCTTCAAGATGACATCAAGTTTTTGTGATACCAATGTCAGCGAGGAGCTTTTTGAATATATGCTTTCAGTCGCCGCTGATACTATGGACGATTATTTTCTCAAAATAAGCCAGATAGCAAAGAGTGAAAAACCGTTTGAGGAAGATGACGGTACAGCTGCCAGTCTTGCGGATTTTTTCAATCAGCAAAAATGACTTTAAAACCGTGTTCTGAATACTGCCACAGTTGCCTTGTTCTTGTGCAGTGTCATAACACCTGTTAAAAAAATTACGGAAAAATAACGGTATAAGCCGTTTAAATATGAATATTATCAGAAACACCGCATACTTATAAAGTAGCATTTATAAGGGCGGTGTTTTTTTTGTATCTGATTTTCAATAAAAAAATCGTCATATCGGTAATTTCAGGAATAATGATTTTAGCTGTGGCGGTGCTTGCCTGTGCAGGAATTTATAACAATACGGCAGTTGAAACAGCGGCTGACGGAAACTGGGGACTCAGCTTTCAGACAGAGGGACAGCCGCCGATAGGTAATGCGTCACAGGAACAGCTCAGTAAAATGGACGCATTTTATATCGGCGACACATCAAAAAAGACAGCATATCTTACATTTGACGCCGGATACGAAAACGGCAATACCGAAAAAATCCTTGATGTCCTGAAAAAGCACAAGGTCAGTGCAACATTTTTTCTTGTAGGAAACTACATAAAAACATCTCCTGATATTGTAAAAAGAATGGTAGCAGAGGGGCATACAGTCGGAAATCATACCTTTACTCACCCTGATATGTCGTCTATTTCAGACGAACAGTCATTCAGGGAAGAACTCACAAAGCTCGAACAGCTTTACACGGAAACAACAGGACAGAAAATGCTGAAAATCTATCGTCCTCCTCAGGGCAAGTACAGCGAGTCAAATCTGAAAATGGCACAGAGTATGGGATATAAGACAATTTTCTGGAGTCTTGCCTATGTTGACTGGTACGAAAATAAGCAGCCAACGCACGACGAGGCTTTCAAAAAACTCATACCCCGTATGCACAACGGTGCAGTTGTTCTTCTTCACAGCACATCAAAAACCAATGCAGAAATACTTGACGAATTCCTGACAAAATGCGAACAGATGGGGTATAAATTTGACCCGATAAGCAATCTCATAAAAACAAAAACGGAGTGATTTTTTTGATACTGACAATGCATTATCCCTTTGAACTGCCGCCGCTGAATTACCCTTATGACGCACTTGAACCCTACATCAGCGAAGAAACAATGCATATTCACCACGATATTTTATTCAAGAATTATGTCAACAGTCTTAATGTAATCATAAGAAACAATATGCTTTATAAAGACTGGAATTTGCTTACTCTGCTTACTTATGTAGATGATTTTGAAGAACCTTTGCGTACGCTTGTGAAAAACAGTGCAGGTGGTGTACTGAGTCATTATGTATATTTTGAAACGCTTACACCGAAAAGCACACAGCCGAAAGGACCGTTACTCCAAGCAATAAACAGGGATTTCGGTTCGGTTGACATAATGCTGAATTTTATGGTTGACAAAGCCTTTACAACCTTTGGTTCAGGTAACACATGGCTTTTGTATGACACAAGTTTTAATCTGCGAATACTCTCAACGCCGAATCAGGACCCGCCGCCGATTGAAATACTCCGTCCACTTCTTGTCATAGATATGTGGGAACACGCATTTTTCCTGCAATATCAGACCGACAAGCGAGCCTATCTTGACGCATGGAAAAACATAATCAACTGGGACGCACCCGTCTATCTCAAAACAATAGAGAAATGAGCGGAGTGCCTCCGCTGTCGATTCACATTCAAAGTTATTGTTACCATGCAGTTATTGTCCGCGAAATCAGTTAGTGTAATAATTCCACGCAACAGCCTGATGATACAACCTAAATTGTCGATAAAAATTGCGGGTGCAGGTGTCGCACACACCTGCCGAGGTCAAGGGCGAGTAGCCCTTGTGGGGTTTGGGGCAAAGCCCCATATGCACTAACTTAATAATAACTAT
>JBJFIB010000229.1:0-2141 GCA_051894195.1 Acutalibacteraceae bacterium
CACAGATGATATAAAGAATGAATATGAGTTGATAAACGGCAAACTTGAACAACAGGTTGACGCATCACTCATAAAAGAGGAGGATGACTGATAATGCCTAAGGAATACAAAACCATACAGGAAGTTGCAGGTCCTCTTATGCTCATAAAGGGCGTTGAAAATGTAACCTATAACGAACTCGGAGAAATAGAACTTGCAAACGGCGAAAAAAGACGGTGCAAGGTTCTTGAAATAGACGGCACAAATGCTCTTGTTCAGCTTTTTGAAAATTCAGCCGGAATTAACCTTTCAAACAGCAAGGTTCGTTTTCTTGGAAGAACAATGGAACTCGGTGTTTCAGAAGATATGCTGTCAAGAGTTTTTGACGGACTCGGACAGCCGATTGACGGCGGTCCCGATATATTGCCCGAAAAGCGTATGGACATCAACGGACTGCCGATGAACCCTGCCGCAAGAAACTATCCGCAGGAATTCATACAGACAGGTATTTCCGCCATTGACGGACTTAATACCCTTGTCAGAGGACAGAAACTGCCGATATTCTCAGCAAGCGGCTTGCCGCACTCACAGCTTGCCGCACAGATTGCAAGACAGGCAAAGGTAAGAGGTACAGATGAGCCGTTTGCGGTTGTATTTGCCGCTATGGGTATTACATTTGAGGAGTCGAATTTCTTTATCGAAAGTTTTAAACAGACGGGTGCTATCGACAGAACTGTAATGTTTATCAATCTTGCGAATGACCCGGCAGTTGAGCGTATTGCAACACCGAGAATGGCACTTACGGCGGCTGAATATCTTGCGTTTGACGCAGGTATGCATGTGCTTGTAATTATGACCGACATCACGAACTATGCTGACGCACTCCGTGAGATTTCGGCGGCAAGAAAAGAAGTTCCGGGTCGTCGTGGCTATCCGGGATATATGTACACCGACCTTGCGACAATGTACGAGCGTGCAGGACGACAAAAGGGCAAAAACGGCAGTATTACGCTTATTCCTATTCTTACAATGCCTGAGGACGACAAAACTCACCCGATTCCTGACCTTACGGGATATATTACAGAGGGACAGATTATTCTTAGTCGTGATTTGTACAGAAAGGGCGTTAAACCGCCGATTGATGTACTGCCGTCACTTTCCCGTCTTAAAGACAAGGGCATAGGCGAGGGCAAAACCCGTGCAGACCACGCAAACACTATGAACCAGCTTTTCTCGGCTTATGCAAGAGGCAAGGAATGTAAGGAACTTATGACAATTCTCGGAGAGGCGGCACTGACCGAAACGGATAAGCTGTACGCTAAATTTGCCGATGAATTTGAAAAAGAATATGTTTCACAGGGCTACAATGCAGACAGAAGTATTGAGGAAACACTTAATATAGGTTGGAAACTGCTTTCAATCCTGCCGAGAAGTGAACTCAAACGAATTGACGACAAATACCTCGACCAGTATTATGGCAAATAAGGGGGCATATCTATGGCAGGAACACAGATAAACCCTACCCGAATGGAACTGACAAGGCTTAAAAAGAAACTTGTCACCGCACAGCGTGGACACAAACTCCTGAAAGACAAGCGTGATGAACTTATGCGTCAATTCCTTGACCTTGTGAGAGAGAACAAAGCATTACGCAAAAAGGTTGAGGACGGAATAAAGGCGGCAAACAAAAATTTTGTACTTGCAAAAACATCAATGAGTGACGCCGTAACAGGTACGGCACTTCTTGCACCGAAACAGGAAGTTACACTTGAAATTTCACAGAAAAATATTATGAGCGTAAACATTCCGCAGTACAACATCAAAACCAGAACATCAGATTCAAACGATATTTATTCCTACGGCTTTGCGAACACTTCATCAGACCTTGACGACGCAGTAAAATCGCTTGCGGATTTACTGCCCGATATGTTAAGGCTTGCCGAGTGCGAAAAGTCCTGTCAGCTTATGGCGGCAGAGATAGAAAAAACACGCCGCAGAGTAAATGCCCTTGAACATGTTATGATTCCGCAGACACAGGAAAGCATACGCTACATCACGATGAAACTTGACGAAAACGAGAGAAGTACACAGGTTCGTCTTATGAAAGTCAAGGATATGATGGTAAAAGAACAAATAGAAAAATCGCACAGCAATTAACAAAA
>JBJFIB010000229.1:2241-4531 GCA_051894195.1 Acutalibacteraceae bacterium
GTGTTTACAATTTTGTAATCAGAATAACATTGAATTGCAAAAACTTGCAATTTGATAGTGCTTTATGTTATAATTCTTAATAATGCAATAATATGGGGTACCGTACACCCTAAGTTAATACTTAATATATGTTAATAATGTTTATTTTGTACGGAGAATGGCGGTAAAGTTTATGGCACAGCTTTGTTTAGGTTGTATGCGTGAAAATAACGGTGAACAGATTTGTCCCTATTGTAAATTTGACAGGGCGAGCGAACAGCCTGCTCCTTTTCTCCCTCTCGGAACAATTTTACAGGAACAGCGTTACCTTGTCGGCAAAAAAATCGACAACAATGCCGAGGGTGCAAGATATATCGGCTATGATAACTTTATGCATTCACCTGTTATTATTCACGAATTTATGCCTGCGGGTATATGCGGACGAGCAAAAGGTAAAACAAATGTAGTTATCCGTGGCGGTTATGAAGAAAAATACAAGGCTCTTACCGAGAATTTCCTTGAATATTACAGAACCGTTGCAAGAATGCGTGAGCTTTCGGCAATAGCTCCTATCTATGATATTTTCAGCGAGAACGGTGCCGCATATACGGTTGAAGAATCGTTTGACTGTATTCCTTTCACAGAGTACATTGAACGCAGAGGCGGCAGTATCGACTGGAATACGGCAAGACCGCTGTTTATGCCGCTTTTGACTACACTTTCGTCAATTCATACGGCTGGAATAGGTCATTACGGAATTTCTCCGGAAAATCTTCTTGTCACTTCTTCCGGAAAATTAAGACTTACAGGCTTTGCAATAAAGGATATAAGAGAAACCGGTGATTTCTTTGAACCCGAACTCTTTGACGGCTGTGCAGCACTTGAACAGTATCAGAAAGGTTCAAGACTTGACGAGGCAACAGATGTTTACGGCTTTACCGCGACGCTGTTTTATGCACTGACAGGTCGTCTGCCCGAAAACAGCAACGAGCGTAAACCTGACGGCAAACTGCCTATTCCTACGGCTGTTTTCAAAAGACTTCCGCCGCATGTTGTTACGGCTCTTGCAGGCGGTTTACAGGTTATGCAGGTCAACAGAATACAGACCTTTGAAAAATTACAGGCACAGCTTTCGTCTGCTCCCGTAGTAAAGGCTATTCAGACTGAGGCAACACGCAGTGCAATTCAGAGTGAAGTCGCACAGAATTATGTTCCGAAGAAAAAGAACGGAATACCGGGCTTTGTGTGGGCATTACTTTCCGTTATGCTTTGCCTGCTTATACTTCTCGTTGCCGGAATAATATGGTTGCAGAATAATTCATTTGAAAATCTTTTTGGCACTCCTGTCGAGGAATCTTCACAGGTTTCTGAGGATTCAAACGACGACCCGAACAGGATACAGATACCTAACCTTGTAGGTCAGAATTATAACGATATTATCGCAAAACAAACAATAAATTCTGATTACAAGATAGTCAAGGCAAACGAAGAAATTTTCAGCGACAAATACAAAGAGGGCGAAATTGTATCTCAGAGTCCGGAATACGGCGTTTCTGCTGACAAAGGCGTTACTATTGTTGTAACGGTCAGCAAGGGACTTTCAAGCCGTGAACTTCCGGCAATAAGCGGAAATTCCGTTCAGACAGCAGTTAAGGCACTCAGCGATCAGGGCTTTATCGCAACAGGCAACTATGTTTCAAGCGATACTGTTGAGGCAGGCAAGGTTATAGGCTACGAAAACTACAATGCAGGCGACCTCGCACCTTACGGCTCAAAAATCACAATCACTATCAGTACAGGTCCCGAAAACAGCTGATAATATTATTGTCTGAAATTTTCAATCATAATATGAAAAAACACACCCCGTCTGTCATAATGTCAAAATTGACGCACGACAGACGGGGTAATTGTATTTTATGATGTGTAAAAACTTACCCATTTGTTTTCTGATTTTGTGAAGAATATTGCAATTACAAAAAATGCTGTTATAATAAAGATAAGCTTGATTTACAATGTTGTATTTGAGAGAATATGGGGTGAGTAATTTGTTTGACAAATTTATAGTTGAGGATGATATTACTGAATTATCAAAAGAGAATTTTAAAAAGATAATTTCTGAAAAAGCAATAAAACATAAAGATGTTATTCTTCAATATTTAAAAAAATTCCCTTATTCAGCATATACAAGTCAGCCAGTTTTTGATAAATTTTCAGGCGAAGAAGTATTTGTAGCTGATAATGCACATACGGATGGTGTATATATTTGGTACGAATCCGAAATCTATCATTTTGAAAAGTACAACCTTAAACT